>JBCQTG010000022.1:0-25510 GCA_047178765.1 Rikenellaceae bacterium | reverse complement strand
CCCACTAAGTGCAGCATTAATGTTGAATCAGCAACAGCATTCTCAATCAACCCCTTCACCTTGGGCAGCTCCTCAGAGGGGGCAACGTCACTATTACTCTTGTAGTAGACACTCTCAAGCAATCGAGACTCCTCTCGACCCTGAGTTCCACCCTCCTGCCCCTTTACGCACAAAAGGTATGGCATGAGTACCAACAAAAGTAAAAACCTTTTCATTTATAATAATTTATAATATCCCAATTAATACCCAAAGATAATAATTTTTTCTAAAATTAATCTAATTTAAGGCAATAATATTCACCTAACACATATCTCACAACCGCGCAACAGACGACACATCTGCCACAAAATCAAACAGATACAAATAAACACCCTACTCCAATATTTTAACAATCAAAACAGCATCACTCACCAAATGCCAAGGATTTACAGGCATTGTTTTTGCCGTTACATCACGCCCAACCCACACATCACTATACTCACCTGTAGTGGTGTTAAACCACTGAAACAGTAGACATTGCCCCTTGCTCAACACCCCATTAGCCGAGACCGTACTCATCTCCTTCGGGATATATAGCAGGTAGCTCCGCCCATCACTATCACCCATACACAACGAACTATCCGAGAGACCCGAGACCGGCTTGAAGTCCGCATATGGGTGCCTTGTAAAGAAGCTATTTAGGTATCTATAATACTCCATCTTAGGGCGATCAACACCCCTAGGCAGTGAATCAACATTGTAAAACAACAAGCTGAATGCCGCACCCTGCCAATAGTAAGTTACATACTCACCACCAAAAAGAACCTCATAGCTGCGTCGCAAACACTGCTCTGCCTCAACATACAACCCATTAACTAACTTATATCCACACTCCTCAAACCCTCCATTATCGATACATAGAGTAGGTTTCTTGACCGCCTCACGATCCGAGTATACCGATGTACTCCTACGCGAGATGAAATCAACAGCACCACTATAATATTGACAAAAACCATCATCACCAACAGTCACCAATCGATCAAAGGTATCAAGATCACGCAGACGCGAACACTTATCAATAATAAACTCATCACTCACCTTATCACCAAAAGAGCCAGATATACTCCAGACAACATTTGAAAATGCCTGATAACGCTTAACAACATAGTCAAAATATAGGCTATCCTCCTTGCTACCCGCCGCAGCCCAATTGACCCCCGTATCCCAGTTATAGATAACCAATTGAGCAACAATATTACTATCGTTAAGTCGCTCTATTGTACGATCTAAACGTCTGAAGAAGTTCACATCAAGCATCGAGTAGTTTGGTTTAGCGTTACTACCCCAGAATGGATATATCTTCTCATCGCCACCCATTATATACTGCTGCTTCTTACTCAACTTTGAGTCCAGATCAAACACAATATCATATGCGTACACATTCATGATAACGTGGTTAAACCCCTCTTTAGCAATATTATTGACAAAGGTATTGAGACTGGGTGCATCATCGCTATTATGGTAGTCAAGAGCATAGAGAAAATCGCAACCAAAGGCGATTAGAAAACAGGGTGACCCATCCTCCCACTCAAAGTTTGTGACCGAACTTTTACTAGCAACCAGCTTACCTCGCCGACCGCCATATATACTATCACCAACGGTTAACAACCCCTTTTTACCACTCATCGACCTCAGATCCGAGGTGGTTGTATAGCTCCACTCGCCCACCTCGCCAGCTGAGAATCTCACCACCCACTCATTATTACCGTTGTAGAATGCAGGCACACGTTGCTCCGCCCCAGTAGGCGAGATAAAGATAGCAACAAGCTCGACATCAAAGGGGGACGCACTCCTCTCTTTAGCAACAAAAGGAATATCAAAAACCTCATGCCTACTAACTGAAATAGCCCCTCTTTCACCCGCTCCAATAGATTTAATAGCCGCATCTACCGGCGAAAAAGTGGTTATAAATATAAATAAAATGGATATTAATACTCTCATAACACTACAATTATCCCGCAAGATAATATTTTTTTTTAAAACAAACAAGAGATGTTATGAGTATAAAAAGGGATCAGCATAAAAAAACAGTGACACTAAGACAAAAATGGAATAAAAAAGAGGAGAGATCTATAATCTTAGACTACAAATCTCTCCTCTTTGTCGGGGTACCAGGATTCGAACCTGGGACCCTCTGCTCCCAAAGCAGATACGCTAACCGGACTGCGCTACACCCCGTTTTTTATTTCCGT
Organism: Rikenellaceae bacterium; assembly: GCA_047178765.1. GTDB lineage: Bacteria > Bacteroidota > Bacteroidia > Bacteroidales > Rikenellaceae > Alistipes. Next base: position 23,279 of record JBCQTG010000022.1, on the reverse strand, counting down.
GTGCAAATATAGAGGTTTTTTTTTTACCATGCAAATAAATCGATACTTTTTTATCGCCAAAGTGGTATTATTAGTTGAAATAGTATCCACAACCCAATAATTAGCTTCAATCCTGTGCCGAAAATAAATGCAGCAAACGAGGCTAGTCCAACTTTAAATGCCTTCTCAACATCGTTACGATCATTAAGCAACTCCCCGATAACCGCACCAAAAAATGGACACAAGACAATCCCTACCGGAGGAAAAAAGATAAATCCTACAAATAGTCCAAAGGTAGCCCCCCATGTAGCACTCTTTGATCCGCCAAACTTTTTTGTCAAATATAGCGGCAGCAGATAGTCCACAACTGTCGCCACAACCACTATAACCAGCCATATAAAGAGCCACTCCTTAGAGACCACATCCTCTCGACTAAAATAGCCAATAAGCAGAGCTATATAGCTCAATGCCGGTCCCGGAATAATAGGGACTACAGCCCCCACAATACCAATCACTGAGAGTATCAGCGCTAAAATATACAATACAATCTCCATACTACTATAGGGGAGTTCTATTCTATTCTCTCCCTCAATTTAATTTTAAATAAGAATCCTCTATAAATCTGATTTTGGCATATTAGGGCGTATATGCTCCTGCAGGTGCCACACCTCAGCATACTCACTACCCAAACTAGCACAATAGCGCGCAGACTCATCAACATTGGCATCCCACTGCTGATAGAGACTCCTCAAACTATCATGATCTTTAATATACTTGCGTCCCTGCTCAACCAATCCGAAGTAGGACATTGGCACCTGCCACATCCCCAGCCCCCGCTTGATCTTCAGTTCGAGCCTATCTATCTGCTCTACTATCTGCTCACCGATCTGTTCACGAGTGTTGAGCAGACGATACAACTCCCTATCCTGCTCCATCTCCTTAGCTATCAGCCTCTGCTCGTCGGTGAATCGCACAACATACCACTGATGGTCGCGAACACCACCCAACTGCTCAGCATAATCAATCCACTCCCTATACGCCTTATCTAGTCTCTTGACAATCTTCGGGTTTTTAGCAGCCACATCCCTACACTCAGCAGGGTCTTTATCTATATTGTATAGCTCCCACTCATAATCATACATATGCTGCACCGTTCCATCACCACCATCAGAGACCGCCTTCCACTCACCACTACGCACCATTCTTGCACCTTGGAAATACCCCATGATATACTCCCTCTCGGGACTCTCACCCCTCTCAATCAATGGCAATATGCTCACCCCTGACAGAGGGGCAACCCTCCAGCTCGAAGCCAACCCCTTTTGAGGCTCTACGCTCCACTGCTCCCCCTCGGGATGTTTAGCTCCAGCCAGCTCTGCGAAGGTTGGATAAATATCAACAATATGCGCCGGCTCATGAAGAATAGTTCCCGGTTTGAGCGAACTACCGCTCCAGCGGACAATAAAGGGGGTCACTACCCCACCATTATGTGTATGGCGTTTATATCTACGAAACGGGGTATTACTAGCATTTGCCCACTCTCCACCCTGCTTAGCCTGCGAGGTGCGAAGATCAGGACTTTTACTTGGATCTACTCCATCCCACATCTCTCCCTCGGTATTAGCGCCATTGTCTGAGAGAAAGATCACTATCGTCTCCTCGCTTTTACCTATATCATCTAGCTTCTGAAGTAGTCGACCGATATTCTGATCGAGTCTATCGACCATCGCAGCATATGTAGCCATAGTTATCTCCGCCGCCGCCTTAGCCTCAAAACTCTCCCACGAGGGTACATCGGGATCGCGCTCAGAGAGGGTTGACGATGGAGGGACGATACCTAACTGCTTTTGACGCTCAAATCGCTCTCGGCGGATCTCATCCCACCCCACCATATATTTACCTCTATACCTATCTATATCCTCCTGCCACGCCTGCAACGGATAGTGCGGTGCATTATAACCAACATAGAGCAGAAATGGAGTCGAGTCATCACGATAGCGTTCAAGCAGCTCTATAGCCTCAGAGGTATAGACATCTGTAGTATAATAGGCATCACGATTCTCCGGTGTTAGGGGATCTATCCGCTCCCCATCGCGCATAAATGGGCTACTCTTCTTAGGCTCAAAGTAGTTTGATCCACCAGCAGAACATCCATAGTAGTGATCGAAACCACGCACTACAGGATGCTCCTTAGCGTGCCACTTTCCAGTCATCCAAGTGTTATAACCAGCCGATTTAAGCATCTCAGCAAATGTGAGTCCATTTATCATCTGTGCAGGTGCGCCACTACACCCCGCCTCCAGAGCGTGTATACCCGTGAGCAACGAGGCTCTCGTGGGGGCGCTCTTAGAGTTATTCATAAACTGAGTAATACGGATACCCTCGCTGGCTAATCGATCAAGGTTGGGGGTTGAGATCTCACCTCCATAGCAACCAATATCTGAATAGCCCATATCATCAGCCATCATAATTAGAATATTTGGTCGGCGCTGTTCAGCCACTGCACATAGAGGCACAAGAGCCAACGCACAAGATATTTTATATATATTCATAGCTATTAATTTTTTGACAAGATACAAAAAATAATTTAAGATTTGTTCTATTCAAAAAAAATGAGTATCTTTAGCCTATAATTCAAATGCGAAGATGAGGTATATTTTCATAGTTCAAGGGGAGGGACGAGGACATCTAACTCAGGCATTGGCTCTTAGCCAGATGCTTCGGCGTGCGGGACACACAGTCGAAGAGGTGCTAGTGGGGAGGTGCCACGGACGTGTCGTGCCTCAGTTCTTCATCGATAAGATCTCAGCACCGGTAACTCTATTTGACTCCCCTACGATCGACTATGGACGAAAGGGGAAGCGAGGATCGATCTTCGCAACAGTGACTAATGCAATCTCCCCTCTCAAACTACCTCTTTGGCGAAATAGCATCGATCTGATCGCTGAAAAGATTGAGAATAGCGGTGCTGATGTGATGATTAGCTTCTACGAATTTATGCTGGGCATAGTCAACTTCATGCATCCAATCAAGAAACCGATCGTCTGTCTCGGGCATCAGTTTATGATCGAACACCCCGATTTTCGACTAAGCAGAGTCCGCGAGAGCAGCTCAATGATGCTCAAACTAAATAATATGGTCTGCTCTCATGGGGTGACTAAAAAGTTGGCTCTATCGTTCTATGAGCTACCTAGCTCAAAGTCACGACGCATAGAGGTTGTTCCACCACTCCTTCGCAGTGAGTTGTTTGATCTCCAACCACATGAGGGGGATTACCTTCTGGGATATATGCTCAACCCCGCCTATCTCGATGAGGTGGTAAAGTGGAAGAGAGCCAACCCGGAGAGTATAGTTCACCTATTCTGGGATAAGCAGGAGGCTGGTGAGGAGGATCAGAGAGAGCATATGGATGGGCTATGGCTCCATCGTCTCAATGACGAGAAGTTCTTAAACTACATGGCTGGATGTCGCGGATATGTCACTACCGCTGGTTTTGAGTCTGTCTGCGAGGCTCTCTATCTAGGTAAGCCAACGCTCATGATCCCCGCACATCTAGAGCAGCAGATCAATGCTAGTGACGCCATGAAGGTTGGAGCAGGTATGAAAGCCGATCGCTTTAACCTCTCTATACTTGAAGAGTCGATCAAGAGCTACAGTGCCGACACAGCGAGGTTTCGCGAGTGGGTTGAATCGGCAGAGCAACGCTATCTTCACGCCCTCAGCAATGGGTTGTAATAATAAAATAGGCTAGGGCTGAATCTCTATTGCCCAACATTATAAAAGAGACCTATACAAAAGGCTGTCATGCTGAGCGAAGCGAAGTATCTCACAATGCTCTCAGATAGACATTGTGAGATACTTCGCTTCGCTCAGCATGACAGTACGGAGACCTGCTAGTCATCCTCGTAGGCGTAATCTAAATAGCCGTATACTCCTCAGGGATCGTTGGCATTGCGCCGTGCTGAGTACATACAAAGGCTGACACCCTCACCGCCTTAACATGAGAATCACGGACACTCTCACCACGAAGAATCGAGCTTATAAAGGTCGCTGTGAATGAATCACCAGCACCAACAGTATCCGCAACCTCAACCTTAGGTGTAGCGACAAATGAGACATTACCATCAGTAAAGAGGTAGCTACCATTCACCCCACACGTAAGAATCAACATATCTAATTTATAACTACTGAGCAGGTTCCAACACTTCTGTTGAAGATCGGTACCCCTATACCCAAACATTCTACTGATAGCCACCAGCTCCTCATCATTTATCTTAAGGATATTACACCTATTCATCGAGTCGATGATTGTTGAGCGTGTGTAGAAGCCCTGTCGAAGGTTTATATCAAAGATCTTATAACACCCCTCATCGTTTGGCATTGCATCGAGGAAGTTATGGATAGTGTTACGTGTAACGACACTACGCTGTGCTAGCGAACCAAAACAGACAACGCGAGTACTCTTTGCAAGCTGCTCTAACTCCTCAGTGAATGGAATATTATCCCACGCTACACCCTCCTTAATCTCATACATCGGTACCCCATTAGGATCTAGCTCTACACCCACCGTTCCCGTAGAGTATGGCACCTTCTCAATATTATATTTAAGTCCCTTCTCATCAAATCGCGTCAATAGCTCCTCACCCAATTTATCACTCCCCACAGCACTAACAACCTTTGAGTTGAACCCAAACTGCGAAACGTGGTATGCAAAATTTGCTGGCGCTCCGCCTATCTTCTTTCCCTCAGGAAGCACATCCCAAAGTGCCTCACCAAGACCAACTATATATCTATCCATAATTAACACTTATTTACCATTATATCACTCTTCCGAACCCTTGAACCAACAAGAGCATAGAACAAAATAACCAATTCACACACAACAACAATACCCCAAGTCATCTGCCACGAACCCCAAGAGTCAGACAAATATCCCTGAAAGAGAGGGACTATAGCGCCACCAAAAACACCCATCATAAAGAGACCCGATGCCTTAGAGGTATACTCTCCCAGACTCTTTGTCGCTAGGGTGTATACTGCCCCCCACATAATAGAGTGGCTCAAACCTACCGATACCAAAACCCAGAGGTTCTGAGTAAAGATGGCGATAATTGTCAGAACAACTGCCAAAACAGAGGTGAAAACAAGCTGCGTACGTGCCGAGATGTGGCTAATGAAGCTCGATGTTGTTCGTCCGACAAATAGCCCACCCCAGTAGAGGGTAGCTAGCAGTGCAGGTATACCTAGCTCTAAACCGCTAATAACCAGATTATCACTACCAAAGAGAAGTAGTGGAGTACCCTTATCGATCAGCTCCATAGCATGGAGGTTGACATTAACACCTATAGCAACCTCACCACCGACATAGAAAAATATCGTTATCACCCCCCATCGTAGATGTCTGAAAGACCATACACTACGAGTAGATTTATACCCCTCGCCACTAGATGTACCCTCGATATTGGGCAGTGTGAGTCGGAATACTATCGCTATAATGACGAGCAGAAAGAGCGTCAAGATGATAAATGGAAGTATCAGCTGCTCTGATGTGACACTCGACAACGAAACCCCGGCAAAGAGTACACCAGTGACAAAGAATGGCGCTATAGTTGTTCCGAAGGAGTTGAGCGCTCCACAGATGCTCATACGCTGTACCGCCTGCGTTCCGGGTAGTGGGTAGTTATTGACATATGGATTGATAACTACCTGAGCAACAGCTGCTGAAGTACCCATAAGGAACGAACCAAGAAGAAAAACAAAGTAACCCCAAGGCACATAATCCCTGCCTATATAGACGCCCCAATCGCCATTATATGTCGCAACAACTGCCGAGAGAAGATAGAACAACATTCCACCAATCATAAAGAGCAGAGCGCGCATTAGCGTCACCTTATAACCATGCTTATCGAGCCAGAAACCACCAACAGAGCTATTGAGCAGATAACCAAGGAAAAAGAAGAACGGGATGAGGGTGATGAGGGTATTACGTAGCCCCTCTACCTCACTCAGGAAAGTCACTTGTAGCGGTCCTTGAAACTGTCCATTGATAGTTGTCAAGAACCCTACAATAAAGTATATAAATGTAAGAATCGCAAATGGTGCGACACCATATCTAGGTTTCATGGCTGGCAGCTATTATAACGTTAACAACGTCTGCATAGCACCCCTCTGCTCAATGCTAGCCACCATCTCTAAATATTGATCGACAAACTTTGGATATGCTAGTAGATCAACCGCTGCGAACGACTGCATTGCAAGGAACTTAGCAGGCTCAACATTGACAATAATATCCAGATCCTCAGCCGAGAGTGTAGGCTCAAAGATCTCATACCCAACACCCTTGTCATCGACAAGATACTTCAAGTAGTGACGATAAGCAGCAATAAGATAAGCCATACGACTCATATCCGCCTTAGCCTCCAACATCTGAGCGATGATCGGCACTACATAGACAGGGAACTTAGATGCTCCATCGCCACAGAGACGTGAGATCTGGTCACTCACCGCGCTATTTGCAAAACGCTCGATAAGGGTATTCTTATATAGCTCAAGATCTGTATTTGCTGGCGCTGGGACATATGGAGTTGCATCGAGATCCATATACTCCTTGGTGAACTTAACGATAACCTCATCACGCATAGCCTCATCAACCTTGCGGTAACCACTCAACAACGATGGGTAGCTAAGCAGTGTGTGTGCAGCATTGAGCAACGACAACTTCATCTTCTCAAATGGAGCAACATCGTTAGTGAACTCCACACCTACACCCTCCCACGCTGGTCTGCCAGCAGCAAAGTTATCCTCAACAACCCACTGGATATAATCCTCGCAGTAGACAGGAGCCTTATCAACCTCATCTAGTGTTGCATTGATACGCGCCATATCAACCTCTGTAGTTGCAGGTGTGATCCTATCAACCATGCTATTGGGGAATGTTACATTCTGCTCTACCCACGCTGCCAACGCCTCATCTTGCTGAGCGAAGAAGCCAGTAAAGACCTTGCGACACTGATCGCCATTGTGCTGCAAATTATCGCATGTAAGTATAGTCACGCCACCAACACCCGCAGCGATACGTCGACGTAGACCCTCTGCAACTATTCCAAAGATACTCTGAGGATTCTGAGGGAAGAGTAGATCAGCACGCACAGCATCAGTATCGAGATTATAACCACCCTCAGTGATGGTCATCGAGATGATCTTAATATCTGGATCAGCCACCTTATTAATGATAGCCTCCTTATCCTCGCCACTCCACAATAAATCAACAAGAGAACCTATCCACTCGACTTCATTAACCCCATCGCGTCCACACACGGTAAGTGAATAGACCCCCTGTTGATCCTTTAATCTTTTATATAATGACTCATCCTGATTCATAATCATTGCACCACATATACCCCACTCGTTACTGTTACCAGCGCTAAGCAGACGGTTGGTGTAGCACTGAAGATGCGCACGATGAAAATTTCCAACTCCAAAATGAAGTATTCCAGCCTTAACCGCAGATCGGTTGTAATTAATCTTTGTAGTTTTCATAATCGTAGTATTTTTAAGTTGATGAGACAAAACTATAGCAATTAAACAGTGAAACAAAATTTTTTATTGCAAAAATCTCTGCAAACGTTTCTGCAATCGTTCCCATAATCTGCAATCGTTCCCACTGCTTATGGTAATAACAAAAAAAGTGCTACCTTTTAACCTCCGATTGATCTACATCATATGATCGACCAATAGTAGAAAAGATCGATAGCATCTGATAAAATAATAGGTTTAATATATAAACCTAACTATAATTTTCCTATCTTTGCACTTTGAATAATTATATATATTTAATATGGCAGACGAAAAGATCATATTTTCGATGGTAGGCGTAAGTAAGACCTTCACCAATCAGAAAAAAGTTTTGAACAACATCTACCTCTCGTTCTTCTATGGAGCGAAGATCGGTATCATCGGTCTCAATGGATCGGGTAAATCAACATTGATGAAGATCATCGCTGGATTAGATAACAACTATCAGGGTGACATCGTCTTTTCACCCGGCTACACCGTTGGCTATCTTGAGCAGGAGCCTCAGCTAGATGAGACAAAGAGTGTTCGTGAGATCGTTGAGGAGGGGTGTGCTGAGACAGTTGGTCTACTTAAGGAGTATGAGGAGATAAATATGAAACTCTGCGAGCCGATGAGTGATGACGAGATGACCAAACTTATCGAGCGTCAAGGCGAGGTCTACGAAAAGATAGATCAGGTCAATGGCTGGGAGATCGATAGTGTCTTGGAGCGTGCTATGGATGCTCTGCGCTGCCCCGATCCCGAGCAGTCGATTAAGGTGTTGTCGGGGGGTGAGCGTAGACGAGTTGCATTGTGCCGTCTGCTATTGAAGCAGCCTGATGTTCTACTTTTGGATGAGCCTACCAACCACTTAGATGCCGAGTCTATCGACTGGCTGGAGCAGCACCTACAACATTATAAGGGAACGGTGATCGCCGTAACCCACGACCGCTACTTCTTGGATAATGTTGCGGGGTGGATCTTAGAGCTTGACCGCGGTGAGGGTATTCCATGGAAGGGTAACTACACCGGTTGGTTGGAGCAAAAGACCACTCGCCTAGCGGGCGAGGAGAAGCAGGAGTCGAAAAGACGCAAGACACTAGAGCGTGAGTTGGAGTGGGTTCGTATGTCACCATCGGGTCGTAGAGCTAAGAGCAAAGCTCGTCTATCAGCTTACGATAAGATGATGAACGAAGATAGTAAGCAGAAGGAGGATAAGTTGGAGATATTTATCCCTAACGGTCCACGCCTAGGAGATGTAGTTATCGAAGCTGTAGGTGTCGCAAAGGGATATGATGGTCGTATGCTCTATGAGGATCTTAACTTCACACTACCACCAGCAGGAATCGTTGGAGTTATTGGACCCAACGGAACAGGTAAGACAACCCTATTCAGAATGATTATGGGGTTGGAGCAGCCTAATGCAGGCTCATTCACCGTTGGACAGACTGTTAAGTTGGCTTATGTCGACCAGCAGCACAAGTCGATCGACCCCGATAAGAGTGTATATGAGGTTATCTCACAAAATAGCGAGTGGGTTCAGTTGGGCAACCGTCAAGTACCTGCACGCGCCTATGTAGCTAGATTTAACTTTACAGGTGCCGATCAAGAGAAGAAGTGTGGGGTACTATCGGGAGGAGAGCGTAACCGCCTACACCTAGCCCTAGCTCTTAAGGAGGAGGGTAATGTATTGCTGCTCGATGAGCCAACGAATGACATCGATGTGAATACTCTTCGTGCATTGGAGGAGGGATTGGAGAACTTCGCAGGGTGTGCAGTTGTCATCTCGCACGATAGATGGTTCTTAGATCGTATCGCTACACATATCCTCTCGTTTGAGGGTGATTCAACGGTTGTTTCATTCCAAGGATCATACAGTGAGTATGAGGAGTGGAAGAAGATGCAGGGAATCGACACCACGCCTAAGCGTGTAAAGTACAAAAAGCTAGTAGAGTAAGTAATGGCACAGAAACCATCAATACCAAAGGGGACGCGTGACTTCGGACACAAGGAGATGTTGCGTCGTCAATATATTTTCGACACAATCAGAGGAGTCTTTAAGCTCTATGGCTTTGGACCCCTTGAGACCCCATCAATGGAGAATCTATCTACACTGATGGGTAAGTATGGCGAGGAAGGCGATAAGCTACTATTCAAGATTCTCAATTCGGGCGACTACGCAAAATCGATGAGTAGAGATGAGTTGACCTCACCATCGAAAATCTGCGAAAAGGGACTTCGATATGACCTCACAGTACCCTTCGCGCGCTATGTTGTGCAGCACCAGAATGAGTTGACTCTGCCCTATCGCAGGTATCAGATCCAACCGGTGTGGCGTGCTGATCGCCCTCAGAAGGGTCGTTATAGGGAGTTCTATCAGTGTGATGTTGATATGATCGGATCGCGCTCGCTACTCAATGAGGTTGAGCTAGTGGAGATCGTCCAGAGGGTCTTTAAGGCTCTTAATATCAATGTCACTCTAAAGGTGAATAATAGAAAGATCCTCTATGGTATAGCTGAGACGATTGGCTATGCCGACAAGATGGTCGATATTACCGTGGCAATAGACAAGATCGATAAGATTGGAATTGAGAATGTGAAAGAGGAGCTGTCGGCATGTGGAATTGACAACGAGGCGATAGCTATGTTAGAGCCTATCTTGATGCTCAGCGGGACGAACTTCGATAAGCTAGATCAGCTAGAGGCGATCATCTCAACCTCTGAGAGTGGGATCAAAGGTATTGAGGAGCTACGTACTATACTCACACTTGCTGAGTCGATGTCACTAACATTGCCTATCGAGATTGATCTATCTTTGGCTCGCGGACTCAACTACTATACAGGTGCGATCTTCGAGGTTAAGGCGGCAGACTTTGCCATTGGAAGTATCTGTGGTGGAGGACGTTATGACGATTTGACGGGTATCTTCGGCATGCCCAATGTCTCTGGAGTAGGAATATCTTTTGGTGCTGATCGTATCTATGACGTTATGGTTGGACTAGAACTCTTCCCTGCAGAGGTTAATGTAGCTACCAAGGTTCTATTTACTAACCTCGGAGATAGCGAGCAGCTAGTCTCATTAAAACTTATCTCTCAGTTAAGAGACCGCGGTATAGCTTGTGAGATCTACCCCGATCAGGCAAAGATGAAGAGGCAACTTGAGTATGCTAACCGTCGCGAGATTCCGTTTGTTGTCATCATTGGCTCCAACGAACTTAGCGAGGGAAAAGCAACTGTAAAGAGTATGGTTAGTGGCGAACAGCTCAGCCTACCTTTTGAGTCGATCTGTGAAGAGATTCTTAATCAAAAATAATTTGTATGTGTAATGGTTTAAGCAAACGTGCATTTTTGATACAAAACAAATGCATCTAACCAACATTATAGACCAAAACCTTGCACAACAAACTTTTTTTATCTATATTTGCAGAATAGGCAACTAGCCATGTTGATAGATGCAGGGGGGGCGTGGGTCGTGCTTATGTATTTATAGACAAAATAGTTTGCCATTTTTTTTAATTTACAAGTTTTACAAATTATGATTTCACAATCACATCGCCATGGGGAGGAAGATTTCGGAGATCCCATTGAGACAAAGGCGATCAAAGCAGGACGACGTACATACTTTATTGATGCACGCGCCACTCGCGATGACGACTACTTTTTGACCGTAACAGAGAGTCGTAAAAAGACACATGCAGATGGAAGTGTATCTTTTGACCGTCACAAGATTTTCCTCTACAAAGAGGATTTTCAGAAGTTTCTAGAGGGGTTGAACGAAGCTATTGACTTCGTGAAGAGAGAGAAACCAGAATACTTCGAGAACGAGTAAACGGACATAGATTTCATCATCTGACGAGAAGAGCTTTAGGGTGGCAAATTGCCACCCTTTTTTGTATTTACCTGTGAATAAATAGATATTTTTTACTACTTTTGCAGTATATAAACAAAAAAACAGACAACCATGAAGAGCATAAATATCATATGCATAATGTCGTTATCACTCTCAATCCAGACAGCAATGTCACAGTTCAAGGCAACAACAGAGTGTTATCCAACCGTAAGCAAAAGCATAAACGGAGTTAAGGAGTTTAATCGCGAGAAGTTCATCAACCTCGGAAGCAATAGCGAAGCTGGAGAGCGACTAAACAGCGATGATCGCAAGTATCTATTTGAAGATCTGGAGATCAAGGTGGGTCGCGGATTAGGTATGGTGAGCGGAGAGAGCAAATGGAATAAGACCCTACGTGAAGATCCCAATAGAGCAGGATATGCAGATATTGACTATCTACGCACCAACATTAAGAGTAACGATGAGGGGAATCTGGAGTATTATAAGAGACTATTTGGAGATAATGAGGGTATGGCATTCCACGACTCTCATAACGCCTACCCTGAGTTCATGGCGAAATACAACCTTGTACCCACTAGCAAAGAGGATCAGTTCCCTGAGAACAATGACGCTGCGGGCGAGATAGTAGCAAATATTCTAAAGTATAAGTTTAGTGACTTCACCCGACCTCAGTTCTATGAGCCAGTGAATGAGCCTAAGTGGCAATATTGGAAAGATCAGCGCTTCATCGAGCATCACACCGAGATCAAACGACATGTAGATGCTATGGGACTCAATGTAAAGGTTGGAGGACCATGTCTATCAGTTAGCAACTTCTATGGCAATGGGTTTAAAAATACTAAACAGGTAACGGACTTTATCGATGCTACAGAGAACAAACTCGACTTCTACTCATTCCACACCTATGACTACATAACATGGGATAGCGATAAGAGGGAGTGGGCTGGAGAGATTAATGCAGGTGCGCCACTAGAGGGTGTTTTCGATGCAATATCATCATACACCTACAACAAATATGGCACGGAGTGGAGCTATGTAGCCTCTGAACATGGTGGCTACCTCCCAGCGAAGAGTTATGGTCCCGGAGTGAACGATCAGCGAAGTGAGTCTCTTAAAGATATTGCAGCTACATATCTAAAGCCGGACAGTGGTTTTGATTACGATATGGAGCTACGCTCGATCGAGAACTTCTTGATGGTTAGCAGCGCAATATCAAACACCTTTGTCTTTATGAACCAGCCACATATCGTTTTAAAGGCGGTGCCATTTATCCTACTTGACACATCTAAATGGAATACACACTACTATGCATCACTCTGCGTAAAGGAGAACTTCGACAAGAGGAGTCCTAACTTCTATATAACTAAACTATCCTACTTCTATGAGTTCTTCAAAGGTGTTGAGGGTGATATTGTACACTCATGGTGTGATAGTGGAGACCTTCAGCATATCGCCTATCGCAACGACAAAGAGCTGATCCTCTTATATCACAATGTGAGTGTTGAATCAGGAGAGGTGAAGCTCAACTTCAATGAGTATAAGGGTAAGATTAAGGGTGCGACAATCAGACGTGTAGGATACTATGAAGATAGTCGCAAGCCATACCTCACTGAGGAGGCGATGAAGAGTAGCGATAGCTTCAAGATCTCCCCACGCGAGAGTGTAGCGATCTTTATTCCGCTTAATGGAGGAGAGAGCCGTCAGTTGGAGGAGAGGGCAAACTACGCTAATGAGCAGAGTGTACAGTTCAAGGGGTCGCACACATTTAGCCTCGACATCAAGGATGCTGCGGAGGTCGAGGAGTCATTCCTCAGAGTAGGTATCAACCGTCCAAATGGAGTGACAGATGGTATAACAATCAAGCTCAATGGGGAGCAACTTGCAACAGAGACAGAGACCTCTGCTAATAGATATAATGGCAAGAGGGGATATACAACAACACGAATTATCCACCTACCTAAGGGGGCAGTAAAGGCAAGCAACACAATTGAAGTTAGTGTTGCCGATGATGGCGAGGTTGGTGTAGGCGCAGTTGTTATACGAACACTATCCGCTAAGAGGTAGCTCCTATAGAAAGCAAAGTATCTCACAGGATCAAATATAGATCTTGTGAGATACTTCGTAATATACTACAATATAGTGTTTAATAGGTTATGCGTACAGCATCTGCACTCTGCTCATTAATCATTAACAATCTGCAACCCCTCAGGGAAACCCTGAGCCTTGAGGGTTATCTCAGCACCATCGGGGGTAACTAACGATGCACCTGAACTATATGGTGTAATATGCCCAATAATATCCACACATCCGAGCGAGGCGATCTTCTCCTGCTCACTGAGAGGGATTGTGAATAGCAGTTCATGATCCTCGCCACCATTTAGAGCCGCCACGACAGGGTCTACAGATAGCTCAGCTGCAAATTGCGAACTCTGCTTAGCTATAGGGATACGCTCTAGATAGATCCTCGCTCCACATTGAGAGCTTTTACACACCTGCAACAGATCACTTGCCAAGCCATCAGAGAGGTCAATCATCGATGTTGGGATCAGCTCCGCCTCACGTAGAGAGTCAATCATCGAATACCTTGATGTCGGTTTAAGGTATGATGCTAATAGATGCTCATACCCCTCAAACTGAGGCTGTAGAGATTCAGCACCACTAAGCACACTCTTCTCTCGTTCAAGTAGCTTCAATCCAAGATATGCCGCACCTAGACTACCTGTTATACAGATTAAATCATTGGGTTGCGCACCACTACGATATGTCACACTCGCTCCATTGGCAACACCTATCATAGTAGTTGAGATGACAAGACCTGTCATTGAGGCTCGTGTATCACCACCAACAAGGTCGATCTCCAACTCATCACACGCCAAACGCATACCGTCATATAGATCCTCTAACGCCTCAACAGGCAATTTTGCCGATACACCCAACGAGACTGTCGCCTGACGAGGTGATCCATTCATTGCCAATATATCATTTGCAGCGACCACAATAGCCTTATATCCTAGATGTTTAAGTGGAAAGTATGTCAAATCAAAGTCTACCCCCTCAAAGAGTGAGTCACTGCTAATCAACATCAACTCATCACCCCCAGCAGCAATAACGGCAGCATCATCGCCGACACCCATTACCGTTGAGTCGTTAGCTACCCTACATCTCTGAGCCAACCTATCTATCAGCCCAAACTGACCTATCTCTACAATCTCTGTTCTCTTCATCTTTCCATATTTTTTTACGACACAAAATTATAAATATTTCCGATAAAAATCACTATCTTTGCAGCGATTATGGGAAGAATGAGAAGAAAAAAGGCGAACTACCCTCTTATTGAGGCGTTGGAGATTACAACCCTCGCCGCCGAGGGTAAGGCAATGGGACGTTACAACGATGTTGTAGTCTTTGTTCCAAACACTGTTCCGGGAGATGTTGTTGATGTGCAGATACGCAATAAAAGACGACGCTTTATGGAGGGTGTAGTGGTCAACTATGTCAAGAGATCAGATAAGAGAGCAGAGGCTTTTTGTAGCCACTTCGGAGTCTGCGGAGGGTGCAAGTGGCAGAACCTCCCATATGAAGAGCAGCTGATATTCAAGAGGCAACAGGTTGAAGATCAGCTAACTAGAATTGGACACCTGACTATTCCAGCGATTGAGCCATGCCGAGGATCAGAGAAGCAGCAGTTCTATCGCAATAAGCTAGAGTTTACCTTCACACCCAAGAGGTGGTTATCATACGAGGAGATTAACTCAGAGGAGACTATTGAAGCTCAACCAGCACTAGGATTCCATATCCCCGGTATGTTCGACAAGGTTCTGGATATTGAGAAGTGCTGGCTACAGCCCGAGCCATCAAACTCAATCCGATTGGCACTCAAAGAGTATTGTATCGAGAATGGTTATACATTCCATAATGCACGCGCACACGAGGGGTTGATGGGCGGGGTGATTATCCGCACCTCATCTACTGGCGAGGTGATGGTTATTCTCCACCTCCGCGAAGATGATATGGATCGTATTAATCCATTAATGGAGTATATTAAGGGGCGTTTCCCAGAGATAACGTCACTATTCTACATTATCAACCTCAAACTCAACGACTCTATAGGCGATCAGACACCAATACTATATAGTGGCAAAGATCATATCATGGAGTTAATGGAGGGGCTACACTTCAAGATTGGACCAAAATCCTTCTACCAAACAAACTCTGAACAGGCATACGAACTCTATAAACTCACTCGTGAGATGGCTAATCTTCAGCCCGACGAGGTGTTATATGATCTCTATACAGGCACAGGAACGATAGCTAACTTCTGCGCTCGTAGCTGCAAGAAGGTTGTCGGCATCGAGTATGTTGAGGAGGCAATAGAGGATGCTCGCATAAACTCCGAGGCTAACAATATCAACAACACTATCTTCTATGCTGGAGATATGAAAAGGGTCCTAAGCGATGAGTTTGTTGAGTGCAATGGTCATCCCGATGTGATTATTCTCGACCCTCCACGAGCAGGAGTTGACGAACCGGTAATAGAGGTGATCCTACGTGCAGCACCACAGCGTATAGTCTACGTAAGTTGCAACCCCGCAACACAAGCACGTGACCTAGCACTGCTCGAACGAGACTACACAATAACACGCGTACAACCAGTAGATATGTTCCCTCACACCCACCACGTTGAGAATATAGTATCTTTAGTTCGCAAATAATCCGTTTTGGTTCTAACGTTAAAATGCTCATTAGCTTAGTTCAAGTAGAAACTTGACTAAACTAATGAGCATTTTCACTGATAATACTCTGCTATAGATGCCTATTCAGCCTCTACATACATATAACTACCCTCATCAAATACAATATCTAACATCTGATTCATCTCTAAGAAACGGCTCCATCCTGTAGCCATATCAAATGCAGTCATCTTATATAGGTCTGAGAATTTATAGACCTCTAGCTCTACCTCAAAATCATCATAGGTGTACTCCATCTCAAACAGATCACAGTCAATCCATGTTATTGCGGTGCAAACACGATCTACATAACTTGGCATATTAGCGTGATTCTCTGCAATAATTACACTATCCAACGCATTATTTACCTTAGTAGACAATGCCGACAACTGACCATTAAAAAGAGGTGAATCGTATGAACCTGTTGCCAAATTAGAAAATGCCGATTTCAGCTCAGCAGTATAACTAGTACAATCGTTATCTTCCTCATAGAAATAGTATAACACCCCACCCTCAGTCTTATATAAGAAATCGGAGTCTTCATACTCAGAGTATAGAGGATCAAAATAATTAGACGATGAACCATTATTATACTCTATAAGATAAAGATCCTCCTCATCCTCATAATCTTCAGCATTTTCATAGCTATCTAAAGCCTCCTCATAGAGTTCACACAACAAATCGGTATAATCACTAATTGCATCGATAAGCTGATCCATATATGACATCTTCGCAAATGTCATACTTGTTGCGCTACTTTCATCATCAGAATAAGACTGACTACCCCAGTACTGCTCAATCTTGTCAACATAATCAGTTATAGCCTCCTCTATATCGCTATATTTCTCTAACGATGCAAATAGTTGTGCATAATTACCACCTATTTCGGGTGCTATATGTGCTGCTCCAAGTACATATTTTGTATAGTCCTTTATTTGGTAAAGATTCTCTATTGCAAACATTAGACAGGCATCAAAATAGACTAAGTCAACTCCGCCATTTGATCTCTTTAGAGCCTCCTCAACCTCAAAGATCGACATTGCAGTATCATTGGTATCATCATTTAGTAGTGATTTTGCAATTGACTGCGTTGGTTCGTAGCTATCTTTCACAGGCTGGTCATAAATATCAAATGTTGATCCATGGTTCCAAAAGATCAAGATATACTTCTTTGCAGGGTAATCCTTTTTCGCCTGATCGATAAAGTCTGCTATATTCTGCGGGTCATTAAGCATGAAACTGTCATCATCAGCATACTCATTTTCAAGCCCATCGGGTGTCAATGTTATATATCGTGTTCCCTCATAATCCGCACCAAAATAATGCATATATGATGAGAATTTAAACGTTGCAACAAACTGCACATCAGAGCTATATCCAAACTCCTCAATCTGCTCCATATTAAATAGGAACGAATCATCTAAGTTAGATCCACCTGTTCCATATAACATAATTGTATAATCGCAGAGGTTAGAATCATCATCTGTTGGTGTATTATTGTTATTATCGTTATCATCATTCGCACACGATGAAATAATAACCGACATAACCATTAATACAAATAGTAATTTTTTCTTCATAATTATTTATTTTTAAAATTTTGTTTATTCATAAAAAAAATACTGAGATAATAAAACTTGTCTAATATCTCAGTATTTTACATTAATAGCTGGCTAATTAAGCTATTTAATAAGCGCTACATCTACTTAGCCTCCAGCGCCTTATCCAACTCTATCTCGAAGTCTGCCAAGACATTCATGAAGTTGATAAACGCCTCGTAGGCAGAGTCAAACGGATTAAAGTATGAGTGTACATCACCATCCGACAACCACTTTGTTGCCATATAGTAGAAGTGGTCTGAAGTCTGCATAAAGCGCCAAACATTATCAAAATCGGGATCGTTAAGCTCCTTAACCTTGTCTCGCAAAGCATAGATCTTAGCAAACGCCTCATTCTGCAAATCATTACCCAACCATGCTGTGACATCACGCTCCTCATCAGCCCATGACATTGTGTGTGGACAGTGAAGAACAGCTACCGGCTGATTCTTCTTTGCCGCCTCGCTAACAGTTGAGAAGCACATTCCAGCCTCCAAGATCTTCTCTGGCAGAGCCTTGAAGAAGTCAAAAATACCTGTTCCCGCCTTCTGATGCTCACCAAAGGTCTCATAATCCATAAAGAGATTAATTATATCTCCCTCAGCCTCAGTAGAATTTGCCAACCAATCAACATACTTCTCAGCAGTCAATGGATATTGATCCCAAGACATATTTGAGAAGCTAAATGCAATATCATCCGAGAGCTTATAATTACGAAGCAATAGACGCAACTTCTGACTATCAGCGCATGAGTAGACATAGTTTGGAGATTTCCATCCCATCACATGTCTAGCACCCTCAGCCAACATTGTCTTATATCCCATCGATGCAACCATCTCACCAATCGAGTTGTTATAGATCAACTCAGTATTGCGGAATGCTGTTGGTTTAACACCAAACTCCTTCTTAATCAATGCAGCATGACGCTCAACCTCGCTACGGAACTCATCAGCCGAGACCAACGATGATAGTGAGTGAGAGTATGTCTCTGCCAAGAACTCCACACTACCCGTAGCAGCTAACTCCTTAAATGACTCCAACACCTCTGGGGCAAAAGCCTTAAACTGCTCAATAGCGAGACCTGTAATAGAGAACGAACATTTAAACTTACCGTTTGTACTCTTTATAAGGCTCAACAACAGAGAGTTCATCGGAAGGTAGCTATTTGTAGCAACCTTATGAAGGATCGAACAATTGAGCAGATCATCTAGGTAGTTATGGTCTGTTCCAATATTAAAAAATCGATAGTTTTTCAATCTCCATGGTTGGTGGACTTGAAAATAGAGGGTTATGGTTTTCATAAATAATATCTAATTAATTAGTTCTTTTTTAACTTTATATAGTAGTCTTTGTTTACTCCAATTACAGCTACCTAGGCGTTATCAATCGCTGATTGATAGACATCCTTCACCTTTGCAGCTGCATCTTTCCACTTCAATGAGGTAACCTCAGTAAGTCCCTTCTGTGCAAACATCTTGCCCAATGCAGGGTACTGGATCAATCCATAGATTGCATCTGCCATAGCATCTACATTCCAATAATCAACCTTCACCGCATAGTTCAAAACCTCGGCAACACCACTCTGCTTAGAGATAATAACTGGCACATTTGAACGCATAGCCTCCAATGGAGAGATTCCAAATGGCTCAGATACCGATGGCATAACGTAGACATCCGAAAGTTGGAACATCTTACCAACATCGTCTCCCTTCAAGAAGCCTGTGAAGTGGAACTTATCGGCAATACCCAACTTCGCCACACGTCTAATTACATGGTTCATCATATCTCCCGAACCAGCCATGACAAAGCGTACATTTGGGGTCTTTTGCAAAACCTTAGCCGCCGCCTCAACAAAATAGTCAGGACCCTTCTGGTAGGTGATACGACCCAAGAATGTAACGATCTTATCCTTTACACCCCTCTTTGCAACCTTCTTGTCATCACCCTCAGAGAAACGTACTGCGTTATGAACTGTTACGATCTTTGTGGGGTCGATTCCATACTTTGTAATTGCAATATTACGTGTTAGGTTCGACACTGCGATAACCTTATCTGCAGCCTGCATACCTGTCTGCTCGATCTTAAAGACCTCTGTATTGACATTCTCACCACTACGGTCATGCTCCGAAGCATGGAGGTGAACAACCAATGGTTTGCCTGAGATCTCCTTAGCAGCTATTCCTGCATAGTAGGTCAACCAGTCATGTGCATGGATAACATCAAACTGTCCCTCCATCTGCTTTGCAACCTCAGCAGCTACAACGGCATAGCGAGCAACCTCCTCCATGAGATTTGCTCCGTACTTACCTGAGAAGGTATATCTCGTACTCCACACATCATCACACTCCCAACGCTTCTCCCCAGTCTTTACATACTCATCGTGATACCTCTTGAACTCCTCGGGTGCAACATAGGGGACTAGATTTGAATCGATCTGGATAAAGCTAAACTTAGAGATAAGATCCTCAGATCCCTCAAAGTAGCGTCCATAAACCGCATCGACCTCACTCGCATTGACAATACGAGCAAAGCGTCCATCTTCATCACCATAAGCGCGTGGAACAACGAAGATCACCTCAACATCATTACGTGCCAAGCCTCTTGTCATTCCATAGCAGGCTGTTCCTAGACCGCCTGCAATGTGTGGTGGGTACTCCCAACCGAACATTAAAACTCTCATAGTTTGTTTCTTATTTTTAATATCTCTTTTTACTCCTTCACCTCAGCCTTTTTGACCCTCTTTTTGGGTGCTGGCTTGTCAGTCGTAGTAGCTTTCTTTGCTGCTGGCTTCTTTGCCGCTGGCTTCCTCTTTGGCGCTGCCTTCTTCTTTGGTAGAGCTGCGCTATAAAAGTCAATCATTCCGATGATCTCCAACGCCGCCGCTACGCTACTAGCCTGTGAGACAGCTCCACGTGCGTGGTATGGTGGATCTGAATCGAAGTACTCACCAATTGATCCGATACCATAGCTCTGATTAGCATCCTTAAGTCCATCGAGCAACTTCTCAGCATCGGGCAAGAACTTATCTCCCAACACATCAAAACACGCCTTTGCATAGAACATAAGGGGCCAAACCCACACCGAGCCATTCTTCATCGCCTTGTTGCTACGCATAGTGATCGAACTCGAACCGTAGTCATGACTCATTGGTGACAACGAACGTAGACCCATCGGTGTAAGTAGATGCTGCTGAACCGTTCTGATAATAGCAATCTGCTTCTGCATATCGATTAACTTATAATCCAATGCACATGCGACAATCATATTTGGACGGATGCTACGATCTCTAATCTCGTTATTCACAAAATCAGCCAACATACCATCCTCAGTAGACCAGAATAGAGAGTTGAATGTCTCCTTTGCACGCTCAACAACCCAGCCCCACTGCTCAACCAACTCCTTATCGTCAAACTTAGTCGCCATATCAACGGTGTAGCAAACGGCATTATACCACAATGCATTGACCTCAACAAGGTAGCCATTACGTCTACGAGCATGCTCATTCTCGATTGTCGTATCCATCCATGTCAACGACTTATAGTCACTCCAGCTCCAGATTAGACCATTATCGTGAAGTTCAACACCCTCGCGCTGATCCCCTTGATAGAGACTCAACAACCTCTTCATTGTTGCGCCATACTTGCTCCAGATCTCCTCAGCACCGATGCTCTTCTCCAATCGCTGCAAAACTCTAAAGAACCATAGCGGTGTATCAACAGCGTTATCGACTCTAAAGGTGTCGTTTAGCTTACCCTGATTGTCATAAGAGATTATGGTATCTAGGGCATCCATACAATCCTTCTCATACCCCTGCTCGATAGTCAAACCGGGAAGAGAGAGGAATGCGTCGCGTCCTATGACTCCATACCATGGGTAACCCGCTACGATCTCCGTACCTCCATCATTGCGTCTAACAACAAACTGGCGTGCAGAGTGGTGCAGACACGATAGGAAATCAATCTTATGTGTTCGTCTTGAGATAGAGAGGTCAAAATCATCAATCAGCTGCTGCGATGATGGCATCATCTCTGTCGATGCAGAGAAGATAACACTCTCACCAACCCTCAACATTGTCTCAAAATATCCGGGAGTAATCAGATCCTCATGACCCTCATAACCCCTCTCTAACTCACGCTCATACTCGAAGTTGTTATACCAATCGGGGGCGGGAACAAATTCCGAAATATCATCACTCATCTGCATATGCAGCCATGGGAAGCCATCATAGAGTCGACACTTCACACCACCATCGATAGGATGAGAGTATCCATTTGCCTCCAAATTCGCCTTACACAATGCATGAACATCGCGATAGGCAAGGAATGGTCGTAGACGCAATGTCACCTCCTGCTCGCTCGATGACACCAAGGTATATCTAACCATCAACTGTGTCCTCTTATGAATCCACAGCAACTCCTTCTTCAACACCATATCACCAACCATATAGGTCAATGTTGGGGTTGGAGTGTACTCAAAGTCGGTAATATACTTATGTCCACGTGGCTCATACGCACCACCCTCAAAGCGATGAATAGCCAAGTTAAATGGCTGTCCATTAAGCACAACCGTCTCATCCAATGACGAAAGCAACACATAGTCGCGCTGCGAATCATCGATTGGGGCTACGATCATACCGTGGTACTTACGTGTATTACAGCAGACGATGGTGGTACTCATATAGCCACCCCTACGATCTGTTGCCAGCAACTCTCTGGTTAAAGAGTACTCTAAATTACTTAATTCTTTTTTATCAAAAGTTAGCGCTCCCATATTATAAATTAGTTTTCAACGATAAATCGTTATTTTGAACCCTAGATTAGCGACCGATCACTAAATAGTAATCAGTCGCTACCCTACTCCACCTCTCTCAATGGCTTATTCAGCCAAAATATTATTTTATGCCCAACGTACAAGCGGAACATCCATACGATGCTCAAACTTATCGCTCTTAGGATAGATACGCATCGCTAGATCGTAACTTCCTGTCTGCGTAGGCACATAGTCGAGTGCAAAAGTTGCCAAGTTGCCCTCAGTAGAGATCTGGTGAAGATCCATCGTATCAACGATGTTTGCCCTCTGACCAGCCTCAATCTGTGATGCCATTACAATCTCAACACCTACATCTGTTGGGTCCAAAGCCCCCAAATCGAGTGTTATCTCGAAGTGGTAGTTCTTACCTACCAAGATCTGCTCATTCTCAAGGCGAGCGCGCTGAATATCGACAATCTTAATGTCGTTCCAGTATGAGTAAACCTTACCCTTCCATGCAGCCAAGTTACGAGCCTCCTGATAGTCATTTGCCTTGATCCACTCACCACGAGTTCTCAACTTATTGTAGAAACGCTCCTCGTAGTCAATCAACATACGGTTAGTTGTAAAGTTAGATGCTACATTTGCGATACAGCTCTTAACAAACTGCAACCATGCAACTGGCAACGACTCACCCTCCTCTGCACTCTGGTAGTACAATGGTGCGATCTGATTCTCGATAGTCTTATAGATCAACTCTGCATCCAACTCATTCTGGTGACGCTGGTCATTGAATGTACGCTCCATAGGTAGCATCCA
>JBCQTG010000021.1:0-27433 GCA_047178765.1 Rikenellaceae bacterium | reverse complement strand
TGAACGTAAAGATACTAAATTACAACGACTTATGCAACTAATTCGACCATTATAATCTTATTATTTGTGACGTTGTGATGTGACTTATAACAGAATTAGTGGGGGCGTGAGTAGTTACATATATTGAGTGTTGGTACAACACTAGACGGAGGCACTCCGCTTTGGGAAATATGTCGATAAACGAGTTCTATGGGATGAAAAAATCACAGTATTATAAAAATAACACCGCGTCTTAACTTATTCTCTGGGTAAAGTTAGGAAATCCAATTTTAGAGGTCATATTTTCTTTTAGCCAAGTTCACTTGAGCTAAAAGAAAATATGACCTCTAAAATCTTATAACGAAGTTATAAGCCCAAAAGCGCAAAAGAAGAGATGCAAAGCATCTCGCCAGCCCCGCGGGTGGCAACCCGCCCGTCGGAGACAGCCCATGGTGCTTGCTACAGGTAACCCCACCGAGATGCTATCTCATCGATTATTTGGTGTAGGGTCTCGGGGTTATTCTCAGTGACTAGCCGCAGGCGAGTCTCTTTGAAGTTGGGCAGAGCCTTGAAGTAGTTTGATAGGTGGCGGCGCATCTCCAGCACACCCACCTTATCTCCTTTCACTGCAACTGAGCGGTTGAGGTGGCGATGGGCTATCTCGACCCTCTCCAGCACTGTTGGTTCGGGGAGTTGCTCGCCGGTGTTTAGGTAGTGGCGTATCTCTCGAAATATCCATGGTCGACCATATGTTGCTCGACCAACCATAACGCCATCTACACCATATCGGTCGAACATCTCGCGTGCTTTAGCGCCGGAGTCGACATCGCCATTGCCGATGATTGGGATCTTGATTAGAGGGTTATTCTTCACCGCTCCAATGAGGCTCCAATCCGCCTCTCCCTTATACATCTGCGCACGTGTACGCCCATGTATTGTGAGTGCGGAGATACCTACATCCTGCAACCTAAGGGCAATCTCCTCGATATTCTTACTCTCTTCGTCCCACCCTAGGCGGGTCTTTACGGTCACCGGTTTATCTACCGCCTCAACGATCCTACGCGTCATCTCAACCATCAGTGGCACGTCGCGCATCATCCCTGAGCCGGCACCGCGACCCGCAATCTTGCGCACGGGGCAACCAAAGTTAATATCGACAATATCGGGGTTGGCGGCGGCGGCGATACGTGCCGCCTCAACCATCGGCTCTAGCAGGTGTCCATAGATCTGGATACCTACAGGGCGCTCCTCATCATCGATATTTAGCTTTGCCAGCGACTTGCTAGCGTCGCGGATAAGTCCATCTGAAGAGACAAACTCGGTGTAGACAACATCTGCCCCAAACCCCTTGCACATATATCTAAACGAGGGGTCGGTGACATCCTCCATAGGCGCTAGAAAGAGAGGCTCATCACCGAGGTCAATATCGCCAATCTTCATTACTCCTCAGTTGGCTCCTCAGGCTGCTCAGCGCGCTCAACCTCGAATGATGTTGCGCCAGCGGCGATAAGTGTATTGAACCAGTTGAAACACTTCTTCATATCTGAGATGTGAACCCTCTCGCGATCATATTCGGGGAGTAGCTGCTCGAATGCCTCGCGGATCTTATCGCTCGACTCCTTATGTGATATTGCTGCTGCTCCGGCAGTCTGCTCGATTAGTCGTTGGTAGATCTCCGATAGAGGCATGTCATCACCCTCAGTAAACATCGAGATCTCCGATAGCGCGCTGATCTGCTCGCGACCACCAATAGAGAGGCGTTTGCCCTCAGCTAGTGACTCAACAATTACCCCTCCGCGCATTCCCTGCGCAACATAGCGATATAGACCGGGCTTACCCGTAATCGCCAACACTTCATTTAATTTCATCTTGGTATAATATTATCTGTTTTTTGTTATCTTCTCTACCATCTCAACCCCAATTGTACACCTCTCCGTATCGCCATTTTTGATATGTAGATCGACCTGTGGGAATGGGAATGTGATACCTCGTTTAGGCAGAGCCTCGTAGATCTTTTCATATATCTCGTAGTAGACATCCCAGTAGTTAGCCGTCTCAACCCACGCCCTCACAACAAGGTTGACTGAGCTATCCCCCAGCTCTTCGAGACCAACCATCGGGTCGAGAACATGTAGCTCCTCGCTGAGGTTCATCTCCACCTTGTCGTTGCTGTTGTGGAGAATACGCTCATCAGCCTCTAGGATCTCCATAATCACTCTTCGCGCCACAGCTACCGAGTCGCCATAGCTAATCCCGACATTCCAATCAACGCGTCTATTCTCTGCAAAGGTGGCATTCTTTATCGATGAGGAGAGGACCGAACCGTTGGGGACAAAGATTGTGTGTCTATTTCGGGTCTCCAGAACGGTGTTGAAGAGCATAATATCGACCACCGTACCCGACTCCTCTTGGGTGGTGATGTAGTCCCCGACCTTATATGGTTTGAGTACGAGGATCATCACTCCGCCGGCAAAATTCTGTAGCGTTCCGCTCAGTGCCATACCTATAGCCAGACCGATAGAGGCGAGCATAGCCACCAGTGAGGTGGTGTTGATACCCATGATCTGAACAATGATAATGAGTAGCAGCGAGTAGAGCAGGATATTTATCAAGCCGCTAAGGAAGGAGCGTACCGAACGCTCGATACGCTTCTTGATTATCGCAAGCTCAATAATTCGGCTGAGGCGTTTGATTGTCCATCGACCAATAAAGAGTACCAATAGAGAGAGCGCTAAGTTGAAGGAGAACGATAGCGCGCTCTTCACCAGTGTATTGATCGCCACCTCCATCTTTTCATCTACTCCTCGTTGAAGTAGGTCGAAGATATGGTATGCAGAGAGTTGCGGAAGAGAGTCTAGTACGATGGGGTCGGTAAGTTTTACCGCCTCGTTCGCTAGGCTATCTGTTAGTTCAGTCACCGTTGTCTCTGTTACTGTTGACATACTTTTGTTAATTAATGAGTGCAAATGTAATGATTTTTAACTTTATGATCGAATAGTGTAGCGCTTTTTTTTGCTTAGTAACAATAAATAGTATAAAAAGGAGTGTAACTTATATCTCTGATCTAGAGTGGGCGTGTGTCGAGGGTGACTTTTTTTATTATATGTGATTATTCTTCAGAAATTTTATGTAATTTTGCAGCATATATTAAAAAAGTTGCAAAATGAAAATAGCAGTTATTGGTGGCGGAAATATGGGTGGCGCAGTTGCCGCAGGGGCGATCCGCGCAGGAGTTGTAGCGGCACAAGATGTGGTTGTGTCACACCTTGAACCGAAGTGTGAGCCTCTCTTCGAGGGCTTTAGAGATCAGATCACTATTGAGGATGATAATGCTAAGGCGGTTGAGGGGGCTAATCTTGTTGTTGTTGCGGTCAAACCGTGGATGATGGAGCAGATTATGGGTGAGATTGCGCCGGCACTCGATCGTAGCCGTCAGGCGGTGGTCTCTATCGCTGCTGGGGTGACATTCGATCAGCTGGAGGTTATCGCTAGTAACGATAAATTTGGAGCGTTGGGTCTATACCGTATTATCCCAAATACCGCGATTGCAATTGCTCAGAGTGTTAACTTTATCTCGAAAAGGGGTACATCGGCAGAACATGATGAGGCTGTGCTTACTATCTTCAGTGCCTTGGGTAGGTGCTTCGAGGTTGAGGAGTCGATGATGACACCTATGACCTCTCTGTCATCGTGTGGAATAGCATTTGCTTATAAGTATATCGATGCATCGATTGAGGGTGGTGTAGAGGTCGGTATCGATCGCAATGTTGCACGCGATGTTGTGTTGCAGACCGTTCGTGGAGCGTTGATGATGCTGGAGGGTAACGGAACGATGCCTCAGGAGGAGATAGATAAGGTTACAACTAAGGGGGGTATAACCCTCAAAGGGTTGGAGGCGATGGCGCGTAACGGCTTCTCAGAGGCGGTTATTAGCGGAGTGAAGGAGAGTAAATAAAGTGGGGTAGAACTCCCCTAAAAATAGATATAGAATGTTTACAGAGAAGGATTTAGAGCAGATTGCAGACCACGGATTGAGCGTTGAGCAGGTTGAGGGTCAGATTAGGAGTTTTGTGGAGGGGTTCCCTCCATTGAAGATTGCGCGTGCAGCGCGTGTGGGTGATGGTATTATCAGCCTTAGTGAGGCGCAGAGAGATCTCTTTGCTGCCTACTATAACGACTGTGCATCGAAGATTAAGGCGGTGAAGTTTGTGCCGGCTTCGGGTGCTGCAACACGTATGTTCAAGGAGTTGTTTGAGTTTGTCGGCGGGGCTGAGCGTAGCAAGGGTATCGATAGGCTGCTCGATAATATCGAGAACTTCGCCTTCTATGGTGAGTTGAAGAGTATGCTTGCCGAGGGTGCTAGCGATAGAGATATTGTTAGGGCGATCATCGGTGACGAGGGGCTAGGGTATGGACAGAAGCCTAAGGCGTTGGTGAGCTTCCATAACTACGATGATGGCGCTCGTAAGGCGGTGGAGGAGCATCTTGTTGAGGGTGCTTTGTATGCTGCTGGTGATGGCACAGCTCGTATCCACTTTACCGTCTCTGCTGAGCATCAGGCGGGTTTTGAGTCGATTATCGAGCAGCGTAAGAGCCACTATGAGCAGCTCTTTGGTGTTAAGTATGAGATCAGCTACTCTACTCAGCAGTCATCGACAGATACCATAGCTGTTAACCCCGACAACACCCCATTTAGGGGTGAGGATGGCTCTCTTTTGTTCCGCCCTGCGGGACATGGTGCGCTACTCAATAATATCGCGAGTATCGATGCCGACCTGATCTTTGTTAAGACCATTGATAATGTGACGACAGATGAGAGACGTGGGGATACATTGGTCTATAAGCGTGCTTTGGGCGGTCTCTTGTTGGAGTTGCAGGCGAACTGTTTCGCCTATCTTGAGGGTCTGCGTAGTGGTAAGCCAGTGGCTGCTGCTGCTGCGGAGTTTATCAAGCGCCAGCTACTATATAAGTTGCCCGAGAGCTACACCGATGGTGATCTGATAGAGATACTTAACCGCCCTATCCGCCTTTGTGGTGTTGTCCGTAATGAGGGCGAGCCGGGTGGAGGACCATTCTGGGTCGCTGGAGAGGATGGCTCGGAGTCGTTGCAGATCGCTGAGTCGAGCCAGATCGCTGCTGAGCAGATGAGCTTGATGAGTGAGGCTACACACTTCAACCCGGTTGATTTGGTCTGTGGTGTGCGCAATATCGAGGGTAAGCTCTTCGACCTTTCGGAGTATGTTGACCCTATGACGGGCTTTATCTCGGAGAAGTCGAGTGGTGGTCGTCCGTTGCGCGCACAGGAGCTACCCGGATTGTGGAACGGGGCGATGGCAAACTGGAATACGATCTTTGTTGAGGTGCCAATTACCACATTCTCACCGGTAAAGGTGGTGCAGGATCTGCTACGTCCTCAGCACCAATAGAGCTTAAGTAATAAAAATATCTCTAAAGTTTGTCATACAGAGCGAAGCGAAGTATCTAGCAATACAGGTTATAGACCTTGCGGGATACTTCGCTTCGCTCAGCATGACAGGGGGGGGAGAGAGGGGGTTAGTCCTCCACTATTCTAAACTCTATTATCACGGTAGACATGCCCTGACATTCATGCCAGAGTATACCCAATGCGCCATAATCAATAAATGTCCCACTGCCAGTCATAACTATTTTACCATCGCTATCGTAATAGTATGTACCATAATAGTTCACACCTCCATAATTCAATGTGCGACCCTGTGTGTTCCAAACAGCAGTAAATGTCATTTTATAGCGCCCATCATCGTATAGTTGCATTGAGGCGCTACTTGTCACATCATAATATCTTGACGTTCCTAGAAGCTCATCTTTGATTGTTATTGGAAATGGGTCGTAATACTCCTTAACTACATTTGCCGACTCCATCGAGATACCCTTACTAAGTGTCATCTGTAGGTTTGTTCCGCTCACAATCTCAAAATCCCACGTTATATTATTGTCTGAGTCGATGGTAAACGATGTCATATCGTCGAGAGTCACTGTATTGTCGTCAATAGTGTAGTCTCCCGAGAAGGAGAAATTATACTCCGACCCATAGATATTATCCCACTTCGACTCACAGGAGAATGAGTAGTCGTCATCGGAATACAACATAAGATAGCCACTAAATGTGACATCTGCGGGATCTGAGGTTGAAGGGTCGAAGGATGTGTCAACGATAGTTAACGATGTTATCTGCCAATAACCCTCTAGATAGGTAGCATCCTGAGTGAGGTTAACGTACATTACCACCTCCTCGTCCTTTGAACAAGAGAATTGTAACATTAGCGCAAAAAGCGCGAACAGGGTGATTAATTTCGTTTTCATAGTATATAGCTTTATTTGGCAAATATAGTAAAAATTAGTCTAATATGGTTGGTTTTATTAGAGTTTTTTCGATATTTATCATTGTTTTTTGTATGCTCAGTCTCAGGGTGATCTTTAGTGGTTGTATAGCTGTATTGAGGGGTTGAGTAGTTATAAAAATGTTTTTTTTCTTTAAAAGGGGGTATTTTTTTAAAAAAAATTCATATATTTGGAAAACTCTTATTTAGAGCGGTTGAGGTATTTAAAATAAAAGCTATATATCAATGGAAAACAGACTTCAGGAACTTACACAGAGGCTCTATGACGAGGGTCTAGAGAGGGGCAAAAGCGAGGGTGAGACAATCCTAGCAGAGGCTAAGACAGAGGCAAAAAAGATTGTGGACAAGGCTAATGAGGAGGCTAAGGGTATAGTCGCAGCGGCAGAGGCTAAGGCTGCCGATGTGGAGAAGAACTCTATGACAGAGATTGCACTTGCTGGAAAACAGGCGATGGGTAAGATCAAGAGCGAGATTAGCTCGATGATTGTGAGCAAAAGTATTGAAAAGGGTGTTAAGGCGGCAGCTATCGATGGCAAGTTCATTGCACAGATGATGGTCGCTGTGGCTCAGAATTGGAGCGGTTCGCAGGGTGGCGAGGTCTCGTTGGTGGCTCTTCTGCCCGAGGCTAATAAGGCATCTTTGGATAAGGCTATCAAGAGTTCGGCGGCTGAGCTATTAAAGGCTGGTGTCGAGGTTGGATATAGTGAGGAGGTGCGTAGCGGATTTAAGGTCGGAGAGAAGGGTGGAGGATACTACATCTCATTCACCGATAGCGACTTCGATGCACTTATGCGCACATATCTTCGCGAGAGGGTTGCGGAGCTACTCTTTAAAGCATAAATAAAATGTTTGCTAAGGAGTATATAGCTCTGATTGCAGGGCTACGCGAATATAGCCTCGATGGGGATAATAAGGGGCTGGAGCTGAGCGCCATTCTTGAGGAGGTCTTTGATGAGATCTCGGCTAAGGATAGCGAGTTGGTGAGGCTGCTCTATGGTCTCTATGATTGTGAGAATATAGTCGCTACATATAATAAGAGTGAGCGGTTCAACCCGATGGGTTTTTTGAGTCGCGAATCTATCGATACTCTGTTGAGCGGAGTGGAGAGTGACGATATTCGTCTCTCGGCGAGTCAGCAGGCTGTGGTTGAGTTATACACAGCTAAGGGCAGTGAGCAGGGGGGCGAGGATTTTGAGATGGCTCTCTATGCCGCATATTATGCCGATGCTGAGTCGTCAAAAAATCGTTTCTTAAGGGAGTGGAGTCGTTCAGAGCGCGATCTGCGCAATGTTATTGCGGCACTTAGTGCGCGTAGTAGTGGGCGTGCGGTTGAGAGTGTGTTGGTTGGTGGTGGCGATGTGGTCGATCAGATCATGCGCTCATCGGCGGCGGACTTTGCTCTGCGTGGACAGTTGAGCTACCTCGATGCCTTGATGGCGGCTGTTGCCGATCGATCGAACCTCATCGAGCAGGAGCATAAGATCGATAATATCCGTTGGGAGGTTGCCGAGGAGTTGGCTCAGATGGAGTACTTCACAATGGATGCACTGCTAGCCTATCTGGTTAGAGTAAATATGGTTGTTCGCTGGCAGAGGCTCAACCCCAAATATGGGCGTGAGATGTTCGATAGGCTGGTGGGCGAGTTGAGAGCAAATAAAAAATAAAGATAAGATATGAAGACTACGGGACGTGTAAATGGTATTATCTCCAACATCGTTATCGTCAAGGCTGAGGGTGCAGTGGGTCAGAATGAGATCTGCTATGTTCACTGTGGTGAGACGAAGTTGATGGCGGAGGTGATTAAGATTGTGGGTAATGATGCCTACGTACAGGTTTTTGACTCTACACGAGGGCTTAAAGTTGGTGATTTGGTGGAGTTCGAGGGACACCTTTTGGAGGCTACCCTAGCACCAGGATTGCTCTCGCGCAACTATGATGGATTGCAGAATGACCTAGAGAAGATCGATGGTCTATTTATCAATGCAGGAGCGCAGACTGAGCCGATCGATTTCGATGCAGAGTATGAGTTCACACCTATCGCCACTAAGGGAGATAAGGTGAGTGCAGCATCGTGGTTGGGTGAGGTTCGGGAGCAGTGGTTGATGCACAAGATCATGGTTCCATTTATCATGCAGGGCAAATATACGGTTAAGAGTGTCGTTAAGGCTGGTACATATAAGGTTACCGATACCATCGCTATATTGAGCGATGTTGATGGCAATGAGTACCCAGTGACGATGGTTCAGCGATGGGCTGTAAAGCAGGCTATCAAGAGCTACAAATCTAAACCTCGTCCATCAAAGGTTATGGAGACAGGAGTTAGAGCCATAGATACCTTCAACCCAATCACCGAGGGAGGAACTGGATTTATCCCCGGACCATTCGGTGCTGGTAAGACGGTGTTGCAGCACGCTATCTCTAAACAGGCTGAGGCGGATGTGATTATCATCGTTGCCTGCGGTGAGCGTGCCAATGAGGTTGTGGAGGTCTTTACGGAGTTCCCCGAGTTGGTTGACCCTCGTACTGGACACAAACTTATGGAGCGTACAATTATTATATGTAACACCTCGAATATGCCTGTTGCGGCTCGTGAGGCGTCGGTATATACCGGTATGACCATCGGTGAGTACTACCGTGCTATGGGGCTTAGGGTGTTGGTTATGGCGGACTCTACATCTCGTTGGGCGCAGGCTCTTCGTGAGATGTCGAATAGGTTGGAGGAGCTTCCGGGACAGGATGCCTTCCCTATGGATCTGTCGGCTATCATCTCAAACTTCTATGCTCGTGCCGGTTTGGTGGAGTTGAATGGAGGGGGAACCGGTTCGGTGACATTCTTGGGTACGGTATCTCCTGCGGGAGGTAACCTTAAAGAGCCTGTTACGGAGTCTACGAAGAAGGCTGCTAGATGTTTCTACGCCTTGTCGCAGAACCGTGCGGACTCAAAGCGCTACCCAGCTATCGATCCTTTGGATTCATACTCTAAATATCTGGAGTACCCCGAGGTGAGTAGCTACCTCGATGAGCAGATCGAGAGGGGTTGGGTCGAGAAGGTCTACGCCGCTAAGACATTTGTCCAGAGGGGTAAGGAGGCTAACGATCAGATCAATATCTTGGGTGATGATGGTGTGCCGATCGACTACCATGTGAGCTTCTGGAAGTCGGAGATGATCGACTTCGTCTTTTTGCAGCAGGATGCCTTTGATGGTATCGATGCAAGCACACCCTTTGATCGACAGAAGTTTATGTTTAATATGATCCTCGACATCTGCAACAGCTCATTCACATTCACTGAGTTTGAGGAGTGTACGAAGTTCTTCAAATCGCTGATAAACCTCTTCAAGCAGATGAACTACTGCGAGTGGCAGTCGGAGGGATTTGAGGGTTACCGTAAGCAGATCGAGGAGCTACTAGAGGCTAACACCGTTAAATAATTTATGCTATGACAACAAAGAGTGCATTTCAAAAGGTATATACCAAAATTGATAATATTACTAAGGCGACAGTGACGCTGCGCGCTAAGGGTGTTGGTAACGAGGAGTTGGCGACCGTTGATGGTGAGTTGGCTCAGGTGGTTAAGGTTATGGGCGACAATGTGACGCTACAGGTCTTTGCCGGAACAGAGGGTATCAAGACCAACTCGGAGGTGATCTTTCAGGGTGCGCCACCAAAGTTAAGGGTCTCAGATAGCCTATCGGGGCGATTCTTCAACGCCTACGGTGAGCCTTTGGAGGGCGGTGAGCCTATCGAGGGTGAGCAGCGCGAGATCGGTGGTCCAACGGTGAACCCATTTAAGCGTAAGCAACCTTCGGAGCTGATCGCAACTGGAATAGCGGGAATCGACCTTAACAATACTATTGTCTCGGGACAGAAGATCCCATTCTTTGCCGACCCCGACCAGCCATACAATGCTGTGATGGCGAATGTGGCTCTACGTGCTAAGGCGGATAAGATCGTCTTGGGTGGTATGGGTCTAACCAATGATGACTTCCTCTACTTTAAGAGTGTCTTTGAGAATGCTGGTGCGCTGGATAGAATCGTCTCGTTTGTCAATACGACTGAGAATCCACCTATCGAGCGACTGTTGATCCCCGATATGGCGTTGACTGCGGCGGAGTACTTTGCGGTTGATAAGGGTGAGAAGGTGTTGGTTCTGCTCACCGATATGACCCTCTATGCCGATGCGTTGGCTATTGTCTCGAACCGTATGGATCAGATCCCATCTAAGGACTCTATGCCCGGATCGTTGTACTCTGATCTGGCGAAGATCTACGAGAAGGCGGTGCAGTTGCCTAATGGAGGTTCAATCACCATTATCGCGGTGACAACGCTCTCGGGTGGTGATATTACACACGCTATCCCAGATAATACAGGTTATATCACCGAGGGACAGCTCTTCTTGCGTAACGACTCAGATACAGGAAAGGTTATTGTTGACCCATTCCGTTCGTTGTCTCGTTTGAAACAGCTGGTTATTGGTAAAAAGACTAGGGAGGACCATCCTCAGGTTATGAATGCCTGTGTACGTCTCTTTGCCGATGCTGCGGGAGCTAAGACAAAGTTGGAGAATGGATTTGACCTCTCTGATTATGATGAGCGTTCGTTGAAGTTTGCTCACGACTACTCGGCTAAGTTGCTAGCTATTGATATTAATATCGATATTGAGCAGATGTTGGATACTGCATGGTCGTTGTTTGCCGACTACTTCACAAAGGAGGAGGTTGCAATTAAGCAAGAGCTAGTAAACAAATACTGGAAAGAATCTTAATAACAAGTCATTTTTTGCACTTCCCTCGCCCCTGAAATGCTCACGTACTAAAGTGCGCTCCGCTTTCAGTGGCTTCACGAAGCCCAAAAACTGATCTCGTTATTAAAATTCAAAGCGGAAATAATATAATAGCCTATGGCAATCAAATTTCAATATAATAAGACCTCGCTGGGGGATATGGACAAGCAGCTCAAGATGAGACGCAAAGCCCTGCCCACCATCAAGAGCAAGGAGTCCGCTCTTCGCTCGGAGGTTAAGCGTGCCAAGGAGCAGGCGGCTGAGTATCAGCGGCGGCTCGATGAGTTGGTGGCGCAGTATGACTATATGGTTGAGCTGTGGGGGGAGTTTGATAACACTATCCTCAGCATCAGCGATATTGAGGTCGTAGAGACCAAGATCGCCGGTGTGCGCACACCTCAACTAGATAAGATCCTATTCGATGAGAGGGAGTATAACCTCTTTGCTGCACCGGTGTGGTTCAGCAGCGGCGTGGAGTTGTTGAAAAATATCGCCCAGCTAAGCATCGAG
This sequence comes from Rikenellaceae bacterium, assembly GCA_047178765.1. Lineage (GTDB taxonomy): Bacteria > Bacteroidota > Bacteroidia > Bacteroidales > Rikenellaceae > Alistipes. The sequence continues at coordinate 15,781 of JBCQTG010000021.1, read as the reverse complement.
TCGGAGATCTACAACACTAAGATGGAGCTTCTGGACCATGCGCGTAGAAAGACCACCCAAAAGGTGAACCTCTACGAGAAGGTGCAGATACCGGGATATGAGGCGGCGATCTTAAAGATCAAGCGATTTATGGAGGATGAGGAGAATCTATCGAAATCGTCGCAGAAGATTGTTAAAACCAGACAACAGATGGCTGCACAGGAGGGCGGAGAGCTATGATAGTTAGGATGACCAAATATCAATTTGTACTCCACTCGGCGGAGTGTCAGAACTTTATCGATAGGCTTCGTGAGCTGGGGATGGTGGACATCACCACTAGCGGCTACGAGCCATCGGAGAGGGATAGAGAGTTGATCCTCTCGATCGAGGCGCGCGCAAAGGCTGAGCAGTGGCTCTCTGATTTTATGCATGGCAATGGCTACGACAAGAGTCAACACCCATTCGCAACGGGTGAGGAGGCTTTCGAGTGCTACCAGATGTTAAACAAGCAGCTGGCTGGGTATAATTCGGAGCTAGATCAGTTGGAGAAGGCTCGTTTGGATGCAATGCCTTGGGGTGAATTCAACTCTGAGACCATCTCGAAACTTAAAGATCAGGGCGTTGAGCTAAACCTATTTGTGGCTAAACCAGATGCCTACGATCAGATTGTGGCGAGCGGCGAGCTGTGCGTTGAGAAGATCTCATTAGATGTAAATAGTGTCTATTTCGTTGTTGTGACACGCAGCAGCGAGCCACAGGAGATAGATATTGATGCAATGGCAATCAAGCCACTACGCTACTCGGTCAGCGAGGCGGAGGCTCAGATGGAGCGCATTGAGGGTGAGATAGAGTCTCTCGATGGGGCGTTCTCTCGTGTTGCTAAGAGCCTCAGTCTGATTGCAGCTAATAGAGCGGAGCTTACTGAGTCGTTGCAGATAAATAAGATCAGCTCAACAGCTGAGGATGCTGCCGATGGTCGACTACTCGTTTTGGAGGGTTGGGCTGAGCAGCAGCGCACAAAGGATGTTGATGCTGCTCTGGAGGTTCAGACGGGGTTGGTATACTTTAAGAACGACCCTACACCCGAGGATAATACACCGGTGAAGTTGCAGAACAACTGGTATGTGAGACTCTTTGAGTTGATTGGCGATCTATATGCTAAGCCAAAGTATGGCACGATTGACCTTACGCCATTCTTCGCACCATTCTATATGTTGTTCTTTGCGGTGTGTCTATGCGATGCAGGTTATGGAGCGATCATTGCCGGTGCGGGTCTATATATGTATATGAAGGGTGGAGAGAAGTTGCGTCAAGCAGCCTACTTGTCGCTAGTCTGCGGTGTTGCAGCGATCATCTTCGGAGTGCTGTGTAACTCATTTTTCGGGTTGGAGATTGGGGCGCTACCTATGGTTATCGACTTCCAGCAGAGCTTCTTCAATATCTCTATGGTGCTGGGTGTTATCCATGTGCTGCTGGCGATGGTTATCAAGCTCTATGTCACTACACGACGATTTGGGTTTAAGTATGCACTCGACATCTTTGGTTGGTTGATGATAATCGTCTCATCGATTGTCGCCTCGGCGGGTATTGAGTCCTTTAACTTCGACTCTATTGCCTATCAGGCTATTGTAGGTGTTGGCGGTGTGTTGCTTATCTGCTTCCATACCCCCGACAAAAACCCGCTGGCAAATATCGGTGGTGGAATCTGGGGTCTTTATAACCGCATGACCGCTCTGTTGGGCGATGTGTTGAGCTATATCCGACTCTTCGCGATCGGTCTCTCGGGCGGAATCTTGGCTATTGTATTCAATAGCTTCGCTATGGGAATCACCGGTCTGGATGGCGATCTGAGTGGCGAGGGTTTTGTCTCTATCGCTTTGAAGATCGTTGGGGCGGCACTGATACTTCTTATCGGTCACGGTATCAACCTCTTTATGTCGACCATCTCATCATTGGTTCACCCGATGCGTTTAACATTTGTGGAGTTCTACGGCAATGCAGGTTTCGAGATCAGCATGCGTAAGTTCGAGCCACTAAAGAAAGAATAAAAAACAAAAAAAATAAAAATTAAAAAACAAAAATTATGGATTCAACAGCAATGATTTTAGGTTATTTGGGAGTTGCACTTATGGTCGGACTAGCAGGAGTTGGTTCAGCATTGGGAACAGCAATCTGCGGACAGGCATCAGTAGGTGCGATGAAGAAGAACGATGCTGGCTTTGTGAGCTACATGATCCTCACCGCACTACCCGGTTCGATGGGTCTCTATGGATTTGTGTGCTACTACATGGTTGCAAATATCTTTGGACTCCTTGGTGAGAGTATGACAATTATGCAGGGAGCAGCAGTTTTGGGAATCGGTCTTTTGGTTGGAATTGTGAACTTCGGATCGTCAATCTATCAGGGAAAGGTTTGTGCTAACGGTATCGCAGCAGTGGGTAATGGACACGATGTGATGAGTAAGACCTTGATCTTGGCAGCGTTCCCAGAGTTGTACGCCATCCTAACAATCGCAGCGACATACCTGATCGCCTCATCAGTAGCCTAATCGCGAGGCTGAATAGAGGGCGATTTTTGGCACTTCCCTCGGGGTTGAAATGCTCACGTACTTTTAGTACGCTCCGCTTTCATCCCCTTCGCGAAGCCCCAAAACACACTCCTCTATTCAACCACGCCCGCCTCGCCTCGCCTGTCATGCTGAGCGAAGCGAAGTATCTCGCTATATAAGCGAGGGAATCTCTAAAAATAATGGCAAAGAAGGGACACCTACATAGGCTCAAGCGCAAATATGGCGAGCGTAGACAAGGGAGTGCAGAGAGTGCGCTCCCTTCGGCTATTCCTGTAGAGCCAACACAGAGGCTTGTCAAGGTCTTTGTCGAGGGGTATGAGGATGTTGCGTTTTGGCGCGGTGTCTTTGACCACTTTTCCAATCCGCTTTTGCGATTTGAAATATCGGTTCCGCTGCGCAAGGATCTGCCTAAGGGTAAGAAGATCCTGTTGGGGATGATCGATAATTCGCAACCCTACCAGCTGCTATGTGTGGATTCCGACTTCGACCACCTCTTTCACAACTCCACGCACCAGTCGCGTGAGGTTAATAGTGCAAAGTATATGCTGCACACCTACACCTACGCCACGGAAAACTACCTCTGCTACGCTCCATCGTTGCACAATGTCTGTGTCAAAGCGACAAAGAACGACACCAATATCTTCGATTTTGAGAGGTTTATGCGTGGTTACTCAGAGGCTATCTACCCCGCTTTTTTGTGGTATTCGTTCTCAGCACAGCTGGGGTCGGAGAACTTTTTTACCCTCTCGGATTTTAAGGCTACGGTTCGTATCGGCTATCTCAATATCGAGAATAGCGGTGACGAGACGGTCGAGTGGGTGGGTAGAAATGTAGAAAAGAGGGTCACCCATCTCAGGGCTAAATACTTCGATATGGGTGAGCGTATAGATGCTTTCCGTGCCGAGATAGAGCGCCGGGGTGTGGCTAGTAGCAACTGCTACCTCTATATGCATGGACACACATTGATGGATAATGTAGTGATGATCGCGCTGACGGCAGTGTGCGATAAGCTCAGGCAGATGACCTTAGCGAGGATAATCAGCTCAACAAAGGAGGGTACGGCGCTAAAGAATGAGATTAGTAACTACAATAACACTCAGCGCTCGATACGCGATGTGTTGCTCGATAATGAGAACTACACCAAGTGCCACCTCTACCAATCCCTCCGACAGGATATATCTCGCTATGTCGATGAGGTGACTAGCCAAATTAGATCTGAAAATATAAAAAAGATGTCACGATAGTTTTGTTTTGTGTCAAATAGAGTTATCTTTGTAACACATATTAAACTATTATTAATTTCGATGTGGCAGAGCTGATAACGATAAAACGAAGCGCAACAAGATACCGAGTATATCTCTTCGGAATCAAGATCTTTAGCAGTAGCCCAACAAGATCAAAGGATCTGCTCTATCTGAACTTTATTCACCGCAGATATAGAGCCATTGAGCGTACTCTGGCTAAGAGGGGGGGGCGAGAGAGGGTGAAGGTTGCATTCCTCGTTAGTATATCATCAATGTTCCCAAGTAGACCTCTATTTGACGCGATGGTCGATGACTCCAATTTTGAGGCTACAATTCTTATTATCCCCGACCTGCGATTTGGATTAGAGCGGGCAAAGAAAATTCAAGAGCAGAGTGTTGCGGAGTTATCTGTCTATGGTAAAAGTGTTCATGTCGTCCCGATAGATGCTGAGGAGGATGATCTCTGCTTGAAGGGGGTTGCCGATATTATCTTTACCCCATGGATGTATGACATCTCACACCCAAAATATTTCTATGTAAACTTTTTAGAGCAGGGTATTCTCCCAGCTCTGATATATTATGGCGTATTTAACACTAGGTTCGATGTTCAGAGTGCATCGACCTTAGAGTATAGCCTATTCTGGAGGATCTTTGTTGAGAACCAATTGACTGTTGATGAGTATCGAGAGCATCAGATGATAGAGGGGCGGAATGTCGTTCTGAGCGGATATGCAAAGATGGATCCCCTTGCTGCATTTGAGAGTAAGAGTGATAGGCGGCGTATTATTATCGCTCCTCACCACTCTGTTCAGGGGGGCTTCAACCAAGTATTGTCGCTCTCAAACTTCTATACCTATGCAGATCTATTCCTTAAACTACCCGATCTATACCCAGATATAGACTTTGTCTTTAGACCCCACCCGGCGCTATTCATCTGTCTGGAGAGGGAGGAGTTCTGGGGTAGAGAGCGAGTAGAGAGCTATATATGTGAGATGAAGAGTAAGCGGAATGTTATATACTCTGAGGGGGGTGATTACCTCCAAGAGTTTGCCCTGTCGGATGGGATAATTGAGGATTGTAGCTCCTTCCTTACGGAGTATCTCTATACGATGAAGCCCCACTGTTATATGCTGAAGAGCAGAGAGGATATAGAGGCGAATCTCACTAAATTGGGTAGGGGGAGTATTGAGCAGTGTTATATCGCCTACTCTGAGGAGGATATAGTCAGATTTATCGAGGATGTGATAGTGGGTGGTGTTGATCCGATGCGGGTACAGCGAGAGCGGTTTGCTAAGGATGTGGTGATGCATAACTATCCACGTGCAGCGGAGGAGATAAAGGGGTATTTGTATAATCTATTTTTTAAATAAAGACATGAAGAGGGTGATTACATATGGGACATTTGATGTTCTGCATTATGGGCATATCGAGCTGCTTAAGAGGGCTAGAGAGTTGGGGGATTATCTGATTGTTGTGTTATCTTCCGATGAGTTTAATAGGGTCAAGAATAAGAGATCTTATTACACCTACGAGCAGCGAAAGGTGATCTTAGAGGCGTGTCGATATGTCGATCTTGTTGTTCCCGAGTTAAATTGGGAGCAGAAGGTGGATGATGTAAAGAGGTATGAGGTTGATATATTTGTGATGGGTGATGATTGGGAGGGCAAGTTTGACTTTTTGAGGGAGTATTGCGAGGTTGTCTACCTGCCACGCACACCCGATGTCTGCTCTACCGATACGAAGCAGTTTCTGAGCGAGATCCAACGATAGTGTTTTGTCGCGAATGTGGCTATTCAACAACAAACTTTTCTTCATAGAGAGAGAATAAGTCAGCTGGTAATACTCTAAAGGCAGTTCCGTGATCGTGTGGCTTGCCTATGTTTTTACCACTTTTGTATGATCCTATTCTAATATCAACCATTAACCTCCCGGCGTCAATTAAATCGAGCAACCTCTTTAATGAGGGTGTTCGGTAGATCTCGGCTTTTGTGTAGTGAAAATACTCAACACCATCTTCAACTTTAGTATCTGCATAGACAAAAAATAGAGCCTTTAATTTTTTAGTTAGGCAAGAATCAATATCTGCATAGCTCCATGATGTGGAGTCATCTATTGTGCCTGTACAGAGGTCTTTGATCTCAATTACAACTCTCTTATTTTCTTTGTCATTTGTAATCTTAAATCCATATTTGCCTCTATATGAATTGAATCTATTTGCAAAGATAGATGTGTGTAACCTCTTTAGATCAGCACTATTCTCATATGGTTCGCCATATGTGTCTCTTAAAAAGGCATTAACTCCTTTTGGGCTTGATGGGCTTTTGGTAAAAAGGGTTAGGTATGAAGTTGTTTCAGATCTCTTGCTCTTAACCTCAAAACCTGCAAAATCGGGGGCTTTGTTATTATTCTCATCAACACCTAGGTGATCTTCAAATGTTTTGCCTATTCCTGTATTGTGAACTCTTCTGCTTTTAACATAACCTAGAGACTTTATCCTCTTAAACTCCTTAATAATCAACTCCTTGTCCGCCATATTCTATTATCTTTTTGATTAAACACTCTGTATACTCCTTTTTGTCAAGGAGTAACTCTTTGTCACTAAGAAATAACTCTTCAATAGGATATTGAAACTCTTCGCAAAGTATGCTTATATGCTTTAGAATCTGTTTAAGTTTTTCTGCTTAAATATGCTAAGTGCTATTTTGCTTTGATTTTTAATTTTGGTATTGCAGCTAATAGTGGTGCTATTAGCAAGATAGCAAAATTGAAAAGCGAAGTGAAAGAGCCTTAGCAGATTAAGCGAGAAAAACTTAAACAGATTCTTAGTGTATATTTATGTTTAAATTTAGGACTCTCTATGTTTCCAATAGAGCCGTAACTATTTAATCCTAAAATATCACTAATAGCAGCTTGTGACATCTTTTGATTCAATCGCAGCTCCTTTAGCCTATTGATTATCTCAAGCTGAAATTCTGTCTTATTAATCTCCATACCTAAAGTTAGTTTACTCTCATTATGTGAGCAAAGATCGAAAACATGTATAAATAATCCACCCTCATGTTGTGAGTAAAAAAAGTAAAAAAATTATTATATTTGCATATTGAAAGAGTGCGAAATTTATATGTATAAAAGAGAAATATCAACTGAATGGGACTTTAGGTGTGCAGATACCAAGGAGTATACCCATTGTTATCATAGCTATCCTGCAATGATGATTCCTCAGATTGCAAGAAAGTTAATTGATGACTTTGCGCCTGATGGGGGTGTTAAGTTGGTATTTGATCCATATATGGGTTCTGGGACTACATTAGTTGAGGCATCTATCAAGGGTATCAACTCTATTGGTTTTGATATAAACCCTCTGGCAAAGTTTATTGCTGAGGCAAAGATTACCATCTTTGATATTGCTCTAATTGATCTATCAATAGATACTCTAAAGGGTGAAATAGAGAGCTATTTTGATGGTTGTATATCATATAATGAGGATGATTACAGCCATATTACAAAGTCAGATTATTGGTATAGTAGAGATAATTTGCTTAAATTAAAATATCTAACTAGAATAATAGATCAGTTAACTTATAAAGGTGTTAAATCATTTTTTATGATCTCTCTATCAGAGGTGATTAGAGAGGTGTCATTTACCCGGAATGGTGAATTTAAGCGATATAGAATTGCGGAGGAGAGGATAAAAGAGTTTAATCCAGATGCATTTGGTCTCTTTATAGATAAGTGTCAACGAAACAGAAAAGGGTTGTTAGATATGTTAGGTTCCAATAGAGATTTTTGCGCTATTGCAGCCGGTTACAATAGTATACATGAGATCCCTAACTCTGTCATTGGTGATGAGAGTGTGGATATGATTGTAACATCTCCGCCATACGGAGATAGTCGTACGACAGTTGCTTATGGTCAATTTTCACGATGGGCTAGCGAATGGTTTCAATTTGAAAATGCAAAGAATATTGATCGTATGTTGATGGGTGGAGTTCCTGATAGATCTACGGAGTTATACTCAAGGACTATATCAAACGAACTAGAGCTTATAAAAAATGAAGATGTAAAGAGATATATAGAGGTTGTAACATTTCTTGATGAGTATAGAAGATCGGTGGTTAATGTCTCTCGAAAGGTTCGCAAAGGCGGTCGTGTGTGTTATGTTGTCGGCAATAGAAATGTAAAGGGTGTTCAAATCCCTTTGGACTACTACACCGCTGAGGTATTTGAGGATTGCGGATTCAAACATGATATTACAATAGTTAGAAGTATCCCCAATAAAAGAATGCCAAGTAAAACAAGCCCTACAAATAAAAGGGGTGTTAATGTCTCTACAATGACAGCAGAGTATATCGTTATTCTTACTAAGCAGTAGTTTTTGAACCGAATATTTGCAATGCGAGGCTGATGAATAGTCGGTTTTTTATTCTTTGCTGGTTTTTTACAAAAATAATTGTATATTTGTAAAAAATAGTTTTTCATGAGATTATACACTAGTGAATTAGTTAAGAGATATAAATCGCGTACGGTGGTCGATCATGTCACCATCGATGTGAAACAGGGCGAGATTGTCGGGCTGCTCGGTCCTAATGGGGCGGGAAAGACAACCTCGTTCTATATGATTGTGGGGCTGATTAAACCCAATGAGGGGGATATATTCCTCGAAGATGATAATGGAAAGGTGGCTAAACTTACCTCTATGGCGGTCTATAAAAGGGCGCAGATGGGGGTGGGATACCTCGCTCAGGAGGCTAGCGTCTTTCGTCATCTGAGTGTTGAGGATAATATCCGCGCGGTGTTGGAGATGACAAAGTTCTCGAAGGAGTATCAAAAGGAGCGTTTGGAGTCGCTGATCGAGGAGTTTAGGTTGCAGAAGGTGCGCAAGAGTATGGGTATACAGCTCTCGGGAGGCGAGCGTAGACGTACCGAAATTGCGCGTGCTGTGGCTATCAACCCATCATTTATCCTCCTCGATGAGCCTTTTGCGGGTGTCGACCCAATCGCCGTGGAGGATATTCAGAGTATCGTTGCTACGCTAAAGAGTAAGAATATCGGTGTTATCATCACCGACCATAATGTCGACGAGACCCTAGCAATCACCGACCGCACCTACCTGCTCTTCGAGGGTAAGATCCTCAAAACAGGTTCGGCAGAGGATCTGGCTGCCGATGAGATGGTACGCCGTGTCTACCTCGGAAAGAACTTCGAGTTGAAGCGCTCACCGCAGTTTGAGAAGGCTCGTAAGGAGGCTGAGCAGACGCGTCTGCAACTAGAGCAGCAGAAGAGAACACCTCAAATTATAGAGACAAATATAGAACAATAGAAATATGGAAATTCCCTTATCCGCGGGGAGTGTAGCAGGCACTCTCACTCCCCCTTTCTCAAAGAGCTACGCGCAACGTGCGCTGGCTGTATCGCTACTTGCCGATGGTCTGTCGACAATTAGCGGAATAGACTTCTGTGATGATACCCTCTCGGCACTTAAGTGCATCGAGACTCTTGGTGCAGAGGTCACACATGTTGACCCAACAACAATCACTGTGAATGGTGGTTTAAATCCTAGTTCTGATAGGTTGATGATTGGAGAGTCGGGACTCTCTACACGCCTCTTCACTCCATTAGCATCGTTGCTCTCGACACCTATCCGTATTGAGGGGCATGGCTCAATCCTCAAACGTCCGATGACGATGATGATCGAGCCTTTGCGCTCGTTGGGTGTAGAGGTTAAACACACCAATAACTGCCTACCCTTTGTGGTAAAGGGTCCTATGCGTGGTGGTGAGGTGAGGGTTGATGGATCTGTCTCATAGCAGTTTATCACCGGTCTGTTGCTCTCGTTGCCTACGGTGGAGCAGGATACGACGCTCTTTGTTGATGATGCGGTGTCGATTCCCTATATCGATATGACGTTGGAGACGGCGCGACAATTTGGTGTTAATATAGTACACCGAGACTATCGAGAGTTCTTTATCGAGGGTGGACAGAGCTACGAGGCTACGGAGTTTAATATCGAGGGTGATTGGAGTGCTGCTTCGGCACTTCTGGTTGCGGGAGCTATTGCGGGTGAGTTGACGTTGAACAATGTTTCGATGCTCTCTAAGCAGGCTGACACGGCGATATGTGTCGCTCTGGAGCGTGCAGGGGCGGAGTTGATTAATGAGGAGAATAGGATCTCTGTTCGCAAGAGGGAGCTTAAGGGCTTTAAGTTTGATGCTACTCAGTGTCCCGACCTCTTCCCGGCATTGGTCGCTTTGGCGGCAGCTGCTGAGGGTGAGAGTGTCATTAAGGGTACATCGAGGTTGGTACATAAGGAGAGTAACCGAGCGTTGACATTGCAGTCTGAGTACGCTAAGGTTGGTATTGAGATAGATTTGGAGAGTGCTGATTTGATGAAGGTGCGTGGTGGTAGGATACGTTCAACGCGTGTAGATAGCCACAATGACCACCGTATAGCTATGTCGATGGCGGTCTCGGCACTACGTGGAGAGGGTGAGATGATTATCGAGGGTGCGGAGTGTGTAGCGAAGAGCTATCCCCTCTTCTTCGAGGATCTGAGGTCGATACAGCGATAGAGATCCCCGCCCCGTCATGCTGAGGGGGTAGAATAGATATAAAATAGAGTATGAATAGTTTCGGAAAGATATTTAGAGTAACAATTTGGGGGGAGTCCCATGGAGATGGAATAGGTGTATCGATCGATGGTGCTGGATCGGGTGTTGAACTCAGTGTTGACGATCTGACAACCGACATCGATAGACGCAAGAGTGGTGCTAGGGGGACGACACCTCGAAAGGAGAGTGACACCCCAAAGATAGTCTCAGGGGTGTTTAATGGCTACACTACTGGTGCGCCATTGACAATTCTCTTTGAGAATGAGAACACCATTTCGAGGGACTATTCAAACCTCACTCGCCACTTCAGACCATCGCATGCAGATCGTGTAGCATCGGTTAAGTATGCTGGCTTTCAGGACTATAGAGGTGGAGGACACTTCTCGGGCAGGGTCACCCTTCCGTTGGTTGCCGCTGGTGCGGTGGCTAAGAGGGTTTTGGGTGATGGTGTTGTGGTTAGCAGTGAGTTGATCGAGCTGCATGGCGAGAGTGATAAGAGTCGCTTTGATGAGATTGTCGAGAGGGCGGTGAAGAGCCACGACTCTGTTGGTGGAGTTATTGAGTGTAGGGTTAAGGGTATCCCGACAGGTCTAGGAGAGCCATTCTTCGACTCTGTGGAGAGCTGCTTAGCGCACCTATTATTCTCTGTTCCAGCGGTTAAGGGTGTTGAGTTCGGTGCTGGTTTTGGCTCGACAAAGATGATGGGGTCGGAGAATAACGATATGATCCTCGATGGCAATGGAACGACCGAGACAAACAATGCAGGTGGTATCAATGGAGGTATCAGCAATGGAAATGAGATCGTTGTGAGGGTGGCGGTGAAGCCTACACCCAGCATTGCATCAAGGCAGATGACATATAATACCGAGAGTGGCGGTGTCGAGGAGTTGATAATCAAGGGTAGGCACGATGCGTGCATAGCACTTCGTGCAGGGGTTGTTATTGAGGCGGCTGTGGCTATCGGTCTTGCTGATCTGATGTTGACAGCCCGACTATGACTCGGCGCGAGATACTACAACTAGTCAGATCTGCTGCCGAACCACTCTATGGAGCTGGTGAGGCGGGTTCTGTTGCACGTATGGTGCTAGAGGAGCTAGGTGGAGTCTCGTGGAGTGAATCTATTTTGCGCCCCGATGAGGAGTGTGAGATTGAGGATTTTAGTAGGATTGCGGATGAGATCAAGCGCGGTAGACCGATACAATATATAATAGGCAGAGCGGAGTTCTGCGACCTCTCGATGGTCGTTAGGGAGGGTGTTCTGATCCCCCGCCCCGAGAGCGAGGAGCTTGTGAGGTGGGTTGTAGGTGAGTGCAGAGGTGATGAGAGGGTTCTCGATCTCTGTAGTGGCAGTGGTGCGTTGGCTATTGCGATCAGCTGCAAATTGGCAGATGCTGAGGTCTCTGCGGTGGAGCTGTCGGATGAGGCGTTGGCTATTGCAAAGGAGAATATCGAGAGGTTAGCACCAAGTGTCAAGCTCATTAAGGGTGATGTGCTGGAGGTGGAGCGGTTGTTGGATGGTAGCTATAGTGTTATTGTAGCTAACCCGCCATACATACCATGTAGTGAGAGAGTTGACATGAGAACCAATGTGGTTGATTACGAGCCATCGATGGCGCTCTTTGTCCCCGATGACGATCCTCTGCTCTTCTATCGATCGATTGCAAAATCGGGGTTGAAGTTGCTAAAAAGTGGTGGTAAGATCTACTTCGAGGTGCATGAGAATTTCGCCTCTCAGACCGCTGAGATGATGGCTGAGATGGGCTATAGGGTGGAGATAAGAGCCGATATTAACGATAAGCCACGAATGGTATGTGGGGTAAGAGGATAGATAAACCCCGCACTAAAACCGCTGAGCAGGCTCTCAGTTCACTGATGGCATTGTGTGCTAGAGGTGAGCGATCGAGTGGCGATGCCTATAGGCTGATGACTCAGTGGGGTGTTGATAGGGAGGAGCAGGAGGCTGTTGTCCAAAGACTTATAGAGGAGAGATTTATAGATAATAGCCGCTATGCCAAGGCATTTGTTCGCGATAAGATGGCGTTCAACGGCTGGGGAGAGCGGAAGATCGCAATGGAGCTATCTCGCAAAGGTGTGAGCAGAGAGATTATCGAGCGGGAGCTGGCGGAGATAGATAGTGAGCAGAGCAACGAGCAGCTGAGGAGGATCTTAACTGCTAAGATGGGCAGCGTAAAGTATAAAGATCGTAGAGATTTGCAGGGTAAATTGATCCGCTTTGCTATATCTCGTGGATACTCGACCGGTGTCGTTTACGGTGTTGTAAACCAAATTATTGGCGAAATTGAAGAGGAGTGGTAATGAGAAATATAATATATATAATCATACTTTTTTTAGCGACAGAGCTTCGTGCGGAGCAGCTTCGAGAGTCAAAGAGCTACCCATTTCCCGTTGAGGTGGCGACACAGAGCTACTCGGGGTCGTTTGGCGAGATGCGCTCAAACCACCTCCATTCAGGGGTTGATATACGTACTGATGGGGTGGTGGGTAAGCGTGTTGTCTCTATCGATGATGGCTATGTGTCGCGAATATCCCTCTCTACGGGTGGCTTTGGGTTGGCTCTATATGTTGCACACCCCAATGGTACTACCAGCGTATATGCTCACCTCGATCGACTAACCGATGAGATGGAGAGATACCTCCACGATGAGCGATACCGACTTAAACAACATACCACAAACCTATACCCTGCAAAGGATCAATTCCCAGTGAAGGGCGGTGAGCTGATCGCCTACTCGGGAAATTCGGGGAGTTCGAGCGGTCCACACCTCCACTTTGAGGTGCGCAACTCAAAGCTGCAAAAACCGCTCAACCCGGTGAAGATGGGGGTGATACCATTTAACGATAAGATAGCCCCAAAGCTCAATATGCTCTACTATGTTGAGGTCGATCGTAGCAAAAGTGGGGTCGAGAGGCAGCAGATACAGCGCCAGCCACTACGTAGAGGTAAGGATGGTATCTATCGGATCACACGCTCCAAGGAGATGTGGATAGGTCGTGAGGGGTACTTCGTGGTTGCCTGCACCGATATGATGGCGGGGAGCTACTCGGTCTTTGGTCTCTACTCTCTGGAGGGTCGGTTGAATGGAAAGACTCTCTTTCAGTTTAAACAGGATGGTTTCGAGTTTGATATGAGTCGTTATGTCAATGCACTCAGCTACTACCCCTTCCAGATCGACTATCGTGGAGAGATCTATCAGCTACGTCGTCAGACGGGTGTGCCATCGACTCTCTACGCCCATCTGAGTAGTGATGGTATGGTTGGCTTGAAGCCGGGTGAGAGGGGTGAGCTGGAGATTATAGCCACCGACCATAGTGGTAACCGCTCGACGCTAAAGGTGACCCTATATGGTAAGGATAGCGCAGATATATTTAAGAGTTCTCAAGCTGAGCCAAAGGAGGTTGTCGCCCACGATCGCGAGAGCAAGTTTACTCGTGATGGTTTGAGGGTTGAGTTTGTTAAGGGATCTACCTATCGCAACTATGAGTTTAAGGCTGAGCGGGTTAAGGCGGATGTTAAGATGGCTGCTGGGTGTCGTAAGGTGAGCGATCTCTACCGTGTTCTCTCGCGAGAGGTACCTCTTCATCGACCAATGAAGATCGCGATTAAGTGTAAACTGCCCGACTCGCTGAGTAGCAAGGCGGTGGTGGTTCAACGTAACCATAAGGGTGATCTATCCGCTATTAAGAGTAGTTATGACAACGGCGAGGTTATTGCGCTGAGCAGTAGTGCCGGAGAGTTCTTCGTTGCTATAGATAGTGAGGCTCCAACTATTGAGGGTGGAGCGGTTGTAGATGGTAGGGTTAACTTCACCGTAAAGGATAATTTTACAGGTGTAGCGAAATACTCAGCGACATTGAATGGCGAGTGGATAGCGCTAGATATGAGCCGCTCAACGATTAGCCACACACTTCGTGATCCCAATGTTGAGGGGGAGTTGATACTAACGGTAACAGATCTATGTGGCAACACAACAGAGAAGAGAATAGACTTAAAAAGATAAAATTATGGAGTTAAAACCACTCTTTGAGGGAGCCTTAGAGGCTTCGCGAATATTAGGGTTGATCGATCAAGATCGTATCGATGAGGTTCTGCACGCTGTAGCAGATGCTGCGGTGGCTAACTGCGATAGGATTTTGGAGGCAAATAGACTCGATCTGGCAAAGATGGAGATGAGCAACCCTCTATACGATAGATTGTTGTTGACCCAAGAGAGGGTCGAGGGGATAGCTAACGATATGCACTCGGTGGCGATGTTAAAGTCACCTGTGGGTGATGTGTTGAGCCGAGCAAAACGACCTAACGGAATGGAGATTAGTAAGGTTGTTGTTCCATTTGGAGTTATCGGTGTTATCTATGAGGCGCGCCCCAATGTTAGCTTCGATGTCTTTGGGTTGTGTTTTAAGACAGCCAACTGCTGTGTGCTTAAGGGGGGTAGCGATGCTCACTTCTCAAATAGGGTTATTGTCGAGATCATCCGTGAGGTGTTGAGCAGCAAGGGTATAGATGAGCGTGTGGTGACCCTCCTCCCATCGGATAGAGAGGCTACGGCTGAGCTGCTTAATGCTGAGGGGTATGTCGATCTGCTTATCCCGCGTGGTAGCTCATCGTTGATTAACTATGTACGAAAGAATGCCTCTATTCCAGTTATTGAGACTGGTGCGGGGATATGTCACACCTATGTTGAGAGTCAGGCTAATGTCGACCGTGCGCGCGCTATTGTCACAAATGCCAAGACCCGTAGGGTCAGCGTATGCAATGCCCTCGATTGTATGATTGTCGATGTTGCTAAATTGGAGGATCTACCCTCTATATGTAGCGATCTAGCAGTTAAAAGTGTCACCATATATGCCGATCCAGCGAGCTACTTCGCCCTTGAGGGTAGCTATCCTGCCGAGCTTTTGCAACATGCCGATGAGGGTAGTTTCGGAACGGAGTTTATGGATTATAAGATGGCGATAAAGAGTGTTGAGGGTATCGACGAGGCGATGAAGCATATCGCTAAGTACTCCTCTCGACATAGTGAATCTATCGTCACGGAGGATCTAGCAGCTGCAAACCTCTTCCTGAAGGGTGTCGATGCTGCCTGCGTCTACCATAATGTCTCGACAGCATTCACCGATGGCGGACAGTTCGGCTTTGGCGCTGAGATTGGAATATCGACCCAGAAACTTCACGCTCGTGGTCCTATGGCTCTCCCTGAGTTGACCACATATAAGTATATAATAATGGGTGCGGGGCAGACTCGTGATTAACCTGTCCAGTACCGAGGGCTGCCTGCGCGATTTGTCGGAGGCAGCCCTCGGTGCTTGTTATAGGAGATTACCGTCCGAACTTCACAAGGAGGACATTAATATCGGCGGGT
>JBCQTG010000020.1:11569-27588 GCA_047178765.1 Rikenellaceae bacterium | reverse complement strand
GTTAGTTAGTTAGTTAGTTAGTTAGTTAGTTAGTTAGTTAGTTAGTTAGTTAGTTAGTTAGTTAGTTAGTTAGTTAGTTAGTTAGTTAGTTAGTTAGTTATGGCAAAGAAAATTCTTCTTTTGGGTTCAGGTGAGTTGGGCAGGGAGTTCGTTATCGCGGCTCAACGCAAGGGGCAGCATGTGATTGCCTGTGATAGATATGCTGGTGCGCCAGCGATGCAGGTTGCCGATGAAGCTGAGGTCTTTGATATGTTAGACCGCGAGGCTCTTTTGGCTGCTGTAGCTAAACATAAACCGGACTTTATCGTCCCTGAGATTGAGGCTATACGCACTGAGGCTCTCTATGAGTGTGAGCAGCAGGGGGCTGTTGTCACACCTAGCGCAAAGGCGGTTAACTACACGATGAACCGCAAGGCTATTAGAGACCTTGCCGCTATGGAGCTGGGGCTAAAGACCGCTAAATATCTCTATGCAACCACCTTTGAGGAGCTTTGCGCTGCTGCGGATAAGATTGGATTCCCGTGTATTATAAAACCCCTCATGTCCTCATCGGGCAAGGGGCAGTCGATTGCCCGCTCGGCGGAGGATCTTAAAGGGTCGTGGGAGTATGGTCTCTCGGGTAGCCGAGGCGATCTTGCGGAGATGATTGTAGAGGAGTTTATCCATTTTGATAGTGAGATCACCCTCTTGACGGTGACCCAGAATGGTGCGCCAACACTCTTCTGCGCCCCTATTGGGCATGTTCAGAAGAGTGGCGACTATCGCGAGAGCTACCAGCCAGCACCTATCTCTGCCGCCCATCTTGCCGAGGCGCAGTTGATGGCGGAGAGGGTCACTAGCGCACTTGGGGGCGCCGGTATCTGGGGTGTTGAGTTCTTTTTGAGCAATGAGAATGGGGTCTACTTCTCGGAGTTGTCACCACGCCCGCATGATACTGGTATGGTTACATTGGCAAATACACAGAGCTATAATGAGTTTGAGTTGCATTTGCGCGCGATATTGTCACTGCCGATACCGGAGATCAAGCAGTTGAGAGCGGGTGTTAGTGCGGTTATTCTTGCCGATCGTGAGTCGCCTTCGCAACCAGAGTTTAAGGGTCTGGAGGGTGTTTTGGCTAATGCAAATATGGAGGTGCGACTCTTTGGCAAGCCCACAACGCGTGCCAATAGGCGTATGGGTGTTGTTTTGGCATTTGATGATGTAGATTGTGATATTGACAAATTGCGTAAAGATGCTATCGAAGCAGCCGAGAGTATTGTGCTGGAATACTAATAACAATATTTTTTAATAACGATTAGGGTGAATGCAAGATTCTTGTGCATTCACCCTGTTTTTATTTAATGCGTTGATTTGCAGCCGATTAGGCTTAAAATAAATTTGTAATGAAAAATTAATACGCAATATTTATTAATATTTTTCAAAAAACATTTGCAAATGATCTAAAAACATATTACCTTTGCATTATCGAACGATACAACTAGGTGAACTGGTCTGAGGGTGAGGGAGCTATGATGTAGAGGATGGGCGATCGCGATCTGAGGGTCGAGATGCTCTTAGATACAAAAAAAGAGTGGAGTTGAACTGGTCTGAGGGCGAGGGAGATTCCATAAAAAAAATAGCGAGCGGATAGTTTTGATCTATCTGCTCTTTTTTTTATTTGCGCCTATCCCCCCCCCCTCTCTGGCTAAAAAATTGCAATGGTGGAGATGTGAGTTTTTTTTCTTATATTTAACTCGCATCTATTATCTATAAAATTTTAAGTTATGAGAAAGAGAACAATTGTAGTTGGAGCGCTGCTGATGGCGGCGCAGAGCGTTAAGGGCGGGACTTTTGAGTCTCCGCAACTACCATATCCTAACAACGCCTTAGAGCCGATAATTAGCAAGCAAACGGTTGACTATCACTGGGGCAAACATCTTCAAGCATATGTGAATAATCTGAACAAACTCGTTAAAGGCAGTGAGTTTGAGGGTGCTACACTCGATGATATTTGCCTGCGTGCAGATGGTGCAATATATAATAATGGCGCACAGGTATGGAACCATATCTTCTACTTCGAGGGGTTTGGTCAAGATGTTCAATCGAGACCCACAGGGGGATTGTTAGAGGCTATCGAACGAGATTTTGGTTCGTTCGACAACTTTAAAAGCGACTTTGTCGCTAAGGGTGTTGGGCAGTTTGGCTCGGGCTGGGTATGGTTGGTTAAAGATAGCGATGGGAATCTCTCCATTGTGGCAACACCAAATGCAGAGAACCCGCTTAAAGATCATCTGCAACCACTGCTCACGTTCGATGTGTGGGAGCATGCCTACTATCTAGACTACCAAAACAGACGCGCAGACCACCTCGCTGAACTGTGGAAGATCGTCGACTGGTCGGTAGTCGAGCAGCGCTTTAACAGTTAGCCGGTATGGATTTCCTACTAAAAAGTGTAAAGGTTTCACAAAGGTCAGAGATCAAAAAATAATCTCTACCATTGTAGTGTCAGCAGCCAGCAGTATAGCAATTGGTATGCATAGAGAATCACCTCGAAGATGTCACAATCTTTGGGGTGTTTTCATCTCCGTTACATAAATTATCGGCAAAAAACCAAAGCAAAAACGCTAACCGCCTCAATATTAGATGATTAGCGTTTTAAATAGTGATCCCGAAAGGATTCGAACCTTTGACCCACAGCTTAGAAGGCTGTTGCTCTATCCAACTGAGCTACGAGACCAGCGCCAAAGTGAACTAGCTGTTCGACTTGGTGGGGCAAAGATATTCAAAATATATTTAATTTACAACTTGATTGCATATAATTTTTCCTCCAGTGCATTAATCAGCCTCTTTTTTCCCTTTTCGCTTGATGATTAACCAATATATAACTATCTTTGTTGATTCATTACTTATTAAAATAACGTGTCAAAAATTATAGAGGGGCTTAGCCAAGCTCAAAAAGAGGCTGTTGTAAACTTTAACGACCCATCGCTAATTATCGCAGGTGCAGGTTCGGGAAAGACGCGCGTCCTTACATCACGAATAGCATATATGTTGGAGCAGGGGGTCGATCCACGATCAATAATGGCGCTAACATTTACCAACAAAGCGGCTAAAGGGATGCGAGAACGTCTAGAGGAGATGATCGGCGCACAAAAAGCACGTGCAATTGTGATGGGTACATTCCACTCCGTTTTTTTGCGTATACTCTACGAAAATGCTGAGATACTAGGCTACTCGCCTAAATTCAATATATTCCAACCCTCAGATGCAAAGAATCTTATAAAGGCGATCCTCAAGGAGATGAACCTCTCAGACGACACCTATAAACCCGCAGTGGTGCTATCGAGGATCTCGCTAGCGAAGAACTCGCTTATAACCCCACACGCCTACCTAGCAAACCCCGCCTACCAAACCGAGGATGCGAACAAAAGGATGGGGCGAATAGGGGAGCTTTACAACGCCTACTGTCAGCGTTGCAAGAGCTACGATGCAATGGATTTTGATGACCTGCTCCTGCTAACGAATATCCTCTTCAAAGATCACCCAGAGGTGTTGCAAAGGTACCAAAAGCAGTTCCAATATCTACTAGTAGATGAGTTTCAGGATACCAACTACGCACAGTATATTATCGTTAGACGACTCTCGCAACTCCACAATAGGGTGTGTGTAGTTGGTGACGACTCTCAGAGTATCTACTCATTTAGAGGGGCAAAAATTGAGAATATCCTCAACTTTAGAAACCATTACCCTCAAGCAAAGACATTTAAACTAGAGCAGAACTACCGCTCGACACAGACGATAGTGGAGGCTGCCAACTCACTAATATCACACAACAAGACAAAGCTCGACAAAAAGTGCTTCTCACGTGGCGAGATGGGTGAGAAGATCGGTCTCATACGAGCGGCTAATGATCGCGAAGAGGCTTTTTCTGTTGCGCGAGATATTCTGCGTAGGGTTCGTGAGGGTGCATCGTGGGGTGATTTTGCCATTCTCTATCGAACCAATAGCCAGTCGCAGACCGTTGAGCAGGCGATGCTTACCCGCTCGATACCCTATAAGGTCTATCGTGGTAGCTCGTTCTACGAGCAGAAGGTGGTAAAGGATATGCTTGCCTACATTAGGCTGGTGGTCAATCAGCGGGATGACGAGGCGTTGAAGAGGGTGATTAACTTCCCCGCTCGCGGAATAGGAAACACCACGTTGGAGAGGATAGAGACATTGGCTAAGGAGAATAACCTCTCGATGTGGGAGACGATAGATCGTCTAGATGAGCAGACGGCAACCGATGCTGTGCAGCGGACTATTCTTCGCAAGGTGAAGGCGTTTGTGGCACTTATTCGCGAATTGATTGCTGTAGGACAAAATAGTGACGATCCAATATCGTTATATGATTATGGTTTGATGATTGCCCAGCGTTCGGGAATCCTCCCTCTACACCGAATGAGCAACGACCCTGAGAGCCAGAGTGCCGTGGAGAGTATCGAGGAGCTGCTCAACACAATGCAGAAGATGAGCGACGACCGTGAAGAGCTACGCAAGAGCGTAGAGCAGAACGACGGTGAGTGGATCGAAAAGGGGCAAGAGGAGCAAGAGGGGCAGGAGGGACAAGAGAGCCAAGAGTTAGATGATAACTTCGAGGCATTTGCTCCCGAGTCGATGGATCCTCCAACTATTGAGGAGTGGCTACGCAATGTGATGCTGCTCACCGATCAAGATAACGACCCTGAGGATGATGGTGAGCGCGTGACCCTAATGACGGTCCATGTCTCGAAAGGTCTAGAGTTTGAGTATGTCTACACCATTGGGGTGGAGCGAGCGCTATTCCCATCGCAACGAGCTGTTGAGGGGGGAGAGATTGATGAGGAGCGAAGGCTATTCTATGTCGCTATCACCAGAGCTAAGAGGGTGTCGACCCTCTCCTACTGTGATACGCGTTTCAAGTGGGGGAAGACTGAGAGCAGCTACCCCAGCCCCTTTCTGCGGGAGATCGATCCTCAATACCTCGATCTCAACCCGAGCAATGACTTCAGACCATCGAGGGGCGAGAGCGCAACCCAATCGCAACCACAGCAGAGAGGGCGAATGGTCTCAGCGGGTAGACCAGCCTATGGGGAGAGAAGAGAGAGGTTCGAGAGGAGAGAGGTGGAGGAGAAGAGGGAGGTTAACCTTAAGAGGATAGAGTCGATACCCACGAATAGAGCCGAGAGCGGTGTTAAGTATGAGGTTGATGACCGTATTCGACATGAGCGTTTTGGTGATGGCAGGGTGTTAGCTCTATCGAAGAGTGGCTCCAAAGAGATTCTAGAGGTCGACTTTGAGTCGGCGGGTATAAAGAAGATTGTTGTTGAACTTGCGCCAATAAAGAGGATATAGTGACTACAAAGCAGCGATACGAGGGTGTAATAGGGTGGTTCGAGGAGAACATGCCGGTGGCTGAGAGTGAACTCGACTACCGCAATGAGTATGAGCTGCTGGTTGCCGTATCGCTATCGGCACAGTGTACCGATAAGCGGGTAAACCTCACTACACCAGCGCTATTCGAGGCTTACCCCTCGCCACATGAGATGTCGAGAGCAGAGGTGGATGAGATATATCAATATATAAAGAGTATCTCCTACCCCAACAACAAGGCGCGCAACCTCTCGAAGATGTCGAAGATGCTGTGTGAGGAGTTTGGAGGTGTTGTGCCGCAGGATCTCGATCAGCTGCAACGGCTACCCGGTGTTGGTCGCAAGACGGCTAATGTATTGGGGGCGGTGCTTTGGGGCAGGGAGGTTATGCCTGTTGATACACATGTCTTTCGTGTCGCTGCCCGAATAGGGTTGAGCTGGAATGCAAAGACTCCGCTACAGACGGAGCTTCAATTGGAGAGGAATATACCATCACATCTGCTACCTATAGCGCACCACTGGCTGATTCTACATGGACGCTATGTCTGTGTCGCTCGTAAGCCTAAGTGTGTTGAGTGTGGGTTGCAGGAGTGGTGTAAGGAGTTTATAAAACAGAGATAATATTATGATAATCTGCTATAGATATGCTATTCTAGCTATTGCAGCAATGCTAGTTGCATGTACGACAAACACGGTTGATGACAACTCGATAACCCCTACAACCGATGGGGACAACACTAACGACTCCACTCCGGCAGGGGTCATTGAGTGGATGGATGAGATGCTCTCAGAGTACTATCTCTACAATAGCGAGTACAACTCGATGGAGAGGGATATGGATAGGGATTATGATGAGTTCTTAGAGGATCATCTGCTATCTATGTCGACCAATGTATTTGATAAGAAGTGGTATGATTACTATAATGAGTACTCTATCTACTCATATATCGATCGTGAGTCGACAGGTGGGGTCTCAATGAGTCGATCGCTCAACGCTACCGAGCTGGGGTATGGAGTGGTGAATTTTGTAATATTTACCGACTATAGTTCCAAACCCTTTGGCTTTGGTGTTCTGGGTGTCTACCCCGATTCGCCGGCGGAGAGAGCGGGTGTTGTGCGAGGTGATATAATCACAAAGGTTGGATCATCATCTATAAACTCATATAACTACTACAGCTTAATCCTTAGCCTCCTCTACCCAAGCAGTGGAGCAACGGTGGAGCTGACGATGTATGACAACTCAGTTAAATCGATCACCGCTGAGACGATCGAGCCTAATCCGATCTTGAAGAGTGGCTATCTAGATCAAGATGAGGAGATTGGTTATATAGCGTATGCACAGTTCAATAGCTCCTTTGATGATGAGCTTCGAGATGCCGTTAGAGGTGTTAGCGGGGCAAAGGAGCTTATCCTCGATCTCCGCATCAATGGTGGTGGTTATAACTCCTCTGCGGTGATCTTCGGCTCAGCAATCAGAGGTAGCAGCTCAGCAACAGAGGTCTTTTCAGAGTATGTATACAACAGCACTATAACGAATAGATACACCAAATATGACTACTTCAAGAGCAGCGAGGGTATACTCTCTCTGCCGGTGAAGAGGATCTACTGTTTGGTGAGCAGCTCGACAGCATCGGCTAGTGAGCTGTTGATAAATGCATTGGAGGGTATAGGTTACGATGTTATATTGATTGGAGATACCACGAAGGGTAAGAATGTAGGTATGTTTATCTTCTACAAGACGTCGGATGGCTACACCTATGAGCTTGCGCCAATCTGCTTTGCATCGAAGAATGCAGCGGGGTTCTATGAGTATCAGGATGGCTTCTCTCCCGACTATTATGTGAATGAGTATAACAATTTTACAGATTATGGTGTTGGGGAGTCGCTGGTCGATGCCGCGATATATCACATTGAGAATGGTTCATTCCCGGTGGTCTCAGTTGCTCGTAGTGGTAGCACCCTTGAGCTACATGCAGGTGAGGTGTTTGGGCGCAATCGTCCCCATACAATGATTATGGAGATCGACGAGTAGATGTTAAGAAAACTGGCTAAACATAGCGCTATATATGGCGTGAGTACTATCCTCGGCAGGCTGCTGAGCTATCTGCTCACACCCTACTACACTCGTATGTTTTCGCCATCGGAGTATGGGGTCATAACCGATCTCTACGCTATGATCCCCTTTGTTCTGGTCCTCTTGACCTTTGGCATGGAGTCGAGCTACTTCCGCTTTGCCGCTAAGGCTGAGGATGAGGCGGGTAAGAGGAGGCTCTATGCAACTACGTGGGGTATAACCACGCTCCTCTCCTCAATCTTTATTGTGGCTCTGCTTCTGTTCAACCAGCCAATTAGTGCCGCTATGGGTGCGGTCTATCTCGACTCGCCGCTGTTGCTACCTCTGGTTGGTTGGGTAATACTCTTTGATGTGTTGACCTGCGTACCCTTTGCTAGGCTTCGCGAGCAGGGTAAGTCGGGGAGCTATGTTGTGATAAAGTTGCTTAATATTATACTTCAGGTGGGGTTGGCTATACTCTTTGGTATCAATGGGTTGTTCAGCTCTTCGTTTGGCGTAGGTTGGGTAGTTGTTGCCAACCTTGTCGCTAGTGTCATCACCTTTTTTCTCGCAGGATCGGTTGCGGGGTTTGTGCTACCTCGACTCGATAGGAGGCTCACCATCCCGATCCTTATCTACTCCTTCCCACTGCTGCTGAGCGGTGTTGCGGGGACAGCTACCGACTTTATCGATAGGCAGTTGATTAAGTACCTCACCCCCGTTGGGGCGATGGCGCAGCTGGGTATCTATGGTGCGGTGACGAAGATCGCCGTTGTGATGACCCTATTCACTCAGATGTATCGCCTAGCTGCCGAGCCGCTCTTCTTGGCGAACTTCAAAAAGGATGAGTTTGAGCGGAGCAGCGCCGAGGCGATGAAGTACTATATTATATTTACGGTGGCTATTTTTTTGGGTATTTCACTTTTTAGAGATATATTTGCATTTATTGTGGGGTCGGAGTTCCGTGAGGGGCTATATATCCTACCTGTGGTGTTAGCCTCAAACCTACTTATGGGTGTGTGGTTGAACCTCTCCTTTTGGTATAAGAGGAGCGGAGATACTCGCTATGGACTCTATATTACTTTGGTTGGTATGGTTGTTTCGGTGGGTGTCAATATAGTGCTAATCCCCATAATGGGATACTTTGGCGCTGCAATAGCTAGATTGGCGTGTGAGAGTGTGATGGTTTTGGTGAGTTTTACCCTTAGCCAGCGATACTCAGCGGTGAGGTATGATCTAGGGCGAATAGGGACATATATACTGCTCGGTGGAGCGATCTATGCCGTCAGCACAGCCATCACCTCAGGTGTAGCCTACTATCTCGCTTGTGTGGTGATGATTGCGCTCTATGTCGCTTTTGCCATTTGGAGAGAGAAAATTGATTTAAGAGTATTGATTAAGGGATGAGGTTTGCAGATATAGTGGGACAGGAGCGGTTGAAAAGACAGCTGGTTTCGAGTGTGCAGCAGGGGCGTATTCCCCATGCGCAGCTCTTCACTGGTCGTGTGGGCTATGGAACGTTGCCTCTAGCTATCGCCTATGCTCAGTATATCAACTGTAGCGATAGGCAGGGTGGTGAGTCGTGTGGTCGATGCCCCTCGTGTAGACAGATAGAGATGCTGAGCCACCCCGATCTGCACTTTGTGCTTCCGGTGAATAAGCAGGGTAAGAGTAGCGGTGAGGCGATGTTGAGCGACAACTTTATGGATCTCTTCAGAGACTCGATGAGCAGCTCTGCGGGGTACCTTAGTCGCGAGATGTGGGATGAGGCGCTGAACCTAGGTAAGACGCTGAAGGGGTCTATCTCGGTTAAGGAGGCGGATGAGATAATTAGGAAGCTCTCATTTAAGAGCTTCTTGAATGGCTATAAGGTGGTTATCATATGGCAGCCCGAGAGGTTAAATGAGGCTGCGGCAAACAAGTTGCTAAAGATCTTGGAGGAGCCATGGGAGCGGACGCTCTTTATCTTGGTTAGCGAGACCCCTGAGCTGCTGTTGCCAACAATCCTTTCACGTGTGCAAGAGGTTAATCTGCCGAGGGTCGAGGAGTCGGATATTGTAAGGTATGCCAGAGAGAGGGGTTTCGAGGCGGCAGAGAGGGTCGCTAGAGTTGTTGGAGGCGATGTGATAGAGCTAAAGAGGGTGATTAGCGGCGAGGGGGGCGAACAGCGCAAGCGTCAATTTGAACTCTTCAGTTCACTTATGCGCTACTGCTATGCCGATAGACACCTCGAACTGCTAGAGTGGGCAGATGAGGTCTCAACACTCACACAGACGGAGCAGATCGATCTGTTGCGCTACGCGATAATGATGCTGCGCGAGTCGTATGTTCGCCATGCGGGGCTACCGGAGTTGTGCTATACATGGGGTGCTGAGGGTGGTTTTTGTGATAAGTTTGCACCCTTTGTGGGCAATGAGAATATAGAGTTTTTAGTTAGCCATATTGAGGAGTCGATAGCCCAGCTCTCACAGAACGCTAATGCAAATATACTCTTTACCCACTTTGCGCTGAGGGTGAGCAAGGAGATTGTTAAGAGATAGAGTGAGATGAGCATAAAAGTTGTACTATTATTGGGGGGTAACATCGGAGGTGTAGAGGCTGTAGGCAGACGTCTCGATGGGGCGGTGCAGCTGATAGGCGAACGCATAGGCGAGGTCCTAAACTCTTCAAGCAAGAGGGTTAGTGAGGCGTGGGGTTTCAATGCTGAGGAGCTATTTGTCAATCAGGCTGTTGAGGTCTTGACAACTCTCGACCCTGAGGGGCTATTAGATGCCACACAGGGGATAGAGGTAGATATGGGGCGATCGAGAGAGGCTGAGAGTAGAGATAGAGATGAGAGTGGAGAGAGGTACGCCTCGCGTATGATAGATATTGATATAATCCTCTATGGCGATCAAGAGTATCGCTCGGATAGGCTAATTATCCCCCACCCATTGATGATGGAGCGGGAGTTTGTCCTTGAACCAATGAGGGAGCTAGGGGTAGAGTATGTAAGATAAGAGAGATGAGAAAGATAATTATAATACTAACTGCAATTGTAACATTTAGCAGCTGCTTCAAGGATGAGGAGTACAACACAACACTCAACATCAAGAGTACGGAGCAGCTGGAGAGTGGCGGAGAGGCGACCCCTCTCTACGATGTTATTGCCTACCTCTTTGAGGGTGATCTCGACCTCACCATCGAGAGCTATGAGGATGCTAAGGCGGGTGTAGCGACTGACCCTAGTGGGGCGAGAAGAGCAGCTATAGCCTCGGCGCAGAGTGCTGAGAACTACACATTGTTGCAGTCGAACGGAATGGAGGAGGCATTTGTCGTTGTCGTCGATACGCAGAACCAAATATACACCTCGGCAACCCTAACGATAGGACTCAACCTAAGTGTGACATACCTCTCGCTGGAGTTCAGGGTGTGGCAGACAAAGGATTACACTCAGGGTAAATGGAGCTTTGTCATCCCACCAACGGTCGATACAGGAGGGGTAGATACAGATATAGAGGATACTACCAGTGGCGGAGAGTCATTGTAAAACGAGAGAGAATGAGTATAAAAGATAGAATAGTGAGACTCCTCACAGTGGTCATAGCTGCGTTTTTTGGATGCGTGGTGATGATTAGGTGTGCCAACATCGGCTCCCCCTCGGGTGGACCGACCGACACTATGCCTCCGCGTATAGTCGCGATAGAACCGCTCAATAACCAGACAAATATGGATACTATTCTTAGACGTATCTATATCGAGTTTGATGAGTTTGTGAAGGTTGTAGATCAGACGACAAACTTCTACTCCTCACCCGAGATGAAGAACAAGCCACAGATGGAGATACGCGGTCGAGGGATAGTGATAACCCTTCGTGATACACTCAAAGATAACACCACCTATGCGCTGAACTTCGGCTCAGCAATACAGGATAATAATGAGGGTAACCCCCTCACCTCATTTAGGTATGTATTCTCTACGGGCGATAGCATCGACTCGATGATGATGTCGGGCTACACCGAGGATGGCTATAAGGCGGACTCACTGCCAAGTGCCTTTATCTTCCTCTATCCAAAGGATTCGGTAAGGCTAGATCAGGGCTATGACTCTACGCTGTTCAACCAGCGACCATCGGTGATCGGGCGCTCAGAGGCTAATGGAACATTCTTTGTGCAGAACCTTAAGCCAATCCCCTACTACGTATATGCGATAGATGACACCAACAACAATATGACCTATGAGCCGGGGACAGATAATGTCGGCTTCTTAGATACCACCTTTAACCCCGCTGAGGGCAGCGAGTTTATGATTTGGTATGACACGGTACGTAAGTATGTTGTCGCCTCGCCACAGATCCTGCTTCGTCTATTTACCGACCAGACATTTAAGAGGCAGATCCTCTCAGACCAGAAGCGCGATCAGCAACACCGCGCAATGCTCTACTTTGGCGCACCTAACCCCGACATAGACTCAATTATCTTCGACTCTATACCGCGCGACAGGGTTATCATTGAGCATATGAGTAGCAATAGAGATACTATAGCTCTCTGGTTCGATGTGGAGAGTGCAATGCTCCCCGATACCATCCGCGGATCAATCTTCCACTACAAACACGACTCTGTCGGGGACTACGTGCAGAGTGTAGATAGACTACGTCTATCGTGGAGATATATTGAGAGTAAGGCGGAGCAACAGGAGCGAGAGAAGCAGGAGCGAGAGAAGAAGAAGGCTGAGGAGAGTGGCGAGGAGTGGGTGCCTCCAGTGGTGAAGAACCCCTTCAAAATGAACATCTCTGCCGCCGATAAGATCAACCCCGAGCAGCCGATAATCTTCGACTTCGACTTCCCACTTAAGGAGGTGAATAGCGAGGCGATCATCCTCGACTACACCGCCGCACCACCCAAGGCGGATAGGCGCAACGCTATGCGTAGCCCCGGGGCGGTAACAGAGGAGGTTCAGGAGGAGGATAAACCACGCATCAAGCAGCCATTCACATTTGAGCGAGATACAATGAATCTACGCAAATGGTATCTGCGAGCAGATAGTTGGGCTGAGGGGGGTAGTAAATATCGCCTAACCATCCCCGCAGCGACATTCACCGACCTGCTGGGGCAGCAGAACGACTCTATATCAAAGGAGTTTACCCCCTATATAGCCGCGGAGTACTCAACGGTGGTAGTCAATATGAGGGGGAGCAAAGAGCGCCCATCACACTATGTATTGGAGCTAATCAATAAGGGTAAGGTGATTGAACGAAAGGTGGGTGTAGGTAGCGAGAAGGTGCAGTTCAACTATGTCCCTGAGGGTGAGGTAGAGCTACGAATAATCGAGGATAGGAACAACAACGGCGAGTGGGATAGCGGTAACCTGATTGAGCGTCGACAACCAGAGAAGTCGGCAATGTTCACTCAAGATGGTGAGAGCAAGATCATCACCAAGGTTAACTGGGAGATTGAGCTTACGGTCGATGCTACGCCACTATTCCGCGATGAGACCCCCGAGGAGTTGGCGGCTCGACTAGTTGAGCGCGATAAGAGGATGTTGGAGGAGCGTGAGAAGAAACGAATGCAGAAGAAATGAGAGGATTAAACTATAAATTTTTAGCCCTATTGGTTGCCCTTGTGGGGTGGTTTGCAGTGGAGTCGAGCTATGCCCAGCACACCTTTGGTGTCTACTCGGGCTGGGGTTCGGGAAGCATACGTGTCTACCCGGCAATAGAGAATAAATCGGTCTATGGAAATGTCAATGCCGGATTCTCGTGGCGTACCTATAGCAAGCAGGCTGTTGTGGGGTGCTTCGGAATCGATCTTGAGTTTATCCAGAGGGGGTATGGCGTCAACCCCAGCACCTCGTCGCTGAATGAGGGTGATCCAATATACTACTATACGAGACAGATCAACTCGATAATGCTACCTATAGTCTGGCAGCCACATGTCTATATGTTCCACCGCAGGCTGAGGATCTTTGCTGAGGCTGCTGCGACATTCTCCTACGATATTAGCTCAACCTATGACAACGATATTGCACGTCAGGCGGAGCGTAGTGGGGTGGAGTATAGCGGAGACTATGAGTATATCACACCTCGTGACAACCGCTTTGGATATGGGTTGATGTTTGGTGGTGGAGCGGCTATCCTGATAGAACGATTTGAGATTCTCTTTAAGGCTCGCTACTTCATGGGCTACTCAGATGTTATGCGCAATAGGAACAAGTACTACTACAATAGCGATAACGATGTGGAGAACCCCTTTGGGTTGACCCCCATCCGCTCCCCGATGGATAATATCAGCTTTAGCTTCGGTATCAACTATCGATTTAGTGCCGATGGATTTAAGTCGTGGGACCACAAGAAGATCAAAAAGACCAAGAAGGGGCATGAGTTTGATTATCAGGGTGTAAAGGAGGACAACAAGGGTAAAAATGTAAAGAGGTAATGGAGTTCCAGAGCAATGCAAAGATCGATCTGGCGCGCGAGCTTCTAATCAATACCCGTGCAAATATCTTCCTCACCGGCAAGGCGGGGACAGGAAAGACCACCTTTCTGCGAGAGATGATGAAGAGTATCCCCAAGCGATGTGTCATCGCTGCACCTACGGGGGTGGCGGCGATTAATGCGGGAGGGGTGACACTCCACTCTCTGTTTCAACTCCCCTTCGGACCCCATATCCCGGGGTATAGGAGTGTCGCGGGTGGGTCGAATAGATTTAGCCACCGAATATCAAAGACGAAGATAGAGCTTATCCGCTCTATCGAGCTGCT
Source organism: Rikenellaceae bacterium (assembly GCA_047178765.1). Taxonomy (GTDB): domain Bacteria; phylum Bacteroidota; class Bacteroidia; order Bacteroidales; family Rikenellaceae; genus Alistipes. Next base: position 13,428 of record JBCQTG010000020.1, on the reverse strand, counting down.
GATAATCGATGAGATAAGTATGGTCCGCAGCGATATGCTCGATGCCATCGATGAGACACTTAGGCGTATACGCCACTCGTCACACCCCTTTGGAGGGCTTCAGCTGCTGATGATCGGCGATCTTAAACAGCTCTCGCCAATATGTAAGGAGGAGGAGTGGGAGCTGCTGAGCGCACACTATAGCTCGCCCTACTTCTTCGACTCTCATGCTCTACAGCGTAGTAGTTATATTGGGGTGGAGTTCGACCATATCTTTAGACAGAACGACGATGAGTTTATCGAGATACTCAACTCGGTGCGTGAGAATAGAGTCTCCCCTCAAATCTTAGAGAGGCTCAACAGACGCTATATCCCCAACTTCGACCCCCACAAGGAGAGTGACTACATAACCCTAACGACACATAACAACACCGCTAACGCCATCAACAGAGATAGGTTGGAGGCTATAAAGAGCGCGCCAACAACCTTTAAGGCAAAGGTCAAGGGCGACTATGCTCAGTCAGCCTACCCCAACGATGAGCAGCTGGAGCTAAAGGTGGGGGCGCAGGTGCTATTCATCAAGAATGATATATCACCCGAGAAGAGGTACTATAACGGTATGCTTGGCGACATAGTGAGCATCACTAGCGAGAGGGTTGAGGTGCGCCCTAAGGGTAGCGAAAAGGTAATAGATGTCGACCGCGCGGTGTGGGAGAGTGTAGAGTATAAGATCAATAGCGAGAGCGGTGAGGTTGAGAGCGAGGTGAAGGGTAGCTTCACCCAGTTCCCGCTGCGCTGTGCGTGGGCGATAACGATCCATAAGAGTCAAGGAATGAGCTTCGATAGGGCTATTATCGACGCCTCAAGCTCATTTGCCTTTGGACAGGTCTATGTTGCGCTGAGTAGATGTCGAACACTTGAGGGGATGGTTCTTCGTCGCCCTATCAGTGAGATGTCGATCATTGGCGACCGTAGTGTAGATAGCTTCTGTGAGCAGGTTAGTAGCAACCAGCCTAGCGCAGAGCTTATCGAGCAGCAGCGGAGATCTTATATGCAGTTTGTGCTTAGTGAGCTATTCAATTTTGCACCTCTACAGCGCACACTCTGGGATCTTCGTAGCGAGATTACGGGTAGCGATGCCGCAAAAAACCCTCGCTACTTCAATAATCTATGTAGCTTCTTGACCCTATTTGATAGTGAGGTGGTTAATATTGGTGAGAGGTTCATACGCGAGATCACCCGCCTACTCAATAACACCGAGGATAACGAGCATCTGCAACAGCGTCTACGTAGCTCAGCAAACTACTTCGCCCCACGTCTAGAGCCGTTAAAGAGCATCTGCGAGGAGCTGCCAAAGGTCACCATCGGTGCGGCAGAGAGAAAGAAGAGGATAAAGAGTATTGCGGAGTCACTAATTGGTGATGTTGAGCTGCTCATTAAACTAATTGACCTATGTGCAGCGGAGTTTACGCTCGATGGTTATCACAAGGCTAAGTCAAGCGTCACAATGGCTCCATTCGAGTTTGAGAGGGTCAAGCAGGTGAAACAGGTGAAGCAGATTGATCTTGATCTGGAGGAGATAGAGCAGAGCCAACTCTACCAAACACTCCGCGAATGGCGACTAGGCGAGGCGCGCGAACAAAAGGTGGGTGCATTTACAATACTCTCCAACGCCACGATGCGAGAGATAGCGGCACATAGACCGACAACAGCGGAGGCGTTGTTGAATATAAATGGAATTGGAGAGAGGAAGTTAAGCCAGTATGGCGATCAAATTATAGAGATTGTTAATGATTGCAACTCCTAAGTAGGGTAAAATAATTATTGGTGTATTTTTAAGAGTGCTATTGGAGATGAGATTTTTTGCTATTGAATCGAAA
>JBCQTG010000020.1:0-11559 GCA_047178765.1 Rikenellaceae bacterium | reverse complement strand
CGAAAATATAGTTATTCTATATTGAGATTTAATAGTGAAAAATATCGCTCCAAGAGTGCTGTTAAAAATATGGCAATAATTGTTTTACACTACTTAAATCATAGGAGAGCAGAGCTAAAATAGATAAGATGGTAGATGTTCATGCACATGAGGTACTCCATATGATGGAGGGGTGTAGTTACACGAGTAAAGAGGAGCTAAAGTGGGCTATCGCAGAGAGATTTGGAGCAGAGCAGAGTTTTATGACCTGTTCGGCAAAGGGGTTAAATATCGATGCTTTGATTGATCTTCTAGAGAAGAAGGGGAAGTTCAAACCCACCACAGATGGATTTACGATGGATATAACTAAGGTTTGTGATAGTTATTGATTGCAATAATCTAAAAAAAATATATGCTATAGCCACTCCGGCACAAGATAACTAGCATCTTTTTTGTTATATATAAGAATATATTCATGAAAATTATCTATTTTTGTGGATAAACACTATATTATTATGGGTATACGACTATATATAACACTACTGCTAGTATCAATACTCAATGTGGGATACTCACGGCAAAACGCCGTAAGCTACGACTCCGATGATATGTACGGCACTCTAACCGACAGTTATAGGAGAGAGAGGCAGGAGGCACGCGAGGAGGCTCTCAAAAGAGAGCAGCAACAGCGCCGTGAGGAGTGGGCAGATCAATTGGGGTTCTCTACTAGCATACCGTTAGCGGAGTTCGACCCCAAGATGTATGACACCCCATATGGACGTAAGTTGTTAGCTCTCAATAGTGATGAGTACTATAAGCCCGAGAGCTACTACACTCTATCCTACCAAGAGCAGGTGTTGGATAGGCTCCAGAGCTACGATCCTATGCTCTATGACGCTTCGGTCGATGATATGGGGGTGGTCACTATTGAGCCTAAATATGCCTACTCGATCTATGGCGAGTGGGGCGCACCTATGCCATACTACTATGGTTACTACCCTAGCTATGGCTACCCCTATTGGGGCTACTACTCTTCGTGGGGCTACCCTGCATATCCCTATTGGGGTGGTGCCTACTATGGTTGGGGGGTTGGGTGCTACTATGACCCATTCTATTCGCCATATTGGGGTATCTATTCACGCCCCATCCCTCCAAGAATCAGCGCGCCAAGGATAGTTAAGACACCAAGTTCAAATACCAACTACTCAACAGGTAAGCGACAGCCAAGTGGGGCAACTGTAGGGACATCGACAAAGAGGACAACTACAAATAGAGGTTTCAGCACAGGGGTCACATCGACACCCTCACGAATGCCGGTCTCTACCCCTTCAGCACCCTCTACCCCCTCAGCACCCTCATCTATGGGGGGACGCACAACAAACGCTATAGGACGATAGATCATGAGACGTTACCTAATAATTTTCACACTGCTGCTCACGACAGTAGAGATCTCCGCTCAGCGGCTCGATGCCCAAGGCATCTTGATGAATCGTGATATTATGATGCTCTCGGAGATGACCAACATCTCTCAAAGTAGCTTTCAATATGGCACAGCGCGTTCGATGGCTCTCTCGGGTGCAATCACCTCTCTGGGGGGTGATGCCTCATCGATGATGGTCAACCCTGCGGGGCTGGGTATGTATCGCTCTACGGAGTTTACCTTCACCCCTATGGTGAGTGTGAATAGGAGCCTCGGCGAGGGTATAGGGGGCGATAATGGGGATACTCCATTTGCTCTGAGCAACTTTGCCGCGGTATTTAATACTATGTCGAGTCCAAAGGGTAAGTTCCTAACATTCAATATCGGTCTCGGGGCGAATAAAATCTCGGACTATAACTATAGTTACACAACAGAGAGCCAAGGGTGTAGCTCCTCTATAGCAAATATCTTCTCTGAGCAGTTGACTGCCGCGGGGGTCTCTATTGAGGATCTCTATGGAGTCGACTACCCCAACTGGGACTTCTTCCCCTCAAACCTCTATGGTGCAGCGCTGGGCTATAAGGGGGGATTGACCAGTAGCGATGACAATGTATGGAGTTCTACATGGCTCAACCCTGAGGCGACTGTCGACCAAAAGTTGAGTGTCGATAGCGAGGGTTCAGCATGGGAGTTTGACATCTCGATGGGTGGTAATATAGATAATAAACTCTACTTTGGCGCTACACTAGGTATTCAGAGCATCCAGCAGCGCATCGATCTGATCTATGAGGAGGAGTATATTGGCAACTCAGCCTATGGAGGTGAGAGCGACTACCTCCGCTCATCATACTACTCTCAGGCGATACTCACTAGCGGCTCGGGAATAAATGCTAAGTTTGGAGTCACATATCGCCCTATAGAGTCGGTGCGCATAGGTGTGAGCTACCATACCCCCACCTACTACAACCTCGACCGTAGCTATCAGGCGGCTGTGGGTAGTCTCTCTAGCGATGTAGTGATGGGTATATCAACAGCTATAGCTGAGTACTCACCTTTGCTAGAGGATATGGGCAGCAACAGATGGCGCTATCGCTCATCGGGCAAGCTGCTGGCGGGAGCCTCATTTACCTTTGCTAAGCGCGCCCTTATAGCCTTTGACTACCAGCTCGATCAGTATGGTAATACAACCATCCGCAACACCCCAACAGGTATACCCGAGGAGTTCTATAACGCAGGAGAGGTCTATCAAGATCAGCACACCTTTAAGGTGGGGTTAGAGTTTAAGCCCACGCCACAGGTCGCACTCCGATTGGGTGGAGCGTGGAGTAGCGATATGATTCGTGATGTCACGGCACTCTACGATATGCCGACACTCAACCGTACGGCTCAAGGCTCCGTTGGTATTGGCGTAGCACTATCTAGCTCAATGGCGCTAGATCTAACATATATGGCGAGGTACAACGAGTATAGCGACTATACTATCTTTTATGGCGAGTCGGCAACGGCACAGAGCGGAGACTACTGGCTAGATATATGGCAACACAATATAGCTCTAACAATGAGCATCCGCCTATAAGAGGGGTCCCCAACCCAAGAGTAAAACGAAAAATAATAGAGAAACAGTATGGAATTTAAAGATGTAGTAATGGCGCGCCGAAGCGTGCGAAAGTTCTCTGACCGCAGGGTTGAGAGGGGTGTGATCGAGGAGTTGATGAGAGTGGTTGCCAAGGCACCCTCATCGCGAAACTCACACTCGACACACTTCATGGTGGTGACAAACCCTGAGTTGCTAGAGAAGATCTCCGATATGCGCGATTATGGATCGGCATTTGTTAAGAGTGCGCCAGCAGCAATTGTTGTAATGGGCGACACGCAAAAAACCGACCTTGCAGAGGTGAACTGTGCAATTAGCACCACGCTGATGCAGCTAGCTATCACCGATATGGGGCTATCGAGCTGCTGGGTTCATGTTGCTGGCAGAGCGCAGAAACAGGCTGAACCTGAGGGTGCAAAGGCTGATGACTATCTACGTGAGATCCTCCCAATCCCTGCAACAAGCGATATTCTCTGTGTGGTGGCGATGGGTTACTCCGATTTCCAACCTAAGCCACTCCCCGAGTATGACATTATGGAGTCGATAACCTATATAGAGTAACCCATGGATGAACTATCACTACTAGCCCCGATAGGCTTTATGCTCATTGCGCTACTCGCTGGCGCAGCACTCAAACTCCTTCTGGCAAAGATCAATATCCCCTACACTGTGGGACTCTTTGTCGTTGGTATGATTATCGGAACGATGAGCCTCCATGGCGCATTTGAACATACGCCACTGCTCCAAGAGTCGATCGTTGCCGCGTGTAATATCGACCCCGATCTGATTCTAAATATCTTCCTGCCGATACTTATCTTCTCGGCAGCCTATGAATTGGATATTCATATCTTCCGCAAGACACTCACCAACTCTACGCTGTTGGCTGTCCCGGGATTGGTCATTGCAATGTTGCTCACCGCGGTGTTGATGATGGGTGTGACACATCTTGCTCCAGCATATAGCGGCTGGAACTGGAGCTATGCGCTGATGTTTGGTGCGCTGATTAGCGCTACCGATCCGGTGGCTGTCGTTGCTCTGTTGGGTGAGTTGAGTGTAAGCAAGCGCTTCTCTACACTTATTGATGGTGAGTCGATGCTCAATGATGGAACAGGTATCGTCCTCTTTATGCTTATCTACGCCCCATTCACCAGCTCGGTGTCCTCCTCGTCGCAGTCTCCTGTGATGTCATTCCTTGTTGTGGTCTTTGGCGGTTTAGCTATTGGATACCTTTGCGCTCGTCTGTTCATCTACTTCTCGACACGTATAGCTGTTAAGGGGGATATGATGCTCCAGACCTCAACTATGATTCTACTCTCGTATATCACCTTTATACTCGCTCAGGATATATTTGAGCTATCGGGAGTGATCGCTTTGGTAGCCTTCGGTTTGGTTGTCGCCTACCACGGAGTGGATAAGATCGATGAGCGTACACGCGAGTTTATGAAGGAGTTCTGGGGGCTGCTAGCCTACATCGCCAATACGCTGATATTTATCATTATAGGTGTTATTATTGCAGAGAAGGTGGTCTTTACATGGAGCGATCTAGCTGTGCTTCTGGTTGTCTATATCGGAATCAATGTTGTTCGCGCATTGATGATTACTATGCTCTACCCGCTGCTCAAACGTAGCGGCTATGGACTAACTAAGCGCGAGGGTGTTATCCTCTCGTGGGGTGCATTGCGTGGTGCTTTGGGTCTTACGTTGGCACTTATGGTCTCATACACTGAGAGTATACCTGAGGATGTGCGCCGACAGGTGCTACTGCTCACCGCTGGTATCGTCACCCTGACGCTGGTTGTTAATGCCACCACAATGAAAAAGCTACTCACCAAACTAGGGATGCTCAAATCGACCCCTACACGTGAGTTGATGAAGGTCAATGTTCGCAAGACAATCTACGAGCGTAACAGAGCTTTCTTAGAGCAGCTTAAGGCGGAGGGTTCACAGGGTGTCAACTGGGATGAGGTGGAGCGTATTATGCCTGCCGCACCGCGTGAGCTTGATGATGAGCTGACCAACGAAGATCTGCTAGCGAGCATACGTCTACAGCTGCTCACCTATCAACGCGCCTCGATATGGTCGCTCTACAAGAGGGGGGTGATAGCCATCGATGCACAGCGTAAGCTGATCGACATCATCGATCAGATGGTCGATAGCGATGGATATAAGGCGTTTGATGAGTGGCTAGAGGAGCTAACGATAACCACTAAACCCCAAAACAGGGTCCTTCGTAATAGCAAGTTACTACGTTTTATCACCAACCATATCTACTTCAAATCGCCAATCATCCACTACGAGGTAGCCTTCGGAGCATTGATCGCAAACAAAAGCCTTAAGGAGTCGTTAAATGGCATTCTCACCCGTACCAAGCTCAACGATGAGCAGCGGAGAGAGCTTCAACTGATTGAAAATGAGATAGGTGCAGCGATAAAGGCGTGTGATGAGTTTATCTCAGACTTTGCACAGTCGACCCCCGACGAGTACCGAGAGGCGCAGACACAGAGGGCTAAAAGAGTGGTCGAGAGGCATGAACGAGAGACGATCTACGCTCTGGTAAATGAGGGTATGATAGATGCTGAGGCGGCTCAGGAGCTGCTTTAATCATTGCGCAGGTGATTACCCTAGGACATCTGCATAGAGGCGTCCGATAGGTATCACCTGCTCATGTGTTCGCAGCTCTATTTCGCGTCGAGAGTGGCTCTTTATCGCTCTACGTGAGACGATGAAGGAGCGGTGGACACGTAGGAACTGATCGGTGGGGAGCATCTCCTCGATGGTTTTGAGCGTCATCTGTGAGATCAGCGGAGTGGATGAATCGCACTGAAAAATGCGTAGGTAGTTACCCATAGCCTCGATATACGCTATCGATGAGAGGGGGAGGGAGACATTGCGATACTCCACCTTGATGGTGATCGACTCATCGAGGTTACGCAGCTCCAGCTCCTTAAGATCGTGGCGTTCAAGTGAGCGCTCTACGGCGCGTTGGAATCGGCTATAGGCAAATGGTTTGTGGAGAAAATCGATCGCTCCGAGGTCGAAACCATCGACAGCAAACTGTGAGTAGGCGGTAGTAAAGACCAGATGAACCCCATCGGGGAGTTCGCGTGCAAGCTCCACGCCGCTCCATTCGCCCATCTCAATATCGAGAAATAGCAGATCGGGACGCAGTCGTTTGACCTGCTCCATTCCGCGGATAGGGTCGGTGAATGTGAGTAGCTCAATCTCGCCATGTCGCTGGCAGTAGCTCTGGATAATCTCCAGTGCTATAGGCTCGTCATCAATAGCTATGCACCTCATAGTCGTATATTTAAATTTAGATTATACCTATGCTCGCTCTGTCGAATATGGAGCTTATACCTATTTGTATAGAGCAGTTCGAGACGTTCGCGGCAGTTGGCAACACCTATTCCACTACTCTTTTTAGCCCCCGCAACGATTGGGTTCTCGGTGGTCATTATCAACACCCCATCGACAAGATCGATATTGATGCGTAGCAGCGAGTGGTTATGTGTAGAGATGCCGTGTTTGAAGATATTCTCTATAAATGTTATCAGCATCATCGGTGCGATGTTGAGGTTGCTCGTACGTGCCGCCTCGCTACAGCTATACTCCACCTCTGTCTGGGCGCTCATGCGTAGCCTCTGTAGCTCGATATACTGCTCGATATACTCTATCTCGTTGCACAGCTCCACTCTATCTGCCGATCCATTGGAGTAGATATATTTCATCTGGTTGGTGAAGAGGATAAAAGCCTCCTCAGCCCTATCTGATTTTGTCACCACCAATCCGTAGAGGGTGTTGAGGGTGTTGAATAGGAAGTGGGGGTTGATCTGCGCCTTGTATAGTGCTAGCTCCGCCTTCTTCTTCTCGTGGATAATCTCTTGATTGATCTCTCGGTTGCGATAGAGCATTGTTAGCAGAGCTACCGACAACCCAAATGAGGAGGTGATAAAGTAGAGAAACCACACCGCCTGCTTCTGCATCTGATAGCTCGGTGGCTTATGACCGGGGCGCCGACCTAGCTCATCGACAATCATACGTCTCGTATCGGGGTCCTCTATCCCTATCCGCTCAAAATATCGCTGGGGCTGGGGTGAACCCTCAAACTGAGCGAGGATATTTGTCGCTACTAAACTAAGCACTACGATAATCAGCGAGATAAATTTATCTCGCGTACCTCTACGAAAGAGGCTCGGTACTATATATGCGCGCATAGCGAAGTAGATGGCATAGAGCCAGCTAACGAGCAGAATAACAAAGAGTAGGCGCTGCTCAAGCCACCGATCGATCGGCAGTAGCATAATCATCGCGGGGAGGATCACCACACATATAAGTGCATCGATATAATATGTTAATCGTGATGTTTTCATATATGCAAAGGTAGGGGTTTAAATCTTACTGTGCAAGTCGTTCGCCACTACATTGAGACTCTCTGTCACTACTATCTTTATACTCTTTTGAAGTGATATATATTAGCACTACCTTTGAAGTTGGAAAATTATTACTATTATGAAGCAACTTATCACATCTCTACTTTTAGCAACAATCGTTACCACATCAGCTCTAGCTCAAGAGACCACCACTCAGAGCAGCGAGAAGCTCGTTACCCCATGGAGCTACTCAACAAAGTTGAAGGAGGTGAGGGTCAATGGTTACGCTACACGTGCTGAGCAGAAGGGTGATACGTTGGAGTATAAAGCCTCTGCCTTTAAGGTACTAGAGGGTTCGACAGCGGAGGATCTGCTATCGAAGATGCCCGGTGTGGTTGTTGAGGGCGGTGAGGTGCAGGCTCAGGGTGAGACGGTGACTAAGATCCTGATCGATGGAAAGGAGTACTTCGAGGGTGATGTAAACCTCGCTATTCGCTCGATCCCCTCAGATGCTATCGAGGCTATTCAGGTCTACGATAAGAAGAGCGATCAGGCGGAGTTTACCGGCTTTGACGATGGCGAGGAGGTAAAGACAATTAATATCATCACCAAACCGAGCTACCGCAAGCGTAACTTCGGAGAGGGTAGCGCGGGCTACGGAACAGACGATCGCTACAAGGCAAATGCCACCCTCAATATCTTCGACAACGACCGCCGAATAACTGTTCTGGGTATGAGTAATAATATCAATGTTCAGAACTTCTCGCAGGATGACCTCTCGGGGGTTATCTCCTCGTCGCAAAGCTCAGGGGGGCGCGGACGTATGGGCGGCGGTAGTGGTGGTCCCGGTCGTAGTGGCGGCGGCAGCGGCGGTGGCAGCAGCACAAAGGTCAGCAGCTCTGAGGGTGTAAGCACAAACCACGGAACGGGAGTTAACTATAACGATCAGTGGGGTGAGAAGGTGACCTTTCAGGGTAGCTACTTCTTCAACCTGAGCGATAACCTATCGATCAAAGATAGCTATCGTAAGTACTTTGACGAGTCGACCGGAATAGATAGCTACACCGAGAACTCAAACTCCAACACCGAGAACTGGAACCACCGTTTCAACTCTCGTATAGAGTATAAGATAAGCAATCGAGCAACCCTAATGGTTGTCCCATCGTTTAGCTTCCAAGATGTATACACCGATAAACTCACCGAGCAGATCAACACCCTAAGCGATGGCACAACGGAGGATCTAACGACCGATAGCGATGGTCACACAACGGCATACAACGCCAGCACAAATATCACCTATCGCCAGCGACTAGGCAAGGTGGGGCGTACCCTCTCGCTGATGCTAACTGGATCTACAAGTAATACCGATGGTACAAATACATATATCTACGATGGTACATCAAACACCTACGATAATCAGCAGCGAATAACAGATAGAACCAGCTACTCACTACGTAGCTCACTCAACTACACCGAGGCTATAGGCAGGCGTTTGATGTTGATGGGAACATATAAGGTGAGCTACTCATATAACGACTCCAACGTCTCGCAATACAACGAGGATATTTATGGTGCATTCACCGATCTCGATAGTGAACTATCAAATGTCTACAACTCTGGTTATCTCACTCAGTCAGCTAACCTAGGTCTACGTTACTACTACGATAAACTATCCTTCTCGATCGAGGGAGGCGCACAGTATGCAACACTCGATGGCGATCAGACGCTACCTGTCTCATCATCATCAATTGACCGCAACTACCTCTCGTTCCTACCCTCGGCAATGTTGCGCTATGCTGTCGATCGCCAGAACTCATTTATGTTCAACTATCGCAGCTCAACATCATCGCCCTCAATCACCGATCTACAGGATGTCTACGACACCACAGACCCATACTTCGTATCGAGCGGAAATTCCGATCTCGACCAGTCGGTGAGCCACAACGCCACATTGAGATATACGCGAACAACATCTAAGGCGCAGACAATCATCTTGATGCTAGGTGCGACCTACACACAGGATTATGTTGCCGACAACACAGTGACGATAGGTAGCGGAGGGTATACCCTCCCCGGTACAACAACCACCCTCGATGAGGGTGCGCAGATCACCACCCCAATAAATATGTCGGGCTACTACACCGCCAACACAATGTTCACCTATGGATTCCCATTCTCGCTGTTAAGGTGTAATATCAACCTCTCGGTAAATGCCAAGTATTCACACGTGCCGACAACTCTCGATAGTGTAGAGAGCTTCACCGAGGAGCTTACACTCACCCCCAAGGTGGTTATCGGAAGTAATATCAGCGATAAGCTAGACTACACATTGACCTACTCGGCATCATATAACAATGCCCTCTCGTCAGCCGAGGGTAGCTCATCGGATAACTATATGAGCCACTCCGTAGGGGCAAAGCTAGGGTGGGAGTTCTGGAAGGGATTTATCGCTCGCGGAGCCTACTCATTCACAGGCTATAGCGGCATATCAGAGGAGGATGGCGCTATAAACTACAATATCCTCAGCTGCTCGCTAGGTAAGCGCTTTGGTAAGAAGGGCGACAAGGAGCTACGTGTTGAGGCGTATGATGTTCTGCAACAGGCGGCATCATTCAAACGCACTGTAGGCAGTAACTACTACCAGTATACCAACTCAAATATCCTCTCGTCGTACGTTATGCTTACATTTGTCTATCGATTGAAGTAGACTCTATTTAGACAAAGGTTCTGTCATTTAGTTTTATTTGACAGAGGATAATATATTGGTTTGATAATAGATGTCGCAGATTGTCGATTATTTTATGTTATTTTAATGCCGTTTTTTGCTATTTAGAGCTGAAATTCATATATTTGTGGTCGGAACGGGATAAATTTAGACGAGTAAATTTAAACATAAATTATATTAAACGATGAAAAAAGTTGACCTATCTCAATTAATGGCAAAAGTTAATTTGTCTAAATTTGTTATCCCGATACTTATTGCGACAATCGCAATAAGTGTTATGCTATGTGTAAAGACGATTATCAGCATGTTTAAGGCTGATGCGATCTTTTTCAGCGACATAGTGACTCTTCTAGCCCAGATCTCCTATGTCGTGATTACGGTATTCGCATTCCTGCGCAACCCTATTGTGAAGAAGATGCTTCTCTACACTCCGTTGATTAGTTTCTTGCTCATTATAAATAGCGGTGGAGTATTCTTCTTTACCCTTATTTGGACAATCCTAACCTCGTTGGTGTTGTACTTTGTCTACCAGATCAAAAAGGGTGATGTTCCATACTGGGAGCTTATTACTGGTGAGAAGGGTGATGATATGAGTGTTAAAGATCGAGTTAACAACTATCTTAACCAACCACTTAAGGATGGTCCTATCTCTAAGAGTGTAAAGACTATCGTTATCGTAGCTCTCGCAGCCTTAGTTGTACTGCTCCTTTTTGCTCGCGCAAAGGTCGATTTCAATATCCAGTGGAATATGTTTGAGTCGTGGATGCTTGGTCTATTGTACCCTATCGGCTTTATTATGACTCTCTCTATTCCTGTTGGATCGTTCACTCCTGTGATCGTTGAGGAGGATGAGTGGGGAAATAAAAAGACCAGACCAAATAATGATATTACAGAGGTTATGTTCGCCTCTATATTCTTGCCTGTGATTATCCGTTTTGCAGTCTATCCTCTAGTCGGTGCAGCTTTGATCTACTACCCAATAATGTGTGTCGTAGCCCTTGTCGAGGCGCTTGTGCCATATCTATTTATCGCACTAATTGCAGCTTTCATACCTCTATATCTATTTATTGATAGCTACCTTAAGGATCGTAAGAGTACAAATGCCGCTAGAGTTGCTCCTATCGCTACACTTGCGTGTGCCGTATTGCTCACTCTAGTATGGTTGCAGAATACAAATAATAAGATGGATGCAGTGTTTAATAAGCTGCAGATCACCTCGTCTGAGCCAAAAACAGAGAAGGTTATCGATGTTGTAGACCCTATCGTCGACGAGGCAGCAGAGGCTGTAGAGACCATCTCTGAGGATAATCCTATTAAAAACCACAAGGAGAAAAAAGAGAAGAAGAAGTAGAGTGTAGTGCTGAACAAGCACCGGGGGCTGTCTCCGACGGGCGGGTTGCCACCCGCGGGGCTAGCGAGATGCTTTGCATCTCTTTTCTATTGCGCTTTGGACCTTCGAGCTTCGCTCTAA
>JBCQTG010000019.1:0-29457 GCA_047178765.1 Rikenellaceae bacterium | reverse complement strand
CGATAGGGTGGCGAGCTCTCAATCTTTGGGTCAGAAGAATACTGTCCTCGGAGTATGGCTAGCCCTAACATTCCTAAACCCTGTAAGCTCTATCGCCCCAACCGCCTACATCATCTGGCAGACACTATTCAACTCGTTCCATATCTATCAGTACGATAAGGAGCAGAGCAAGAGGAGTAACCCATAATCAATACTCAATCGCATACCATGCAGAGCGAAAGATAAGTTTTACCAATTGGAAAAGAAAAAATATTAAATCTATTTTAAATAAAGTAAAAAATTCGTATTTTTGTTGATTAAAGTGGATTCATCATATATGATGTTGTAAAAAAGAGAAAAGATGTTTAAGATTTTAGAAAAGAGAGAGATCGCCTCAGGCATATTCTTTATGCGCATAAACGCCCCTAGAGTAGCTAAAGCTGCTATACCGGGTCAGTTTGTCATTGTTCGTGCCAATGAGCGTGGTGAGCGTATACCACTCACTATAGCTGATTATAATGCTGAAGAGGGTTGGGTTTCAATAGTTACCCAGACTATAGGTGTCTCAACACGCAATATTTGCAAACTAGAGGTTGGCGAATCACTAACAGACTTCGCTGGTCCACTAGGTATCCCATCGGAGTTTGTCCATGAGGATTTGGCAGAACTTCGTAGTAAGAAGATTCTGTTTGTTGCTGGAGGAGTAGGTGCAGCACCTGTCTACCCACAGGTTAAGTGGCTTCACGAAAATGGAGTGCAGGCAGATGTCATTATCGGAGCAAAGAGTAAGGATATGCTGGTCTTTCCCGAGGAGATGGCGGCAGTTGCAGGAGAGCTATATATAGCTACCGATGATGGTTCAGCCGGTTTCAAGGGTCTAGTAACAGAGAAGATCAAGGAGTTGGTAGAGGGTGAGGGTATCAAATATGACCAGTGTGTCGCTATCGGACCGATGATTATGATGAAGTTTGTAACCCTAACAACAAAGGGCTACGAGATTCCAACGATCGTTTCCCTCAACACCTTGATGGTCGATGGTACAGGCATGTGCGGAGCGTGTAGAGTAACCGTAGGCGGCAAGACAAAGTTCACATGTGTCGATGGACCAGAGTTCAACGCCTTCGATGTTGACTTTGATGAGGCTATGCGCCGATTGGGAATGTATAAAAATTTGGAGCAACGCGCAATGGCTATCGAGGCGGAGCGCGAGGCGGGGCATAAGTGCCGCATTGGTTTGGACAAGTAAAGAATTATTAGATTATGGCAAATAAAATACCACGCTTAGCACCTCGCGAGCAGGACCCACAGGTGAGGTCAACAAACTTCGAGGAGGTATCACTAGGCTACACAGAGGAGATGGCGCAGCAGGAGGCTTCGCGCTGTTTGGGTTGCAAGAGAGCTCGTTGTATCGAGGCTTGCCCCGTTAGCATCAATATCCCAGAGTTTATCAAACATGTTGAGCAGGGGGATATGGCTGCTGCTGCGGAGGTGATCGGACGCGATAGCTCACTACCAAGTATCTGCGGACGCGTCTGTCCACAGGAGACCCAGTGCGAGGGTTCATGTATCCTCGGCATCAAGGGGGAGAGTGTCGCAATCGGACTTCTGGAGAGGTTCGTAGGCGATTGGAAGATCAAGAATCAGCCAGCTACAAAGGTGGCGATCGAGCGCAATGGACATAAAGTAGCTGTCGTAGGTAGCGGACCTGCGGGATTGGCATGCGCTAGCGACCTTGCTCGCTTGGGATATGAGGTTAAGATCTTTGAGGCTCTGCATAAGGTTGGCGGTGTACTTGTCTATGGCATTCCTGAGTTCCGACTACCAAAGGAGGATATTGTAGCTAAGGAGATTGAGGCTGTTAAGGCTCTCGGTGTTGAGATCGAGACCGATGTTATAGTTGGTCGCACGGTTACTATCGACTCATTGATGGATGATGAGGGGTATGAGGCTATCTTTATCGGCTCGGGAGCTGGTCTACCTCGCTTCATGGGTATCCCCGGGGAGAACCTAAATGGTGTAGTATCGGCAAATGAGTTCCTAACACGTGCAAATTTGATGAAGGCTTATGATGATGAGTCGGATACCCCTATATATGTAGGTAAGAGCGTAGTTGTAATCGGCGGTGGAAATGTAGCTATGGATGCTGTACGTACTGCTAAGCGCCTCGGTGCAGTCTCGACAATAGTCTATCGACGTGGAGAGGCAGAGCTTCCAGCACGTCTAGAGGAGGTTCACCACGCAAAACAAGAGGGTATAGAGTTTAAGATGTTGACCAATCCTACAGAGGTTCTGGGAACAGATGATGGCTGGGTAAGAGGAATAAGATGTGTCGAGATGGAGCTGGGTGAGCCAGATGATAGCGGCAGACGATCACCCGTAGTTAAGGCTGGTTCTGAGTTTGACATCGAGGCTGATGTGGTTATTATGGCATTAGGAACATCACCTAATCCACTTATCCCAACAACAACCGCTGGACTAGAGACAAATAGATGGGGATGTGTTGTTGCCGATGATGATGGTGTAACCTCTCGCAAAGGTGTCTTTGCAGGCGGTGATGTTGTCACTGGAGCAGCTACAGTAATCCTAGCTATGGGAGCGGGACGCAAAGCCGCTGCAGCAATAGATAAATATATCCGCGAGTAGAGATATTAGCTTATAACGAGTTAAAAGAGGCTCTCCTTAATCACCTAGTTGTGGTTTTGGAGAGCCTCTAAAATTTGTATATATGCATAACTATACTCCAATATGAGTGTTATTACTGAACAAAACGAAGTATCTTGCAATGCTAGCTGATAGACATTGCGAGATACTTCGCTTCGCTCAGCATGACAGGTCGTGAACTTGTTGGTCTCCCGCCACAGCTAAGAAGCATTAGCTACCAAGTCCATCTCAAACGTGACAAATCAAACATATATGGTATCTTTTCATAACCTCGCAATGTCGTTTTATTACGGTCACCTTGATACACTTCAATCATTAAATATGCCTCTCCACCCCACTCTACACACACCAAATGCAAGAGAGGATGACCGTCTGAACGATCACCCTCTCCTCTTTTCTCATATAGCTTATAGCTATATTCTCTCGGTTTATAACCTACCTAATTGACTATAGATCACCTCCAAGGTCAAATCCGGGAGTTGTAACTGTATCGTATACATATACCTTACAGCTTAGAACCTCAATTGTACCTCCATTGTATGTTACAACTACTGATAGTGTAGCCTCGATATTAACATTGGTGTATCCATAACTCTCTGGATCGAGATCCTTAATCTTAATTGTATATCCGTTGATACCATTGTCAGTTACAGTCAAGTAATCAGTAATATCTGCTATCGCAACACCTGTCTGCTCAACACCATCACTATCAGTGTAGCTCATTGTAGCGCCACTTAGCTTCCATACTGCACTATCAACTACACCAGTGTTGAATGGCTCGGTCTTGAATGTTACAGTTCCTGTATCAGAACCCTTACCCTCATCCTCGTAGAGCGATAGAGTGCTTGTACTTAGAGTGATCGAGTCAATTCCAGCTCCGATAGTGAATGTGTACTCACCAACCTTGACTAGACCAGAAACATCTCCAGTTACAGTAGCGTAGATTGTTATCGCCTCATTTGTAGAACCAAGGACAGTAACATTACCATTGTTATCAACTGTAGCGTACTTAGTGTTGCTTGAACTCCAGCTACATGTTGTAGTCTCAGAGTTAGACTGATTTCCTGTAAATACATCGCTCTTAACCAAGTTAATCACGTTAACATCACCGTCAACCCAAATGTATACTCCGTTGTTAACAGATGTTCCATTCTCAGCAATTTCCACACTGTCAATAGCATTCTTAACAGTTACTGTTACACTATTGGTTGCTGTTAAACCTGAGTCAACTCCAGTTGCAACAACTGTGATTGTAACACTACCCACAGACAATGGAGTCATCACACCTGTAGTGTTATTGTTCAAGTTAAGGATAGAAGAGTTATCCGATGTAAATACATATGTTACATCCTCATTAAATGCACTACCCTTCCAGTTGTTGTAGCCACTTGTCTTAAAGTCACAATCAACAATCTTACTCAAGTCAATTTGCGAACCAACAGCTGCAATATATGGATCCACAGTAAAGTCAAGACCAGTAATCTCATATCCACTAATATCAACTGAACATACATCATATGCTGCTGCGCTAGTTCCGGGAACTACACCTGCAGATGTTGCAGTAATAGTAGCCTCACCCTTACCTGTTGCTGTTACCACACCATCAGCACTTACTGAAGCAACACTAGTATTACTACTTGTCCATACAACTGTCTGGATAATATCAACAGTGCTACTACTTGCATTATAACCAGTAGTGTTAAGCTGATATGTATCTCCAACATACATATGACCAGAGGTTGGGATAGAAGTCACATCAAGTTCAATTGTTGTTGGATATGTACCAATATCAACTCTATAAGGATCTGAGTTCATTGAACCAGCAGCATACTGATTAGTCGCAGTTGCTAGAACATTAACATATCCACCAGCACTTAGAGCCTCAAATGTATAGAATAGATCAGTAGATGCAGCCTTAGAGTTTGGAGTTACAGAACCTACACTACTAGCACCTGAGTCATTACCTCCTGTAGCTGCCCAAGATACATTCTGGTCTGCTGCATATGTAGGAACAAGAGTTGCATAAAGTGTTAACTCATCACCCTGAGACATACCAGTTGCACCATTATCTGCGCTAACCAATACCTCGCGAACAAGGATATTAGTAATATCAAGAGTGATCCTATCCACAGCAGTCACATTCTGATCGAAGAATGACTTATCATATAGACCATTACTTGTTGAAGCAGCAACAACATCGATAGTACCTACCTCCTCACCAATAGCAATAACTGCCTCACTATAGGTCTCGTAATCAGTTTGTGACTTAATTACAGTATCGCTAGCTCCATTTGTATAATCAATAGACCACTCAGTCGCTGTATTAGTAGGCTCATCTCCACCACCCTCAGCAAGATAGTAAGTTCTTAGAGTGATAGTTCTAGTGTTTGCAACACCGTTATTGTATGTAGCAACATCGTAGTTAGCTTGCAATGTAAATTTAGCATCCTCAATCTTCTCGATCTCAGTGAAACCATTATTATATGGGTTACCATCATCACAAGTAGCATCGTAAACTGTCTTAGGATCCTCGATTGTAGTTGAAGCGATAGCTACCAAGTTCTCAACGATCTTGAATGAGAAGTAGTCAGTTACACGATCTGATTCAGCAATATCTGTCTCCCAGCTACCATTGTTTGCTGTTGCACGTACTGTAACTGTATTATCTAATCCAGCAGTGATAGCCTTAACCATCAATGTTCCAGAGTTAGCCTCAATAAATGCATAGTCATTACCCTCCTCAACAGTCCAAGTGACTGAGTCGTCATATATCTTGTTATCATCACTAACTGCAAGATCATCAACATAAAGCTGTGCAGCAAACTGCATACTTGAGTTCATCGGCATTGAAGTAACTGTATTCGTAATCTTCAACTCCTCAGCCTCGCGAATAACCTTAACGTAACCGGTGTTAGCTGCGGTTGATCCACCTGCAGTTACAGATACGGCAATTGTAATATCAGTATCGATCTCACCATCTTTAAGTGTACCTCCCTCAAGAATACCAACGCTCTCATCCTCGAAGTTAGATGTAAACCTCTCAACATTGCTGGTTACACTCCACTTCTCAATAGCATCAGTAGCGTTATATGGATCAAGATTTGCATATAGTCTCAAATATTTACCCATACCAACCATAGCATAAGGATTTCCATCAGAACCCTTCTCTGTTAGGTTAACTATTCCGTTAGCATCAGATGAGATATAGACACTCTCAAGTGCAATAGGCTCCTGATCGCTAACATATATTAGTATAGTATCAGTCACAGGATCGCTATCTGGATAGATACCATTAGCCGATGCCGTTACGATAGAGTAACCGGGACCAACAATCTGTACAACTCCAGTAGCTGAATCTACAGTTGCAACTGTCCAGTCACTACTTGTCCATGTAACAGAGCTATCATAAGGCTGAGAGTGTACAAGCGTAGCTGAAAGCGATAGGTCACTATCACCATCACGCAACTCAGCGACAAGACCCACATATGGAGAGTCTGTAACCTCAGTACCTGCAGTTACTCCACCATAGGTAATATCCTTATTATCAAGATCATACTCTTCTACGCTGATAACGCGTGTCTCCGATTGGAATGTAGTGCCGATAGAGATGTCGTATACTGTTGTATAGACATTTGCTAGACAGGTCGCTCTAACTACATAGTCATCCCATGAGTTTCCAATATAAGCATAGATATTAGTTCCTGAGACACTTCTAGCAACGGCAGTAACCTCTCCGGTTAGCTCATCCACTGTAGCTACACTCTCCTTCTCTGATTTCCAGCGTACATCATCTACAGTATATCCTGTAACGCTACGGCTTAGCTCAGCAGAGAGAGTATATGTATCATAAACATACTCACCTTCACTCACATTAATATATAATGTAATCTCATCATCAGAGAGGGTGAGGTCGCTATAATCATCATCAGAATAGGGATCCTTGTCAACAACGACTCTAATTGCTGTCTCAACAGTACCTGTCTGTTGCGAACCAGCAATAGCATAAATATTGGCTGTTCCTCCACCCACGGGTGTCACAAGTCCATCTGCATTAATCACAGCAACAGCCGTGTCACTACACAGCCAGCTCACAGATTTGTTAGTAGCATCGCTTGGGCTAATCGTCACAGAGAGTTGGATTGGATCAGTAGCCGCAAGATCAGCCTCGCTACCATCACCAATATTGAAGTATATGGTATTAGTCGCCGGATAAAGGGCGCTAAAACCAAGTTCAGCCTCAATCGAGACACTCTCCACTGGTATTATGATGTTAACCTCTTGATCGCTATCGTCGCAGGAGGTCAAACCCAGCAACGATGCAGCGCACAGAAGCAGTGCTTTGCAAAATAGGTTTTTCATACTCTTTGGTTAAAATGTGGTCATAAAATTGGTTGTTTTATTCGGTACACGACTCTCAAATGGTGCATCGGTGGTTAAACGTAATGTCAAAGGTATAAAAAAAAATCTTCTTAACAAAACTTTTTTGCTATTTTTTTATCTATTATGTTTTCACGTGTCGATTTTTTTCAAATGCGACCTAAAACCTACCGCACATCAAAGAGACGCCGTCAGGATGACACAACGCCAAAATAACAGGCAACTGCAAAAAAATGAAAAAATATTTGGCAGTTTAAATTGTTTTTCGTATATTGCACTCGACTCTCAAAGTTGTAATATGTTCACTGGATCGTAAATAACGAAATGGTGAAGGCTATCAGGGTGACGCAAGGGGTTGTATTTCAGCTGTTTGTGCAAACTGGATAGAAGTGGTAAGACGACGTGGTATCGATGTATACTGTGTTGGATTTGTCGTTTATATATGTGAATGTGATGACTCCGGATAGACATTGAACTGCGTTTGTGAATGCAAAACAACTGAAATCCTAATTGAACCGAAAAAATTATGAAATTACTTAGACTATTGACTCTCTCGCTCTCCATGGTGCTAGGCTTCGCATGTAGCGATACTGACCTTGAGGGTGTTGATCCGGCTACCGCGCCCGGCGAGCAGAGCAGCAGCGGTAACCGAGTGATCGAAATTACGGCAGGAAGCATCGAATCAAAGATGGTCGTGGATGACTCGGGCGAGAATACTCCTATCACTGTTACATGGAACACATCCGATGTTGTCGGTATGTGGACCTACTATGCAGATAGTTACTCAACCTATGATGGTCTGGAGAAGATCTATAAGGGTACGATCACAACACTTACTAATAGTGGTAAGACTGCTACCTTTGAGTCCGCTGAATTAGCTGGAGATGATGAAACCGATATGGCTCGACTCATTTACCCCTATGATGCAGGCAGCTTAACACTTAGCGAAGGTGGCACATCAGGCGCACTCTCGGTATACAACATCAACTTATCACGTCAATCAGCAGCTATAGCACCATACTCTGATGGACTGGCGTATGAGAACACTCACGAGAATATGTATATGATCTCTGACGAGGTTGCGATCGGAGAGTCTACAACTATACGCCCAATCACATCGTTGATGCGTTTTTACCTCACGGTGTTTGACTCAGCTAATACAACAAGTTCTATTAATATATATAAGGTAGTCTGCAGAAAGACACAGTCATCTGATACCGACAAGGGTAGTTATATACCTGTTAAGGTTGCGGTTGATCTACTTGCTGGAATCGATCCAAACAACAGCAATGATGTGTTGACAATTACCTCAGAGGGAAAGATTGAGGTCTACCCTACTAACACTGACTACTCGATCGCAATGGGCAAACAGGTTTGTTTCACCATTCCATCTTTGCCTATCACTATCGATCCTAACGATAAGATCTATCTTGATGTATACTTTACAAATGGCGACTCAGATGTTGTCTACAACAAGACTTGTGAGTATTCACCTGTCTCTATCAGTGGAAGCACAACAATGGTTGCTGGTATAGCTTATGACCTAAAGATAGAGTTGGATGTTGATGGCGCAAAGGATGAGGGTCTAGATACTGAGTTTAATGGTCTCGGAACAGAGGCGTCACCATATTTAATTGAGACAGAGACTGATCTATTGAATCTCGCTTCATCGGTAAACAATGGTGAGGACTACGAGGGTGTTAAATTCAAGGTTAGCGGTGATATTACAGCATCATTGAACGAGGCTATTGGAACAGAGAAGTATCCATTTAAGGGCTATTTTGACGGAAATGGAGCAACTATCAATATCATCAATGACTGCGCTGGTCTATTTGGATATATTTATGGTGTAACAATTGAGAATCTAAATATTATTAATACTGGTAGCGTTACAAATGGTATAGCTGGAGGTATTGTAAACTACCTAGGTTATAACTCATCTATCTTGAACTGTTCATTTAGCGGAAATGTAACAGGTACTACATCAGCTGGAGGATTGGCTGGATATAGTGAGGGTACAATCCAAGGAAGTTATGCTACCGGTTCTGTATCGGGAACAAATGCAGCTGGTTTGGTTGGTGTTAATGCCGGTGTACTTACTAATGGATTCTATGATGGAACATCATATAACGCTATATGTGCTTCATCTACTGGTACTTGCGATGTTCTATTCTACAACAGAACAAATGGACACACAGGAACAGACTATGGTACACAAGTAGTTGTGACATCATTTAATAGCGCTTCATTTACTGATTCTATAAATGGTGAGTTGTTTACATATAATCAGGGTACACTATCTAGACTCTATGGATGGGAGGTAGATAGCAGTTCAGATTCACTCTACCCTGCTCGTACAACATCTTATCCTTCGGGAGAGTTGGACTCTGATTCACCAACATGGAATGATTTGGTAACAGTTACAGTGACTTACGATGTATTAAGTAGCTCACTTGAGGGTACAGGAACAAGCGATGATCCATTCCTTATTCAGTCGGAGTATGATCTTGCGATGTTGTCTAAGTATTATTTCACGAACCACCCAGCACAGACCGCATCAACATATGGGGATTCGGGTGTATATGGTAAATACTATAAACTAACGAAAGATCTAGATCTCACTGGTAGAATTTTTGTCTCTATTGGTGTATCAAACACAGTACGTTGGGACTCAGTATTTGACGGTGATGGACATACAATCTCTGGACTTTATGCTGTAGGTCAGGGACAGCGTTCTGGACTATTTAAGTTTGTTGTAGGTTATGATGCAGATAACTATGCAGTTATTAAGAACCTATATCTTAAGGATTACTATTTAGAGTCTACCTCTAATCAGTGTGGTCTTTGTGCTTCACTAGGTTCATACTCTATTGCTGCTAATATTGTTACAACGGGATCTATTACCGGATCAAATACAGTTGGAGGAGTTGCAGGTCAGGCTTACGGTGGTATCTTCTATAACTGTTACTCTAAATCTATTGTAACAACAACGAATGCGACACCATCTAGAAATGGAGGTATAACTGGATATATGTCTACAGCATCAAATATGGTTGGATGTTACTCTAACTATACACGAGGCGATAGTGACACTAATACATCTGGAGATGATTTTGCTTATGGAGCCTTAATTGGAGGTAGTCAGAATGGCGCTGCTCCTATCTCATACTCATATTGGAAAGATAGTGGAACTAGCTATGAGAAGTGTGCATTCTCGAATGACTCTACATATGCTCATACTACAGATGATGTTGATGATTCTATCACCAATGTAACTATGGATAGCAGCTCATCTATCGTAAGTAAACTTAATACGACACTTAGCAACTATCACGAAGACTATATATCATTAGGTGTTAAAGCATGTAAGTGGAAAGTTGATGATGATGGTAATGTCAGCCTAGACTTTGGCAACTACCTTGAGGGCGAGAGTAGTGGCACAACTATTCCCGGCTCAGGAACCAATGAGGGTGGCGGAATATAATAATAACTACCCCATAATATGATGGGGTAATATATAATAGATGGGTGATTAGAGAGAATCTAATCACCCATCTATTTATTTAACATAAATGATACTAATAAACCCCGGTATGTCATGCTAACCGAAAGAGAAATATCTCACAATGGTTGTGAAAGACCTTGCGAGATGCTTCGCTTTCGCTCAGCATGACATTCTCTGGGCAATCTTTTGCGTATTATATACACTGGACTGAGGACAGAGTAGCTACGCTTGACTATCCTTTGAGATATTTTGATTTATTTGTCAATCTATATATTCATTAGTAAATATACTTCATCATATAAAAACTCACGCAGAAATAGATAAAATGGCTCAAATCGGCTAAAAATAGGTAAAGAATCGATATTTATAAAAAAATCATTCGCTGGTTAGGTAAAAAATGGAGTAAAACCTTGTTAAAACTAAAAAAAAGAGGTAAATTTGAGGGTTAATATAGTTTACATTTAAAGATTAAAGATGTCACAAGAAGAGATCAACAATGAGAATGAGATTGCCCTAGCTGAACAGAACGGTGCAGGCGAAGAGCAGAGTGGTGGTGGAAGAATAATACCAATCAACATAGAGGAGCAGATGAAGTCTGCCTACATCGACTACTCAATGTCGGTGATTGTCTCGCGCGCACTGCCGGATGTTTGCGATGGTCTAAAACCTGTTCATCGCCGTATATTGTATGCGATGAACTCAGAGCTAAACCTCTATTCAGATAAACCACACCGTAAGTCAGCGCGTGTCGTTGGAGATGTACTGGGTAAGTTCCACCCACATGGTGATAGCTCAGTATACGAGGCGATGGTTCGTATGGCACAGCACTGGTCACTACGCTATCCATTGGTTGATGGACAGGGTAACTTCGGATCAAGCGATGGAGACTCAGCAGCGGCAATGCGTTACACCGAGGTGAGAATGAAGAAGATCACCGATGAGGTGATGGCTGATATAGACAAAGAGACTATCGACTGGACGCTCAACTTTGACGATACGATCAAAGAGCCAACGCTTCTACCTACGAAGATACCCCTCCTACTAGTAAATGGAGCGAGTGGCATTGCCGTTGGTATGGCTACAAATATGGCTCCACACAACCTCTCAGAGGTTATAGATGCCTGCTGTGCATATATAAACAACAAGGATATTGAGTGTAGCGACCTTCTACACTTTGTCAAGGGACCAGACTTCCCTACAGGTGCATTGATCTATGGATATGAGGGTGTTAAAGAGGCTCTACTAACCGGACGTGGACGCGTGGTTATGCGCGCAAAGACTGATATTGAGGTTAGTGCATCGGGAAGAGAGAGGATCGTCGTAACTGAGATACCATATATGATTAACAAATCAGATATGATAAAGAAGATCGCCGACCTAATCAACGAAAAGAAGATTGAGGGGATCGCAGATATAGACGATGAGACAGATAGACGCGGAACAAGGATCGTTATCACACTACGCAAGGATGCTGTATCGAGCGTTGTATTGAATATGCTCTTCAAACACTCGCCACTTCAGACCTCATTTGCAGTGAATAACATTGCGTTGGTCAATGGTCGCCCGATGTTACTCAATCTGAAAGATCTTATTCACCACTTTGTGAACCACCGACATGATGTTGTACTTCGTCGTACTCGCTTCGATCTGAAGAGAGCAAATGATAGACTTCACATCGTTCAGGGATTGTTGATAGCTCAGGATAATATCGATGAGGTAATTAGAATTATCCGCGCCTCAGAGAGTCCCGACAAGGCTAAGAGCGCACTGATTGAGAGGTTTGGACTCAGCGAGATTCAGGCGACAGCAATCATTGAGATGCGTCTGCGTGCATTGACTGGTCTAGAGCATGATAAACTCACTGCAGAGAGAGATGAGTTGGAGAGGATGATTGCATACTACAATGAGATACTTAGCTCAGAGCAGCTTCAGATGCAGATAATCAAAGATGAATTGTTAGAGATCAAAGAGAAATATGGCGATGAGCGCCGCTCAGAGATTATCTACTCTTCGGAGGAGTTTAACCCCGAGGATTTCTACGCTGATGAGGAGATGGTAATCACCATTTCGCACCTAGGATATATCAAGCGTACTCCACTCACCGAGTATAGGACACAGAATAGAGGCGGTGTGGGAGCTAAGGGCAGCTCAACGCGCGATGAGGACTTCATCGAGCATATCTACACAGCATCAATGCACAACACAATGCTGTTCTTTACCCAGAATGGTCGCTGCTACTGGTTGAAGGTGTATGAGATTCCTGAGGGTTCTCGATCATCTAAGGGACGCGCAATACAGAATGTGATACAGATTGAGGCGAACGATAAGGTTAGGGCATATATCAACGTCAAGAAGTTGACTGACGAGGAGTATGTAAACAACAACAATATCGTGATGTGTACTAAGGATGGTACGATCAAAAAGACTAAGCTAGAGGCATACTCTCGCCCTCGTCAGAATGGTGTCAACGCAATTGTTATTCGCGAGGGAGATGAGCTTATCTCAGCAAACTTAACTAGCGGAGAGGCGGAGATAATGATCGCTGCTAAAGGTGGTAAGGCTATTCGTTTTAACGAGAGTACAGTTAGAGCTATCGGACGCGTAGGTGCAGGAGTGAGAGGAATAACCCTTGAGGATAGTGATGAGGTTATTGGAATGTTGTGCATCGAGCCTGATTCAGAGAGTAATGTGCTGGTATTGAGCGAGAATGGATATGGCAAGCGTACCGACCTAGATGAGTATAGAGTTACTAATCGTGGTGGTAAGGGTGTTAAGACAATCTCTATCACTGAAAAGACCGGTAAGCTGATCTCTATACAATCCGTTAGTGATGATAACGACCTAATGATTATCAACCGTTCGGGAATAACTATCCGCACCTCAGTGAGTCAGATCAGAGTAGCGGGACGTGCAACACAGGGTGTAAAAATCATCAACCTTCGCGAAGGTGATGCTATCGCCTCTGTGACAGCTGTTCCTGTAAGTGAAGAGGTTGTGGAGAGTGTTGTAGCTGAGTCAACTGAGACAACTATTGAAAATTAAAAATATAAAATAAAATTAACAATCATGAAAAAATTTATCTTGTTGCTCTCGGCACTATCAGTTGTTGCCATGAGCAGTAGCTACGCCCAGAAGGTCAATAAAGAGGCAGAGGTGGAGAAGCTAGCAAAGGCAGATGCTGAGGCTGAACACCCTAAAAAGGGTATTAAAGCAGCGGCATGGATCAAAAGAGGTGATGCATATGTTGCAGCCATTAAGCTCCCAACAAAGGAGCTCTTCGTTGGTCTAACAACTCCAATCCTTGAGGCTGCTGCTGGTAAAGGGGGGAAGAAGGATAGCAAGAGCGTAGGTAGCAGAACCTATCAAACTACTGCCTATCCATACTTTATTGTATATGTTGAGAATGGAAGCGTATCTGCGTGGACATTGACAAACAACCTTATCGACCCCAAAGCGAGTGATAAGGCTATAGAGTCTTACCAGAAGGCTGTAGAGCTTGAACCAGATACTAAAGCTGCTGTAACAAACAAACTTATGGAGTTGGCAAACTACTACAAGGAGATCGGATCAATGGCTGCACAGCTAGGTATGTACAAGCAGTGTGCTGATGCATATACCAAAGCTACAAATATCCAGAAGCTAGAGCTATGTAACGCTGTAGATCCACAGCTTCTCTTCTTGGCTGGATACTTCCTAACTATTGATGGTGAGACAACAGCTCAATCATATGTTCGCGGAGAGAATATACTTAAGCAGGCTATCGCTGCGGGATATAATGATATTGAGGATAAGAATACAGAGATCGTAGCTAACGAGCGAGGAAATATCTACTACTATGGATTCCACTGCGCCTATGCACAGCGAGAGAAGACTCCAAACAAGATTAAAGATGCTAAGAAGTGGTTGATTGATGGAGTTGCAAAGTACCCAATGAATGAGCGTATCTTCGAGGGTCTATTGATGCTCTACACATCAAACAAAGATATTGGTGATCCAACAGAGTTGCTCCCAACAATCGAGAAGAGTATTGCTGCGAATAGGGATGACGAGATGGCTTGGTTTGGTCGTGGACGTATCTACAACGCTGTAAAGAACTACGATGAGTGTGTGAAGTCATTCCAAGAGGTGGTACGTATAAACCCAACTTCATTTGAGGGTAACTATTATTTGGGAGCATTCATCACATTCCAGAGTGATGAATATAGCGACACAATCAATGGAGCGACATACACAGATGAGAAGAAGTATAACGCTGATATAGCTAAACTAAACTCAATGTACGCTCGTGCCGTAGCACCCTTTGAGGCTGCACACGCTGCCAATCCAAAGGACAGATCTACCCTTGAGTATCTTAAGTCTATCTGCTTCCGTCTACGCTATGAGAGCGATGAGATGATGAAGAAGGCTGATAAGTACAAGAAGCTATACGACGAATTATAGATCAGGATGTAAATTCACATGGTGGCTAAATGATTAAGTATAAAATACATACTCAACTTTAGCCACCTACCTACACCTACTAACAGTAAATAGTTGCGACACCACGCAATTGTATCAAACATTTTACAAATAACCAAAGAGATGAAAACTAAAAAGTTTCTACTGAACGAGAGCCAGATGCCAACACATTGGTATAATATTGTGGCAGATATGCCAACCAAACCCCTTCCTCCACTCCACCCCGGAACAAAGGAGCCAGTGACATTAGAGATGATGTCGATGATCTTCGCTGAGGAGTTGATGAAGCAAGAGATGTCGGCTGAGAGATATATCGAGATCCCTGAAGAGGTTCAAGATGTATATAAGATCTGGCGCTCTACACCACTCGTGCGTGCCTATGGATTGGAGCGTGCATTGGATACACCTGCTAAGATATACTTTAAGAATGAGAGCGTCTCACCAGCGGGATCACATAAGCCAAATACCGCTGTTCCTCAGGCTTACTATAACTATAAGCAGGGAATCAAGCACCTTACCACAGAGACTGGAGCAGGTCAGTGGGGATCATCAATAGCCTTTGCTGCTCAGCACTTTGGACTCGATGTTGAGGTCTATATGGTTAAGGTTAGCTACGAGCAGAAACCCTACCGTAAGTTAATGATGAACACTTGGGGTGCTGAGGTATACCCATCTCCTAGTAACCGTACTGAGGCTGGACGCGCAGCATTGGCTAAGAACCCAGATGATTCAGGAAGTTTAGGTATGGCTATCTCTGAGGCTGTTGAGGTTACACTGAAAAACAATAGCGATACACGCTACTGCTTGGGAAGTGTATTGAACCACGTTAGTCTACACCAGTCAGTTATCGGAGAGGAGTGTATCAAGCAGTTGGAGATGGCAGGTGATGAGGCTGATATTATTATCGGTTGTTTCGGAGGAGGAAGTAACTTCTCAGGTATCGGATTCCCATTCTTGCGTAAGAATCTTTGCGAGGGTAAGAACATTAGAGTGATCGCAGCAGAGCCAAATAGCTGCCCTAAACTTACTCGCGGAGAGTTCCAGTATGACTTTGGTGATGTTACAGGATTGACTCCACTCATCCCTATGTACACCTTGGGACACAACTTCCACCCATCGGATATTCACGCAGGTGGTCTACGCTACCACGGTGCAGGCTCGTTGGTTAGTCAGTTGTTGAAGGATGGACTCATTGAGGCTCAGTCAGTTGAGCAGCTAGAGACTATCGAGGCAGGTATCCTCTTTGCAAAGACTGAGGGAATTATCCCCGCTCCAGAGTCAAACCATGCAATCGCTGTTGCAATGCGTGAGGCACGCAAGTGTAAGGAGGAGGGTGTGAGCAAGACGATTGTATTCAACCTCTCTGGACATGGATTGAATGATCTGTTTGCTTACGAGCAGTTTATGGAGGGTAAGTTGCGTAACTACAACCTCACAGATGATGAGATTCGCAAAACAATAGACGAGCTTGATAGAATTATCAAATAAAGTTGACAAATATTACATAATTAAAGAAAAAAATACTAATTTTGGGGCTTCGTTATTTAAACGAATTAAATTTATAAATAAAACAAAATCAGATGCAAAGCAAAGGTGCAATTAAATTATTAACACTACTCCTCGTTTTGGCGTCGCTCTACCAGCTGTCGTTTACATTTAAATCACGCAGCGTAGAGAGGTCAGCACAGGAGTATGCAGCACAATTTAGCGCAGAGGAGCAACTTTCGAGAGAGAGCTACTACCTCGATTCACTGCAAAACGTGGTTGTCTACAACCTAGGATTTGCTCAGTTCACCTACAAGCAGGTGAAAGAGAAGGAGTTGAACTTGGGTCTCGACCTTAAGGGCGGTATGAATGTGATGTTGGAGATTCAGGTGGCAGATGTAGTGAAGTCACTTGCAGGGGGCAACGTCAATGATCCAGCCTTCGTTGAGGCTATCTCAGTTGCCGATCAGAAGTTCAAACTAGGCGAGGAGAGTGACTATATCACAGCATTTGTTGATGCATATGCTAAGAGTTCAAATGGTGGTCAGTTATCGGCTATCTTTATGAGTCCTGAGCGCAGCTCAATCATGCCAAACAGCTCTAACTCAGATGTAGAGAAGGTTCTTCGCGAGGAGGTTAAGGGTGCTATAGCAACCTCATTCAATATTCTTCGTAACCGTATCGACCACTTTGGAGTTACACAGCCAAATATCCAGCTTCTACCAAACTCAAACAGGGTGTTGGTTGAGCTACCGGGAATTAAGGAGCCAGAGCGTGTACGTAAACTGTTGCAGGGTGCGGCATCATTGGAGTTCTGGACAACCTATAATGGTCGTGAGTTGATCCCAGCATTGGCAGCAGCCGATCAGGCATTGGTCTCTATTGCAGCTGAGCAGAGCGAGGCTGTTGAGGCTAAAGAGGGTGGAAACTCATTGGTTGACGAGATTGGCGACACAGAGGAGTCAATGTCGAGATATGACCGCAAGCGCAATCCACTCTTCGCTCTTCTTGACCCTAGCTACTCAGGTGGAGCAGTTGTAGGGGCAGCTACCGAGGCTGATATGGCTAAGGTTAATGCATACCTAGAGTTGGCAGAGGTTAAAAATCTACTTCCTGCAGATGTTAAGTTTATGTGGAGCATCAAGGGTAGCGACTATGCTGATGGACGCTATATGTTGTATGCTATCAAGGTTGAGCGTGCCGATGGTCGCGCACCATTGGATGGTAGCGTAGTCACTGATGCTCGCGAGATGTACTCAGATCAGGGAGCTAAGGCTGAGGTATCAATGTCGATGAATGCTGATGGAATGCAGGAGTGGGCAAGGTTGACTGGCGAGAACATCAACAAGTGCATCGCAATTGTGTTGGATGGATTTGTCTACTCTGCACCAGTTGTAAACTCAAAGATCGAGGGTGGAAACTCATCTATCTCAGGAGACTTCACTATTCAGGAGGCAAAGGATTTGGCAAATGTATTGAAGTCGGGTAAGGTGCCTGCGCCAGCACGTATCATTCAGGATACTGTTGTTGGACCATCATTGGGTCAGGAGTCTATCGATGCAGGTTTGATGTCATTCATCATCGCCTTTATCTTTGTTCTTCTCTACATGGGTCTATTCTATAAGACTGCAGGATGGTTGGCAAATATCTCACTTGTTACTAATGTCTTTTTGTTGATCGGTGTATTGGTATCATTTGGTGCTGTATTGACCCTACCGGGAATCGCCGGAATCGTGCTTACTATGGGTATGGCGGTCGATGCTAATGTCATCATCTATGAGCGTATCAAGGAGGAGCTTCGTTCGGGTAAAAGCATATGGATAGCTATCCAAGATGGATTCTCAAATGCATACTCTGCGATCATCGATGGTAACGTAACTACGCTTATCACCGGTATTGTATTGGCTCTATTTGGTACAGGTCCTGTACAGGGATTTGCAACCACATTGATTATCGGTATTATGACCTCGTTGTTCTGCTCGATCTTCATCACTCGTATCTTGATCGACTGGGCTACACGTAAGTTCAACGGAATTAAGTTCTCACGTTCATGGAGCGAGAATTGGTTGGCTAACACTAAGTTTGACTTTATCGCAAAGAGAAAGGTTGCCTATACCATCTCAGCTATCCTTATCGCAGTATCAATCATCTCACTCTTTGCTCGTGGTCTAAACCTCGGAACAGAGTTTACAGGTGGACGTGCATATGTTGTACGTTTTGATAATAATGTATCTGCTGAGCAGGTTCGTGGTTTGATTAACGATCAGTTTACTGATGGCGATGCAGCCAATGTCAGCTTTGAGGTTAAGGAGTATGGCGATGCTAACCAGATGCGCATTGTAACACAGTATATGTATGATGACACCTCTGAGGAAACTACTGAGAAGGTGGATGGAATTATCTACAACGCCGTTAAGGGACTCTACAACTACGAGATCACATTTGACGGATTCCGCAATACTCAGGGTGATGTAAATGGAATTATCTCATCAGACAAGATCGGACCATCGATAGCAAAGGATATGACCTACAATGCATTGTTGGCAATCTTTGTATCGTTGTTGGCAATCTCGCTCTACATCACTATCCGTTTCCGCAGATGGCAGTGGGCAAGTGGTGCGACAATCGCATTGGCTCATGATGTTATTATTGTTATTGGTCTATTCTCAATCTTGTATGGATTTGTACCATTCAATATGGAGATCAACCAAGCATTTATCGCAGCGATCTTGACAATCATCGGATACTCAATCAACGATACCGTGATTATCTTCGACCGTATTCGTGAGTACACTGGTCTCTATCCAAAGCACACATTGAAGGAGAATATCAATAATGGTGTTAACTCAACTATTGCACGTACGATGAATACATCGGGAACGACATTGATTACCCTTTTGGCAATCTTCATCTTTGGTGGAGAGACAATTCAGGGCTTTGTCTTTGCAATGTTGATCGGAGTTATTGTGGGTACATACTCATCAATCTTTATCGCAACACCTATCTCTCACTCGATGCTTTCACGCGAGAAGAAATAGTCTTTGTGAAGAGGAATAGATGGGCGATCAGCAGAGTGTTGATCGCCCATTTGTATACAATATAGAGAGATCTATATTCGTTAGTGAGGTATTAAATGCAAATTAATATGAACAGAATTAAAGTTATTATATCGGCAATTTTGCTGAGTGTTGTTTGGGTCAGCTTCGGAGCAGCGACACAGGAGGGGAATATACCAGTTGATTCCGAGGTCAGAGTAGGTAGATTAGATAACTCTCTAACCTATTATATCCGTCACAATGCACGTCCAAAGGGGCAGGCAGATTTCTATATCTTCTCCAGTGTTGGAGCTATTCAAGAGGAGGATGACCAGCAGGGTCTGGCGCACTTCCTTGAGCATATGGCATTCAACGGGACAAAGAACCTCCCCGACAAGACGATAATCAACTATCTTGAGAGCATCGGAGTAAAGTTTGGAGCAAACCTCAATGCAGCGACAAGCTGGGACTACACGGTATATCTGATGCAGGATGTACCTGTCACCCGCCCTACGGTGATTGATAGCGCACTATTGATACTTCACGACTGGTCTGCAATGATTGACCCTCAGCCTGAGGAGATAGATAAAGAGAGGGGAGTAATCAAGGAGGAGCTACGCACTCGCGATGGTGCAGGGTGGCGATCGTTGCTTGCTATGATTGAGACATTGGGCAGAGGGACTAAGTATGCTGAGCGTAACTTGATCGGTTATCTAGAGGGGCTAGACAGCTTCGAGCATCAATCACTTGTTAACTTCTATAACCGCTGGTATCGACCAGATTACCAAGCGATTATCATAGTTGGTGATATTGATGTAGATAGAGTTGAGGCACAGATAAAGGAGCTGTTCAAGGATATTGCACCTCCAGCGGCGGATGCACCCAGCAAAGAGGTGATAGTTGTCGAGGATAATGAAGAGCCTATAATTAAGATCTTCACCGATCCTGAGATGCAGTATGCCGCGATAAGATACTTTATCAAGGATCGCGCAACACCCAAAGAGGAGATGTCGAGCTATGCCACAGCAGAGAGCGATATTATAGAGAGCTTTATAGAGGTGATGCAGAATGAGAGGTTAGAGCTGATAGCCAAATCTCCCGACGCCCCATTTCTTGGAGGGTGGATGGGTATAGGCGGTATTGGAATAATCCCAACACTCACCACCACCAACTACTCTGCTCAGAGCGACACAAAGATGATCGATGAGGCGCTAAGTAGCATCGCTACCGAGATGGAGCGTACACGTCGCCACGGCTTTACAGAGAGTGAGTTTATGCGAGCAAAGATCAATATCCTACGTGCAGCAGAGCGCGACTATCTCAATAAAGATGATCGCACCAATAACTCATATGTCAACGACTATATCTCAAACTTTAGATATGGAACAGCTATTCCGAGCGCCGATGATCGCTGGGCTATCGACTCTGAGATAATTATGAATATGAAACTTGAGCAGATCAATGCAGTCGTCCCAACACTCTTTAGCGACAATAACAATGTCGTAATGGTGATCGCGCCAACGCCAAAAAAGGGTGATGATATACCAACTGAAGATGATATATTGGAGATTATTAAGAGCAGCCGCTCTGCAGAGATAGAACCATACACAGAGGAGAGCAACGACAAGGAGCTACTCCCAGAGGGTACAGTACTGAATGGTTCAACCATAATCAAGGAGTCATATAACAAAGATCTCGATAGCTACGAATGGCTGCTGAGCAACGGTGTTGTGGTGGTCTTTAAAGAGACGACTCTGAAGAATGATGAGCTGATAGTCAAGGGCTACTCCAAGGGTGGTTACTCACTCATTGATGATGATAACTACATAACCGCTAACCTCTTAATCCCAACGATGCAAGCATCGGGAGCAGGTGAGCATAGCAAGATTGAACTCGATAGGTTGCTCACAGGTAATGTAGTCTCACTGAGAAGCTACATTGAAGAGTACTCACACGGTGTCAGCGGCATCTGCTCACCGATAGATATTGAGAGGTTGATGAAGTTGATCTACCTTAACTTCACCGCACCACGTTTTGATCCGAGTGATTACCAGACGCTTATGCGCAATGTATATGCAAACCTTGAGCATCAACAAAATTCACCCGACTTCCACGCTGAGATGCGCTACAACGAGAGTGTATATGGCGGAAATATACGCACAAAGCCGATAGAGATTAAAGATCTGGAGAGTATCGATTTCGAGCAGTTTGAGCCGATACACAACAAGCTCTTTAGCGATGCGGATAACTTCCGATTCACCATCGTTGGAAATATCAGCGAGGAGAATCTACGCCCATTTGTTGAGAAGTATCTAGGTTCACTGCCTGTCGAAAATAGCAATAAGAGGATGCTCTATAGAGATGATAATGTACGACCCACAAAGGGAGAGATAGTCGATAACTTCAATGTTCGTATGGAGCAGCCCAAGGTTGGTGTAGAGCAGCTCTACGCAGGTACAAAGATCAAAGATAACCTACGCAATAGAGTTGTTGCGAGCTACCTTAAGTCGGCTCTCGACAAACGACTTCTCGACAGTGTACGCGAGCAGATGGGGGGAACATATGGCGTGCAAGTTGGATTGAGCATCACCTCAACACCCTACACAAACTACAAGCTGTCAATCTCCTTCGACACCAATGAGGAGCAGATAGAGCAGCTTCGAGAGCAGATAGCTAATGAGCTAGAGGCGATAGTTAATGAGGGTGTACCGGATGAGCAGATCTCAAAAACACGCGAGTACCTCAACAAAGCATACGCCAACAGCAAGGAGCATAACCGCAGCTGGGTTAGCTATATCGAGTCACTCTACAACAGAGGGTTCAACTTTGAAGCAGACTACCTCAACGCTGTGAATAGCATAACCTCAAAGGAGATCAGCAAGATGGCAAAGATCATTGTCAATAGCCCTACAAATATCTCCGTCGTTATGCATCCTTTAGAGAAATAGCACTGCTGCTGCCCCACTGAATACTATATGCTGTACATCAAATATAGCTAAAAAGAGGCGGTGATCCCGATTGTAGGGAGCATTGTATCGCTGACATTGCTGAGCCACTTCATCTGATAGCGTGATGAGTCGTTTGGATCGACCTCACCTGTACTAACTAGAATATCAGCCTCGGTATACCTGCTCATAAAGAGATTTTGTATATCGAGGTATATTCCTAACATCCACTTATCAAAGTAGAAGCGTTTATCTACACGTAGGTCAAACTGTGCATATGCATCGTTGCGCAGGGTGTTATACGCAGAGTAGTCATAGGCGGGTTGACCTGTAATATCCCAATATATTATCTGTGACGATAGGTCCTCATCATATGGTGTGTATGGTGAGCCAGCTGTAGCGGAGAGCTTTCCGCCTACGCTCCAGTTGCGTTTGAATGTATATGTTCCCGATGCCATAAGGATAACTCGATTATCCCACGATGAGGGGCGGAAAGAGGCGTTACTATCTACAGCATACTCGCTACGATAGAGTGTCAATGAGCTAACCAGAGAGATACGTTTCATCACCTGCCACTGCCCCATCAGCTCCACTCCATATGCTCTACCGACACCTGTTTGCGTTAGCGCCTCATTACCAATGACTCCATAATCATCACCCAGATCGGCTAGCGGAATACCATCTTCGATAACTATAGGCATATCAAAATAGTGCTTATAAAACCCCTCTAAAGAGATGAATACCTCGCGTTTGGGTCGCCACTCCAACCCCAGAGTGTAGTGGTTAACACCGATATAGTTCAGAGCAGCATTCACCGCTACCCCACCCTCTTCATAGCTCAACGATGTTAGTGGAGGCATTGACCAGTAGAGACCAACTGCCGCACCCAGAGTAAGGTTCGCCGGGAGAAGATAGCTCACCGAGAGCCTCGGTGATGGCTGACACCAGAACTTAAGTGTCTGAGTTGAGAAGTCATTCGCATCGAAACGAATACCAAACGAGGCTGTCAATCGATCGCTCAGCCACCTATCAGAGACCCCAGCATAGAGACCATAGCCAAAGAGTCCAAGGGTGGTATTATATAGATTCTCCCCACCACTAACCAAGCTAGTGTAGGAGTCGACACCATATTGAGTATATGTAAGTTCAGCACCATAGCGCAACGATATACCACTATCGTAGTTAACTCTATTCTCACCCCTGAGTGTACTCTTCTGCTCCTTCGAGTTGATGCTATAGTTTAGACCATTCGACTCATCGTTATCGAAGTACTTAACACTAGAGTTCTTGACATAGGAGTGGCTAGCGACAACAGAGATGGTGTTGCGCCCCGCAAAGAGCCGATACCTCAACCCAGTGACAAAGGTGTTCTGTTTGATCGTTGGTAGGTAGTTCAAGATATACTCTGAGGTCTCCGTTGTACCCTCCTCATTAAGGGTCATGTTATCTATACCCATCAACCCCAACAGCGTAATATCTGACCTCTCTGTTAGTTTATACTTTATCTTAAACTGCCCATCGATAAAGTTTGGAAGAAGGGGTAGACCCAACATCTTAAATAGGAACTGGAGGTATGATTGTCGAATAGAGAAGATATATGTCGCCCGATCGGAGATATGACCACTACCGCTCAACGAGACCTCCGAAGCACCGAGAGTACCCTTAAAGGTCGCTCTATCGGGGTTGCCATCGGTCAACTGAATATCGAGAACAGAGCTTAACGCCCCACCATACTGCACGGGAAAGGCACTCGAATAGAACTCAACCTCGCGAATAAGATCGGCATTGAGGATACTCACTGGTCCCCCCGAAGCCCCCGAGGTGGAGAAGTGGTTGATATTGGGTATCTCAATCCCATCAAGATAGAATCGGTTTTCGGATGGTGATCCACCCCTCACTATAAGGTCGTTACGATACCCCGCAGGGGAGTAGTTCACACCGGGGTAGTTCTGCACAATCTTAGAGACATCACGATTGGCTCCGGGACTCATCTCAATCTGCTCAAACCCTATACGTCGCATACTCACAGGAGACTCAACACTCTGCCGGAAAAGGGATGGTCGAACAAAGACAGAATCAATCTTCTCAGATGAAGCAATCATTTTAATCTCCACAAAGGGGGTACGCGCATTCACCTCAATCTGATAGGAGTAGCTATTCTCATACCCTAGACTCTGGGCAACAAGACGCTGAATACCGGGTTCGACACCATTGATAACAAAGCGACCATCCTCACCCGATACCGCACCAGTGGTGGGGTCACCATCGACAGTCACCGCCACAAAGGGGATAGGTTGTCGAGACTGCTCACCAAGGACAACACCCTCGACACTAAATGTCCGTGCCACCAAAGAGGTGACAGAGATAAGGATAGAGACAATATATAGAGGGATTATTTTTGAACAACTCATAGTATCAACCTCTTCAATTGATGTGCCAACTGCACCTTAAAACTATTCAACTTTGCCATATTCTGTAGTATCTCATCTACCCTATCATCATCTCCCACTGCACACTGTGAGAGTTGAACATTAAGATCCTTAATCATATTATCCAATGACTTTGATTTATAGAGCGTAAGCGCCTTATAGACGCCACGAGAGATGGACTCCTCATCTTCACTAGCAAATTTATGACTCATTCGCCATATCTGACTCGCCTCATAGGTCTCATCGCTGGTAAGTATATCCACCGTCTTATTACATACGTCGGTATCCTCGCTCTCCAAAAAGATATTTGTCGCCACCTCCTGACCCTCACCACGACTGAGATATTCGCTATGGTAAATATCAAAGATCTTACGATGAGTACCATTTGAGAAGGGCATACCGCTATCCTCCAACTCGTTGAATATAAGTGTTGCTACATTATGGTGGCTCACCTGCGAACCGACAAAAAGATCTGTCTCACGATGACCAGAACGAAGCAGGTATTTGAGTAGTTCAAACTCCAAAATCTCCACACTACTCCCCGCCTCAATAGAGAGGTAGTCGAGTTTAGGGGCAGCAACACTCTGCTGCTGCTGATTGCGAATAAACTCCGTTGCCTCTCTATTCCCCCTACCAAACTTAGCCTTTCGCGCCACCTCAGCTAGCAGCAGGTCGCGGTCGATAGCCATGATCTTAGCACACTCATCGACAAACAACGTTCGTCTGATAGGCTCAGGAATGCAGCTGATCGACTCCACCATATCGCCAATCATCTCTGCTCGCCGCGTAGGGTCGCTCTCCGACTCATCCATCAACATCTTCGCCTTATAGCTTAGGAAGTCGACCTCATTATCGCGTATGTAGCTCTGCACCTGCTCGGCTGTGTGTGCGCGGGCAAAAGAGTCGGGATCATGCTCTGGGGGTAGTGAGACGATGCGTACATTCATCCCCTCGCTAAGCACCAGATCAATTCCGCGCAGTGCCGCCTTAACACCCGCAGCATCGCCATCATAGATAATTGTTATATTCTTTGTGAAGCGGTGAATAAGCATAATCTGCTCTTTGGTCAGGGATGTTCCCGATGAGGAGACCACATTCTCAATCCCCGATTGGTGCATAGAGATCACATCGGTGTACCCCTCCACCATAATCACATTATCGTGCTGCTGAATCGCCTTTTTTGCAAAGAAGAGACCATACAGCTCCCTCTTCTTACTATATATCTCGCTCTCAGGTGAGTTGACATACTTCGCCAACTTCTTATCTGAGCGTAGCGTACGACCGCCAAAGGCGACCACCCTACCCGACAGAGTATGTACCGGAAAGATCACCCTATCGCGGAAACGGTCGAAGAGGTGTCCATCACTATCACTCTTGATCGATAGCCCCGTAGCCACCAGAAACTCCTCCTTATAGCTCGCCTTAAGGGCAGCCTCAGAGAGTTCAGAGCCTCGCGATGGGCAGAAGCCAAGCCCAAACCGTTTGATCGTTGCATCGGTGAAACCACGCACAGAGCGGAAGTAAGAGAGACCAACACTACGCCCCTCCTCACTACCAGTCAGTCGATCGACAAAGTAGTCATAAGCCCAACCATTGAGAGCAAACATACTCTCGCGGTTGTTATTCTGCGCCACCTGCTCCTCCGTTAGCTCCCTCTCATGAACCTCTATACCATACTTTTTTGCTATCACCTTTAGCGCCTCGGGGTATGATAGACCATCATGCTCCATAACGAACGAGACCACACTACCACCCTTACCACAGCCGAAGCAGCGGTAGATACCCTTAGATGGAGAGACCACAAACGATGGTGTCTTTTCATTGTGAAAGGGGCAGCACGCCTGATAGTTCACACCCTTACGTTTGAGTGTGACATAATCACCAATCACCTCTACGATATTGGCTGCCGCGTAAATTCTATCTATTGTCTCTCTATCTATCATTCCTCTTTAAATGTTTAATCAATTATCATTAAACATTGAGGCAAAGTTAGCATTTTTTTTGTAACTTTGCGGTCAATTATGAAGTTTAATTTAAGTGCGACATACCGACCTACTGGCGATCAGCCTGAGGCGATAGAGCAGATTGTCGACTCTATAATCAGGGGTGACAGCTGCTCAACGTTGCGCGGTGTCACAGGCTCGGGCAAGACCTTCACCATGGCTAATGTTGTGGAGCAGATCAACCGCCCTACACTTGTGTTATGCCATAACAAAACCCTCGCCGCACAGCTATATAGCGAGTTTAAAAACTTCTTCCCCGATAACGCTGTAGAGTACTACGTATCATACTACGACTACTACCAGCCCGAGGCGTACCTCCCCACAACAGGGACATATATCGAGAAGGATCTATCGATCAACGATGAGATTGAGAAGATGCGTATAAGCACCACCTCCACCCTGCTCTCGGGTAGGCGCGATGTGATTGTTGTATCGAGCGTCTCATGCATCTATGGTATCGGCAACCCTGAGGATTTCAAAAAGGCATCCATCCACCTCGCTGTTGGTAGCCGTGTCAACCTCAAACATCTGCTCTATGCACTTGTTGAGGCTCTCTATGTACGCACAGAGAGGGAGCTATCGACAGCTACCTTCCGTATCAACGGAGAGTCGATAGATATAATGAGCGCCTATGGCGATCAGTGCTATAGGGTCTCAATGTTTGACGATGAGATTGAGTCTATCCGCCAGATCGACCCCACCTCGGGACGAACGATAATCTCACTCGATGAGATAACCATCTCACCCGCCAACCTCTTCGTAACCAACAAAGAGCGTATAGGCGAGGCGATAGGGCAGATATATGTCGATATGGGAGGTCAAGCTGAGGCATTTGAGAGGAGCGAACGACTAATCGAGGCTAACCGCCTACGCCAAAGAGTTGAGTATGATTTAGAGATGATTAAGGAGCTGGGCTACTGCTCGGGGATAGAGAACTACTCGCGTTACTTCGATGGTCGCAAAGCGGGACAACCACCATTCTGCCTACTCAACTACTTCCCTGAGGACTACTTGATGATTATCGATGAGAGCCATATCACCGTACCTCAGATACGCGGCATGTTTGGTGGCGACCGCGCACGTAAAGACAACCTCATTGAGTATGGCTTTCGATTGGAGGCAGCGCGAGACAACCGCCCCCTCAACTTCGAGGAGTTTGAGAAGCTACTCAATGTCACCCTCTTTGTTAGCGCCACCCCTGCCGACTATGAGATGGAGAGGTCGGAATATAATATCATCGAGCAGCTGATACGCCCCACAGGTCTTGTCGACCCGACAATGGAGCTACGACCACTCGAATATGAGGTCGACAACCTCACCGAGGAGATACGCCAACGCGTAGCCCGGGGAGAGAAGATATTGGTAGCGACAATCACCAAGCGTATGGCTGAGGAGCTATCGAAATACTACGACCGAATAGGTATTCGCAACCGATATATCCACTCCGACATAGATACTCTAGAGCGAGTGCAGATTCTCGATGATCTACGCGCCGATCTCTATGATGTTATTATCGGAGTCAACCTGCTACGTGAGGGTATCGACCTACCTGAGATTGGGTTGGCAGCGATTCTCGATGGTGATAAGGAGGGCTTTTTGCGAAACACCCGCTCACTAACACAGATAGGTGGTCGAGCAGCTCGCCACACCAAGGGAGGGGTAATTATCTACTGCAACAAACTCACCAACTCGATCCGCGAGAGTGTAATGATCTCCAATCGTCAACGTCTAGTTCAGGCTCTCTACAACCTAGAGCATAAGCAGCTACCAATGCAGGCGAAGAAGAGCGGCTCAACAAATAGCCACCTACTCAACAGCGGTGAGGGCGTGGAGAGGAGTGGTCACGACATTGCTTACTACACCCCCGCGGAGAGCAAAACACGCAAAGCGGCAGAGCCACAAGTGCGCTACACCGCCAAGCCAAACAAACAAGCCACACCTCAAGGCAGCATAGATCAACAAATTGCCGATGCAAAGAGTGCAATGGAGGCTGCTGCTAAGAAGCAGGATTTTGACGCCGCCATCAAATACCGAGATATAATGGTAGAGCTAACCAAGGAGCGAGATAAATTAAGACTATCTAAACTGAAGTAGCCCCTAAAGCCTCCAACGACGAAGATAGATATATTTCACAACCTCAAGTTTCCAGTTTACGCAAAACATAGTGCAAACAGAACAAAACAATCTGCAAACAGAGAGTAAAAGAAAATAGCAAATTTGTTATACTTTTGTAAAAAAGATAATCACTATGAAAGAGTACACTATTGCAGAGGCTATTGTCAAGGGTAATTTAGAACTTGCTATAGCACAGACTAATGAGGCATTGGCTGATGGAGTATCAGCAAAAGAGATCATCGATGGACATCTAATCAAGGGTATGGAGAGAATCGGAGAGGCGTTTGAGGCAGGTAAGGCGTTTGTCCCAAACCTGTTGATGGCAGCTCGTGCAATGAAGGGATCATTGGAGATTCTTAAACCACTGTTGATTGCGGATGCCGATGGTAACGATCAGGCTACAGTTGTTATCGGCACTGTGCAGGGTGATCTACACGACATTGGCAAGAACCTAGTAGCTTCGAT
>JBCQTG010000018.1:0-29597 GCA_047178765.1 Rikenellaceae bacterium | reverse complement strand
CTTCATCCCTGAACTCTCGGGGGTCTCGCCACCTACGAAGAGCTGCCATGCCAACATCGATTTGCAGATATGTATTCCCCTATCATTAACTAAGTTAACCTTTAGCACCTCATCGCCTCGCATCTTCAAGATCTCAGCGACACTCCATCCCAATAGGTTGTTACGTATATGTCCCAAGTGGAGAGGTTTATTTGTATTTGGGGATGAGTACTCCACCATCACCCTCTTACCAGTAGCCTCGCCCCTACCGAAATCATCGCTCCTAAGGATCTGCTCGAAGCATCCACTCCAGAACCTCTCGCTCAACGAGATATTCAAAAAGCCCTTGATAACATTAAACGCTGCCACCTCTTTATTGTTGGCAGCTAGATACTCGCCCACCTCCTGAGCTGTAGCCTCGGGAGATTTGCGACTGCTCTTTAGCAGCGGGAAGGTGACCAATGTATAGTCACCCTCAAAATCTTTACGTGTCGCCTGAATCTGCACTAGCGACCCCTTTACCTCACCATAGAGAGACTCTACGGCACATCTGCACATCTGGGCTACTAGCCCCTCAATACTATTCATCTTTACTTCTTTTTGCACTAACAGTACTCTAACGCCTCGCGCTCGCCTCTAAGAACCTCCAGCGCACTCATTGCCAACGCCTCCAACTCATCCTCACCGGGATAGCGGATAATATTTGCGATCCACTTAATTCTACTCTCCAGAAGATTGAAGATAGAGTCGTTATAAGCTACACCGCCTGTGATAATGATAGCATCTACAGCACCCTTTAACACAGTACTCATAGCTCCAATATCCTTAGCAACATTATATACAAACGCCTCCATAACCTTTGCCGCCTGCTCATCACCACTCTGCGCGCGATCAACAACCTCAGCCATTGAGTTTGTACCCAAATGGGCAACTACACCACCAGCACCGATCAACATCTTGCCAATCTGCTCGCGGCTATACTCACCCGAAAAGCACATCTCAACTAGCTGCATAGGCTCTACGCGTCCACTCCTCTCGGGCGAGAAGGCTCCATTTCCAGAGAGAGCATTTGTCGTATCAACAACTCTACCCGCTCTATGCGCACTCACAGAGACTCCACCACCAAGGTGGGCAACGATTAGGTTCATACCCTCATAGCTCACTCCGCTAT
The DNA here is from genome assembly GCA_047178765.1 of Rikenellaceae bacterium. Classification (GTDB taxonomy): domain Bacteria; phylum Bacteroidota; class Bacteroidia; order Bacteroidales; family Rikenellaceae; genus Alistipes. Next base: position 28,447 of record JBCQTG010000018.1, on the reverse strand, counting down.
CCTTTGCATATCTGTGGGCTACCGCCTTAGAGTTCAATGCATGGAATACCGAGTGGCGAGGCAATAGTGGGTGTCCACCAAGATGAGCCACCTCATCCATCTCATCAACAACGACAGGATCGGCGATATACGCCTTTGCCTCATCGCTACACTCAGCTATTGATCGAGCGATCAACGCCCCAAGGTTGCATGCATGCTCCGCAGTAGCATTAACAGTGTCGTTATATAGAGCATCATTAACCTCATAGATTCCGCCCGCGATGGGTTTAATCAAACCTCCGCGACCAACAACAGCCCTCAATGAACTCAACTCAACACCTCTGCTCTTCAGCTCATCGAGGATCAAACTCTCCCTCCACTCGCGCTGGTCGACAACGGCACTAAAGCGTGCTATATCAGCTGCCGAGTGGCGAAGAGTACTCTCAAAGAGCAACTCTTCGCCACTATAAAGCGCATATTTCGTAGATGTCGACCCCGGATTGATAGACAATATCAACTCCATCACTCTACCTCTTAGCAGCCAAACAAGCCAATGCAATTGAGTAGAGTTTCGACTGGCTCGAATCTCCTCGCGAAGTCAATACACATGGAACCTTTGTTCCTACAACCATCGCTGCCAACTCTCCATCACCAAAGTGTGTTACCGACTTGAAGAATACATTTGCCGACTCGATATTTGGAAACAACAGACAATCTGGATCACCTGCAATTGGAGACCCCTTAACCTTCTTATGCTCTGCAACCTCCTTATACATCGCTACATCCAACGACAAAGGACCATCAACAACAACATTGCCCAACTGTCCACGATCAGACATCTTCGCCAAAATAGCAGCCTCATAAGATGATGTCACTGTTGGCAAAACCTGCTCTGATGGTGCGATACAAGCGATCTTTGGAGTCTGTATACCCAAGATGTTTGCCGCCTTCTTCAAATATCCAATCAAAGTCATCTTCTGCTTTAAATCGGGCTGCGGGATAACAGCAATATCCGAGATGGTTAGCAGCTTATGGTAGCCGTGCATCTCAAGAATAGTCACATGACTCAAAGTACCCTTTGGAGGGAACAAACCAGCCTCTTTGTTGAGGATTCCACGCATATACTTATCCGTTGATACCAAACCCTTCATCAAGACATCCGCCTCGCCCTTAGCAACCGACATCACCGCTCTGCGAACGCACTCAACATCGGAGTACTCATCAACGATATTAAACACCGACGCATCAATATCACTCTCGCGGCAAATCTCCATGATCTTATCGCGGCTACCATAGATAATAGGATCTACCAAACCCTCCTTTACCGCCTCGTAAACTGCGTGTAGCGTATGCTCATCTTGTCCGAAAGCAACTGCCAATCTCTTCTTTCCTAAGTTGCGAGCTGCCGTAACGAGTTCGCTAAGATGTTGTATCATTCTTTTATTATATTTTATTTAAGCAAATTGTATGTGTCTGTAGCAATTACCAACTCCTCGTCGGTAGCGATCATCGCCACCTTAACCCTTGAGGTTGGGGTTGAGAGGATCTGATTCAGCCCCCTAGCACCCTTATTGAGGTTACCCGGTCCATTATCGAACTCAACACCCATAAACTCCAACCCAGCAACAGCTGTTGGACGTAGGTCATCTGAGTTCTCTCCGACACCTCCAGTAAAGATAATCAGATCGACACCGCCCATAGCAGCGGCATACTGTCCGATAAACCTCTTCACCCTATCGTAGTGCATATCTCTAGCCAAGATAGCCAACTCATTACCAGCCTCATAGGCGTCATCAATATCGCGCATATCGCTCGACATTCCCGCGGTCAAGCCCAAGACGCCAGAGCGTTTGTTCAACATCATATTGATCTCTCCGAAGCTCATACCCTCCTTCTCGCCGATAAAGAGCGCTGCACTAGCATCGATACATCCGCTACGAGTACCCATAATCAGACCATCCAAGGGTGAGAATCCCATCGATGTGTCGAATGATTTACCATTGAGAATAGCAGTCACCGAACCACCGTTACCCACATGGCATGTAATGATCTTTGAGTTGTTTATATCTATACCCGCCAACTCTGCGCCCACCTGAGCTACATACTTATGGCTGGTACCGTGGAAGCCATACTTACGCACCTTATACTTATCGTAGTACTCGCGTGGAATGGCATACATATAGTTGATTGCGGGAATTGTCTGGTGGAATGAGGTATCAAAGACCGTCACCTGCTTGATATTTGGGAGTACCTTTTCGATTGAGATGATACCCTCGTAGTTTGCAGGATTGTGGAGAGGGGCAATATCAAATAGGCTTCTGATATTACTCTTCACCTCTTCATCAACGATACAGCTCTTATCGAAGAACTCACCACCGTGGGCAACTCTATGTCCTACTGCACCCAACTCATCCAATGAGGCGATCACTCCATGGTTTGGATCAACTAGTGCATCCAACACCATCTTTGTTCCCAGAGCATGGTCAGCTATCGGACACTCGATCTTAAATGGCTCCTTCCCTGTTGGTTTATGTTGCAAAACGCCCATTGCCAATCCTACTCTATCTACTATACCCTTTGCGAGAAGATTACTACCGCTCTCCGACATATCAATCACCTGATATTTAATAGAGGAGCTACCACAGTTAAGGACCAAAATTACCATACTTACCCAGTTTTAAATGTTATATTTCATAGACTGAACCCCTACAATAGGCGTTCGGTTCAAAGATAATAAAAAATTTTCACTCTAAAAACTAAATGAGGTGTTAGTTTTTTAACAGCCTATTGTTAAAAAACTAACACCATGTTTTGACCCTTAATCAGCCCTTATGTTGTATTGATAAAGAGTCTATTACTTCGTCTTATAGCTCGCCTTATACCTCCCCTTTGCCATTGTCTGCAACTTGCTCTTTAGCAGGTTGCGGCGTAGTGGTGAGAGGTGGTCTGTAAAGACCAAACCATCGATGTGGTCATACTCATGCTGGATAACCCTCGCAGGCAGCCCCGTAAACTCCTCATCATGCTCCTCGAAATTCTCATCGAGATAGGTCATTCTAATTGATGAGGGGCGGCGCACATTCTCATGTATCCCCGGCAACGAGAGACAACCCTCCTCAAAAAGCTCGTTCTCCTCACTCTCCTCGTAGATCTCAGGGTTGATAAAGACCCTCTTATAATCCTGCAACTCGGGGTGATCCTCGCCCCATGGGGTGCAGTCAACGATAAACATTCTGATATTCTTACCGATCTGCGGCGCTGCCAATCCGACACCACTACACGCCTCGACAGTCACAAACATATCCTCGATCAACCTCTTTAGATCGGGGTAGTTGCTATCGATCTCCTCAGACTCATTTCGTAGGATCTGCGATCCATATATAACTATTGGGTATATCATCTCTAAAAATTTTTACTCTCCATATATCCTTGCAGGATTATTGTCGCTGAGACCTTGTCTACCAGCGACTTATCCCGCCTAGCCATCTTACCTATTCCGCTCTCCCTGATTGTACGCTGCGCCATCACCGAGGTGAAGCGCTCATCATACATTGTCACCTCCTTATCGGGGTATCTCTTTGCCAATCGGCGCACTAACCCCTCAGCGTGTGGCAGTGTGTCGGATGGGGATCCATCGAGACGTGTAGCCTTGCCGACAACAATCGTGTCGACCTCATTCTTAGCCACATAACCCTCGATCCACCTCTCCAACTCAGCGGTAGAGACAGTCTCTAGCGCACCAGCAATAATGCGCAAGGGGTCGCTAACAGCCAACCCCGTGCGTTTCATTCCAAAGTCTATAGCAAGTATACGACCCACTAAAGAGCTGCTGCTTTATAGAGTGAACGATACGATACTCCCTCTCTGATGATTGAGTGTAGATCGCTGATCTTAACTCGGCTCTGCTCCATTGAGTCGCGGTGGCGCAATGTCACGCAGCCATCCTCCTTGCTCTGGTGGTCGATCGTGATGCAGTATGGTGTTCCGATAGCATCCTGACGGCGGTAACGCTTACCGATAGAGTCCTTCTCGTCATATGCAACATTGAAGTCATACTTCAGATCAGCCATAATCTCGCGTGCGATCTCTGGCAGACCATCCTTCTTCACCAATGGCATGATTGCAGCCTTTGTTGGTGCGAGTGCTGGTGGTAGTGCAAGAACAACACGTGTCTCGCCACCCTCCAAAGTCTCCTCCTTATAGGATGCAGACATCACCTGCAAGAACATACGGTCAACACCGATAGAGGTCTCAACAACATATGGTACATAGCTCTCGTTAGTCTCAGGATCGAAGTACTGGATCTTCTTGCCCGAAAACTCCTGATGGTTACCCAAATCGAAGTCGGTACGTGAGTGGATACCCTCAACCTCCTTAAATCCAAATGGGAAGTTATACTCAATATCTGCCGCTGCATTAGCGTAGTGAGCCAACTTCTCGTGGTCGTGGAAGCGGTAGTTCTCATCGCCAAAGCCCAACGCCTTGTGCCACTTCATTCTACTCTCTTTCCACTCGTTCCACCACTCCATCTCACTGCCGGGGCGTACGAAGAACTGCATCTCCATCTGCTCGAACTCCCTCATTCTGAAGATAAACTGACGCGCAACGATCTCATTTCTAAATGCCTTACCGATCTGTGCAATTCCAAATGGCAACTTCATGCGTCCACTCTTCTGCACATTGAGGTAGTTAACAAAGATTCCCTGTGCAGTCTCTGGACGAAGGTAGATCTTATTAGCACCCTCGGCAGTCGAACCCATCTGAGTAGAGAACATCAAGTTGAACTGTCTAACATCAGTCCAGTTTCTAGTTCCAGAGATTGGACATACAACCTCACAATCAACGATAATATCCCTCAACGCAACCAAGTCACTAGCGTTCAATGCATCGGAAAAGCGCTTATGCACCTCAGCCCTCTTCGCCGCGATCTCAGCTACACGTGGAGACTCCGCCCTAAACTGCTCCTCGTTAAAACTCTCCTTGAAGCGCTTACGAGCCTTATCAACCTCCTTCTGGATCTTATCATCCTGCTTAGCCAACCAATCCTCGATAAGGACATCGGCTCTATATCTCTTCTTTGAATCTTTATTGTCGATCAATGGATCATTGAAGGCACCTACGTGTCCCGAAGCCTCCCATGTGCGTGGGTGCATGAAGATCGCTGCATCCAAACCAACAATGTTCTCACGGAGCTTAACCATCGAATCCCACCAATAACTCTTGATGTTATTCTTCAACTCTACTCCATTCTGTCCATAGTCATAAACAGCTCCAATACCATCGTAGATCTCACTCGATGCAAATACAAATCCGTACTCCTTGCAGTGCGCAATGAGCTTCTTAAATAACTCCTCTTGTGTCATGTTATATCTTTTTTTTATTAGTCCTCTTTTAGCAAGCACCAAGGGCTGCCCTACGCGGGCGGCGGCGGGGTGCTCCCCGCGGAGCTGTCGAGATGCTTTGCATCTCTTTTTTGCGTATTTGGGCTTAGAGCTTCGCTCTAAGATTTTGTTTATCAAAAGATTATTCCGAATAAATTCGATAATCTTTTGATAAACAAAATTTCACAAACACTTCGTGTTTGCACCCAAATCCGAAATGTAAAATCTCCAGCCCACGATGACAGAACAAACTGCTCTATCTCTTCTTACCTTTAGTTGCCTCTTGCTGTGCTAGCATCTCCTCATACTTCAACTGGAACTTTGACTTTCCCTTTGTCTTGTTCTTCGCAGCATTGGCGTGTAACGTTGCTAGGATCTTATCATCATCGACAAAACGCCTTATCATCACCGTCTGGGCAATAGTCAAGAGGTTAGTCAAGAAGTAGTAGTAGCACAAGCCACTAGAGTAGCTATTGAACCATGCCAACATCATGATTGGCATAACATAGAGCATCATAAACTTCATTCCCGCCATCTGTGGCTGCGATGAGGCTGTCTGGTTGTAGTTCATCTTAGAGTAGAAGAACATCACAATAGCCATCAACAACGCCCACAAACTCACATGGTCACCATAGAATGGAATCTCAAATGGCAGAGTCAAGACACTATCATATGACGAGAGGTCATTAGCCCACAAGAACGACTGATCTCTCAGCTCGATAGAGGCGGGGAAGAACCTAAACATCGCAATGATGATCGGCATCTGAATAACTAGTGGCAGACAACCACCCATAGGGTTGATTCCCGTCTTTCGATATAGTTCCATTGTCGCCTGCTGACGCTTCTGAGCATCCTCAGTCTTTGGGTATTTAGCGCTGATCTCATCGATCTGAGGCTTCACCACCCTCATCTTCGCCATCGAGATGTAGCTACTATAGGTCAACGGTGCGATCAACACCTTAATCAAGACTGCCAAGATCAAGATGATAACACCAAAGCTAGCGATATGTCCACGAAGGATATTAAATACAGGAATAACCAGCCACTTATTGACCCAACCGAAGATACCCCAACCGAGTGGAACCAACTTCTCCATCGCCAAATCACCCATTCCAAGGTCGTTCAGCTGCTCCAAGGTTGAGAACTCGTTTGGTCCGAAGTAGAATTTCAGATCATATCTATCGCTGGTAGGGTTGAGTGGCAGAGTCATATTCGCCATAAAGTCCTTGATATAACCAGACTGTGGTGCTGCGGTGTTAAATGCCACATCGGCAGTGGAGATTCCACCCCCCGCAGCGATAAGCACCGAGCTGAAGTACTGCTGTTTGAAGGCTACCCAGTCGACAGCTGTCGAGACCTGTTTGCTCTCACCCTCCTTGCTTATGCTCAACTCCTCGATCGATGGCTCACCAGTGTGGTGGTAGGCAACAGTGGTGTATGTATTCTCATTATTGAAGCCCCTCTCATTCTGATATGATCGGTTTGACCACGCTAGCCCCATGCTTGATTGGTTAGCCAAGATGGTCGACATGCCATCCATCTCAATAGTGAAGTCAACAAGGTAGTTTGCCGCCTTGCTCTCACTATTATATATAGTATAGATATATTTCAGCGCTGCATCGCCACCAAAATCGAGACTCAGAACCAATCGCTGACCACCATCAAACGATGTCAATGGCTCAGCAACAAAGTTATACTCCATGGTGTTGACCCTCACATTTCCATTACCCTTGCGGATATAGAACGATAGATCCATCTTTGCCGTTGTAGGGTCAAAGAGGTTAACCAACTCCGTGCGCTCGCCATCTGAGTACTTTGTATAGTCCTTCAACTCAACCGAGACAACCTGACCTCCGCGGGTATCGAACTCGATGTTCATCACATCGTTGCTCACCTTAATCCTCTTACTCTCACCAACCTTTGCCGATGCTAGCTCCTCACCAACAACCGCGGCACTCTCGCTACGCACTTGCTCCTCGCTCTTTGGGATCGAGACTACACGCTGCTCATCTAGCTGCCTCTGCTGCTTAGCCAACTGCGCCTCATAAGCCTCTAGCTGTGTTTGGTACTTCTCCTGCTCCTTACCGCTAAGTACAATAAAACCGATATATAGTACTACGATAAGTATTAATCCTGCAATTTTTCCTTTGTCCATGTTTACTTTTTATATATTTTTCTCCATCCACCTCCTCGCTAGTAGAGCGTTGATAGGTGGATGAAATTTGAAAGATCGCACTTCGCGATGCGCGGGAGCGTACTTTAGTACGTGACCAAACATCGCGAAGTGCGATCTTTTAAATTTCGCCGCCTTGCAACACTCTACGAAGGGCTGCTTTGACGAATGCTACAAATAAAGGGTGCGGCGTAAGCACCGTGCTACGATACTCCGGATGGTACTGCGCACCAACAAACCATGGGTGATCTTTGATCTCCACAACCTCCACTAGTCCGGTCTCGGGGTTTACTCCCGCAGCAACCATTCCTGCCTCCTCATACTGCTCCAAGTAGTTTGAGTTGAACTCATAGCGGTGGCGGTGACGCTCCTTAATTAATAGTGTATCATACGCCTGAGCAACCTTCGACCCCTCAGTCAATGCACATGGGTAGGCTCCTAACCTCATTGTTCCACCCTTAGCGGTAATACCCTTCTGCTCCTCCATCAAGTCGATAACTGGATGTGGAGTGATAGGATCCATCTCCGAAGAGTTGGCATCGCTCAACCCCAACACATTACGAGCAAACTCAATCACTGCACACTGCATACCCAAGCAGATTCCAAAGAATGGAACTCTATTCTCGCGCGCATATTGAACAGCCAAGATCTTACCCTCAATACCTCTATTTCCAAATCCCGGAGCAACCAAGATTGCCGCCTTATCACCCAACCTATCGGCAATATTCTCTGCGGTCAACCTCTCCGAGCTGATATATGTCAACTTAACCTTACAGTTGTTTGCCGCACCAGCATGGATAAATGACTCACTGATAGATTTATATGCATCGGGAAGCTCTGTATATTTACCCACCAACGCAATCTCAATCGTGCGCTCAGGGTTCTTCACCTTCTCAACAAACTCAGTCCATTTTGCCATATCTGGCTCCCCCTCATCTGAGAGACCCAACTTCTGGCACGCCACCTTATCGAGATTCTGCGCCTGCATCTTCAGAGGCACCTCGTAGATCGTTGGCACATCGATAGACTCCATCACCGCCGCAGGGTCAACATTACAGAAGAGACCCACCTTACGGCGCAACTCAGGGGTTAACGGATGCTCGCTACGCAAGACCAAGATGTCGGGCTGCAAACCATTCTCTAACAGCATCTTAACAGAGTGCTGCGTAGGCTTTGTCTTTAGCTCTCCCGATGCTGCCATATATGGAATAAGCGTCAAGTGAACCAACATTGAATTCTGGTTGCCCAAAGAGTAACGAAGCTGACGTACAGACTCGATAAATGGCTGAGACTCAATATCTCCCACCGTACCACCGATCTCGGTAATCACCACATCATACTTTTTGGTCTGACCCAAAAGCTGGATACGTCTCTTGATCTCATCTGTGATGTGAGGGATCACCTGCACTGTCTTACCCAAGAACTCACCCTTACGCTCCTTCTCGATAACGCTCTGGTAGATCTTACCTGTAGTGACATTATTCGCCTTTGAAGTTGGCATAGCGGTGAATCGCTCGTAATGACCCAAGTCAAGATCGGTCTCCGCACCATCCTCGGTAACATAACACTCACCATGCTCATATGGGTTGAGTGTTCCGGGATCCACATTAATATATGGATCGAGTTTTTGAATAGTCACCGTATATCCACGCGCCTGCAATAGACGCGCCAGCGATGCCGAGATAATTCCCTTTCCCAACGATGAGGCTACTCCTCCCGTCACAAAAATATACTTCGTTTTTGTCAATTTCATCTTGTTAACCTCTTTCAGCTATATCTATCATTTTGATCTTCTCCTTGATCTGCTCGATCTCACGCATACCAGCCTCGATCTTTCTCTGCACATCAGCGATCATTCCCTCAGCACCCTTTGACTTAGCAAAGAAGCCCATATTATTCTCCAACTGGATTATATCCTGCTTCACCTGCTTCAGCCTCAAGCTCAACTTCTCTCTCTCGCCAACTACGCCACCCTTGCCCTTAAGGCTCTCGATGCGGTTGCGATAAGCGCCAATATTACGGCTGCTCTCCTCGCTACGAAGGAGCTTAAACATCTCATCTACAACCTCCTTATACTTTGTCTGCAACGCATCTTTGCTCTTAATCGGCACGAACCCGATCTCACTCCATCTGCGTTGGAAGTTCTTAATCACATCTATAGAGTCGATCTTACCACTCTCAACCACACTCTTCATCTTTGTTAGGATCTCCTCCTTAGCTGCAAGATTGCTCTGCTGATCGTTACTCTCCGATGAGAAGTGTGTCGCCTTACGCTCAAAGAAGAGATCACACGCCGCTCTAAACCTCTTCCACACCTTGTCTGAGTCTCTGCGCGAAACCGCACCTACACCCTTCCACTCTGCCTGCAATTTAATCAACTCATCGCTAGCGCTCTTCCAATCCTCACTCTTCGAGATCGTCTCAGCAGCCTCACATAGAGCTATCTTTGCCGCAAGATTCTGGCTCTGCTCATCCTTCGATGCTGCATAGAAGAGCCTCTTTGCCGCAAAGAATGCATCACATGCCGCTCTAAATCGGCTATATATAGTTGTATTATCCTTTTTAGGTGCGAAACCAACGGTGCGCCACTCCTGCTGAATCTGCTGCAGCTCCTCGCTACACTTATTCCATCCATTGTGAGTAGTGGGTTGATTAGCGACAAAAGCCTCTATCTTCTCACACATCTCCTCCTTACGCTTAAGGTTTGACTCCTGCTCACCTCTGAGGGCATCAAAGTGGTTTGCGTGTCTCTTATTAATTGTAGATGTCGCCTCCTTAAATCGCAACCATATCGACTCCTTTGACTCAATATCTACCGGACCAACCTCACGCCACTCATCGTGGAGAAGCTGCAACTCCCTAAAGGCATCGATCACATTAGCAACCTGCAACAGAGCCTCTGCACGCTCACAAAGAGCCACCTTCAACTCTAAATTCTTTCGCTGATCGAGATCACGCAGCTCACGGTTGATCTTAATAACTCCATAAAAGCGCTCAATCTGATAGTTGTACTGCTCCCAAATATCCTTGATATTGGCTACTGGCACCTGTCCCGCAGCACGCCACCTCTCCTGCAACTCCCTGAACTTATTGAAGGTGTGTGTCTGAGTCTCATCCGACTCAACAAGCTCCTTCAACTCCTCGATGATCTGCAACTTAATGCGTAGATTCAACTCGCGCTGCTGCTCCTGCTCGGCAAGATGAGCATCTCTAAGGCTACGATACTGCGCCACAAGGGTCTTGAATCGACTCTCCAACTCGCCCTTAGCCTCAACAGTTGTCTCTGCAACACTCTCTTCGCCCTCGGCAACACTATCGTCAGTCGCCTCAGCTCCCTCAGCTCCCTCAGCCACCTCAGCATCCTCAACGACCGCCTCGACATCTTGACTCCTATAAAAAGCGATCTTCATCGCCTCTACCGTACGCCTCAACGACTCTACTGGTTCGTTGTTCAGCATCTTCTCAAATAGAGCAACAATCTCCTCGCGGCTGAGAGTTGCAAAACTATTCTCTGCTATATTCTCCATTCTATCAGTTATATTCTCCATTATTGACATAGATATATCCTCAATCTTTTAATCTGCAAATGTAAGCATTTTTTTAATCTTTCACCCCTCCATCACCCCTTTTTTTTGCTATGTCATAAATATTTAGCCTACAAAGTTGTGAAATCGCAGATATTTTCCTATCTTAGTGGGGAATAAAAAATAATAGAAACTACTCAGCAGTTCAATAAAGTGTATATAATGCACCAAAGATCGCCCAGAGAATGTCATGCCGAGCGAAGCGAAGTATCTCGCAATGTATGCGAAAGACCTTACGAGATACTTCGCTACGCTCAGCATGACAGAGGCGGTGTTGAGGGGCTGAGAGGGGCTGAGTAGTTACAAATAATAGACACATTATGTTTGAACTCCTAGCAGTCAGCAATCTATACGAAATACCTGTCACCAGCCCAGAGCTGAAGTTTCTAATTATACTAGCCATAATCCTCTTTGCACCTCTCGTGCTGGATCGGTTACGCATACCCCACATCCTTGGAATGATTATGGCGGGTGCGATAATAGGCGAGCATGGTCTGAATCTGCTCGAACGTGACAGCGGAATCGTAATGTCAGGAACAGCCGGTCTGCTCTACATCATGTTCCTTGCGGGGTTGGAGATCGATATGAATGAGTTTGTTCGCAACCGCTGGCGAAGTTTAGTCTTTGGCGCATTCACCTTTATCATCCCGATGGTGTTTGGTACGCTGGCGGGTATCTACCTGCTTGAGTCATCGATGATGACTGCGCTGCTGCTTGCGAGTATGTTCGCTTCACATACTCTACTTGCATATCCGCTGCTCTCACGCCTCGGCGTGAAGCGCAATCGCGCGGTGACCATAGCTATTGGAGGAACGGTGATTGCCGAGACTCTGGCTCTATTGGTGCTGGCGGTGGTGGTTGGAATGGTTGATGGAGAGGTTAACACAATGTTCTGGGTTGTGATGACCAGTAAAGTGGTGCTGTTCAGCTCGATAATATTCTTCCTCTTCCCAATAATAGCTAGCCACTTCCTTAAACACTTTAGCGATGGAATGGCTCAATATATCTTCGTACTATTCATGCTCTTCCTCGGTGCGATACTCGCACAGATAGCGGGTATCGAGGGTATCATCGGTGCGCTATTCACCGGACTAGCGCTCAACCGCCTTATCCCCTCGGCATCGGCACTCATGAATAGAATAGAGTTTGTCGGAAACTCAATATTTATCCCCTTCTTCCTTATCGGCGTAGGAATGTTGATCGACTACCGTGTATTTATCTCCGACCCCAAGACCCTCTACACCGCACTGATTATGACCGTAGTCGCACTACTTACAAAATATGTCGCGGCATGGCTCACACAAAAGAGCTTCGGATATAGCACAGCCGAGAGGTCGGTGATCTTCGGATTGAGTAGCGCACGTGCAGCGGCAACACTCGCCGTTGTACTGGTTGGATACAACATTATCCTCGACTATAATGAGCTAGGTGAGCCTATCCGCCTACTTGATGACAGCATCCTTAACGGAACAATCATAATGATCTTCATCACCTGCACCGTAGCATCAATCGCCGCACAACGTGGAGGATACGAACTATCGATGCAGGAGACGATAGATATTGATAGCGTGAACGAAGAGGAGGATATACCAAAGATCCTTCTCCCATTCTACGACACCACATGCGTAGAGACAATGATCGGAATAACACACCTGATGATCCCCGCACGAACAGTCATCGCTGTCGCCAATGTAATCTCAGACCATAAGGATGAGAATGCCCAGATCGCCCGCTCACGAAAGATTATCGAGAGGGCTCAACACTGCGCCTCATCATACGATCGCCCCATTGAGACACTTCAGCGCTACGACACTAGCTACGCCAATGGTGTAGCAAATATGATACGCGAGAATAATGTCAGCGACCTTATACTCAGCATAAACCCCGAAGGTGAGTTCACAACAAAGCTAATATCAAAATTTGTCGATAACGCAACACATATAGCCAGCGTGACAACAATATTATGCCGCTCAATGCAGCCCATAGCAACAATTCGCCGCCATATAGTTATTATACCCCCCAACGCTGAGCTGGAGACCGGATTCCGCGCATGGATAATTAGAGTCGGCACACTAGTAAAACGAACAGGAGCAACAGCAACAATATATGGCTCACAAAGCGCAATAGATGTGATCTCAGCAATCAGCAAAGCTACAACAATCAAGGTGGAACTGAAGCTGCTAGAGAGGTACTCCGATATTTTGATTATCGCAAAGGAGGTGCGAAAAGATGATAATATAATCTTCGCTATGGCTCGTAAAATAGACCTCTCATACAACGAGACAATGGAGAGTATACCATATTATATTAATAACTACTTCGCCCACAACAGCTTTATGCTTATCTACCCATACCAAGTAGGCGCAGCAACAAACGAACTAGACGGTCTAACCAACGCCGCATCTATCAGTGCCGTAACAAAAATAGAAGATGTCATCGAAGGGGTAATAAGCGTAATCAAACCCCGCCGTAAAGGGTAGGATATATTTGTTGGTAAGTGTCTAGGGCTGCCTCCGGCGGTCGGGTTGCCACCCGAGGGGCTGGCGAGAAACTGCGTCTCTCTTCTCTATTGCGGGCGATTATTATTGTGAGTATGTTTTTATGGGGATTAATCCCCATAATTTTAACAAAACTGCTCACAGCAAAAGAAGAGATGCAAAGCATCTCGCCAGCCCCTCGGGTGGCAACCCGACCGCCGGAGACAGCCCCTGATGCTTGCTAACAAGTATAGACCACAATATGGTTATCGTGGATTTGCCATGGCATGTTGTTGATTTGGGTGTTTGACACTTTGTTTATGACGAGGTCGTTGAGGAGGTCTAGTCCTACTCTACCTGAGTGTTTATACATTGCCTCCTTTGCGCTCCATATCAGAGGTAGGTGGAGAGATGGGGCGATCATTGAGTCTGCCAATAGTGAGCGTTCGTTGTTGGAGGCGTAGCGTGTAGCTACACGTTCAAAATCGCGATCTAGCGACTCTATATCTATTGCACATTTAGTTTGGCTAATAGCTATCGCCACATGGGTCCGGGAGTGTGATACGGATATAAACAGGTCGCAATCAGCGAGACATGGCGCACCTACAGAGTCGTAAGCCACGGCATATTCTGAGCAGAGACCCATATCGGAGAGGGTCCAACGCAGCAGTGATCGCCACGCACTCACCTCCTGCACTCTTCTAACGGAGCTAAAGCGCGCTATATCCTCTTCATCTTTGGGTGTAAGTAGTTCTCTATATTCCAAAGCCCTCTCTATAGGGAGGATCTCCACTCTACTCATTGCTCTGTGGTGTTACTACCCTCACCTTCTCAATCCTTCGTCCACTCTGCCCCCCCATTGTTGTTACGGAGATGGTTATGCCATGAACGACAACCTTATCTCCGATCTTTGGTATGCTCCTCTTAACCTCAAGTATTAGACCTGCCAGTGTCTCTGAGTCGCCTTGAACATCATCTAGCAGCTCCTCGTCGAGCGAGAGTACGCGTTTAAAATCGTTAATATGTGTCTTTCCATCAAAGAGGTATGTATTCTCATCTATTCGTGTGTAGAAGTTCTCATCATTATCGCTCTCGTCGGAGATCTCACCAACTATCTCCTCTATAATATCCTCTAACGAGACTAACCCCAATGTCGAACCATACTCATCGACCACAATAGCCATATGGACCTTTGTCGACTGAAACTCCTCCAGCAACATATTTATCTTCTTATGCACAGGGACAAAGTAGGGCTTGCGCAGTAGCTTCTGCCACCCGAAATCGACCTCATTAATGTGTGGCAGTAGATCCTTCACAAAGAGTACACCCTTTATATTATCCAGATTCTCATCATATACTGGAATTCGTGAATATCCGCTCTCGATAATTATCTGCTTCACTCGCGAATACTCCTCGGTGAGCTGGAGGGCAACAATATCCACACGCGATCGCATAACCCCCTGCACATCGGTATTGACAAAGTTAAGTATACCAGAGAGGATACCCCTCTCCTCCTTAGTTGTGCTATCGGTAAGATCGACGGCATCAGCAAGCTCATCGAAGGAGATCTCATTGGGTGAGTTTACCCTACCGAAGCGCGATCCGACACTAAGCAGCAGCGATGAGATAGGTCTGAAGATAGCCCGAAAGAGTATAAGAGGTTGAGCCGAGAGCTGTGCAAAGTGCAGTGGAGCGGTCTGCGCCAGAACCTTAGGTGCTATCTCGCCAAAGAGCAGCAGCAGGAAGGTGACAATAACCATCTTAAAGAGAAACTCCAACCCCATGGCGCTGCCGAAATCAAAGAGTTGACCAATTACGGCAGCGGACAAAATGGCGATACATATATTCACCAAATTATTGACTACCAATATTGTAGCTAGCAGCAGATCAACATTAATCAGCAGTGATATTATCGCTTTGTCTCGTGAGTCGCGACTCTCCTTGATCTGATCGATCTGTTTAGCATCGAGCGAGAAGAAGGCAGCCTCAGAACCCGAAATAAGGGCTGAGAGTGCTAGCAACACCACTGTAGCTAGGATCATCATCAATACATGTGGGTTAAAACCCAAAAAAATAATTTCCAAACTTTTTATTGGGCGATCTATACGCCCTAAATTAAATTTATGATTTATATATATCTAAAGAGTGTGACCAACAACTCCCCGACCTGTCATGCTGAGCGAAGCGAAATATCTCGCAATGTCTATTAGAGAGCATTGCGAGATATTTCGCTTCGCTCAGCATGACAGCCTTTATAGATATTTTCAACTTATTGGTCATCCTCTTATTCGGTTATTTTTTATATTTTGACCGTGATTAATAATCGAATAGTCGACCATCGATATTTGTCACCTCACCACCACTCTCCCCTCCGCGGCTCGTAGCGGATTGGTCATCACTACTCCTCAAACGAACACCTCGTTTAAGATAGGCAGGGCTACGCAAAAATAGTTCTACATTGGGGTAGCGGCGTTTACGCATAGGCAAGACAACCACATCCTCGCTCTCCCCCGCCGTAGCGGTGTGTGTCGGTGGCAGTCGTTTACGTGTAGGTGTAGCTACGTGATCGCCAATATTCACCCCCTCAAAGGGTGAGTTTGGATCACTCCCTCTGAGCAACCTCGCACGATCATACTCCGCAAAGTCCTGCTCATCCTGCTCATCATCAAACCCCGTAGCGACAAGCACCAGTTCGAGATCATCCCCCAAGCCGGGTTTAGTACTCATACCCCAGATGATATTTGCAGCATGAACGCTACCATCAGCAGCCAGCGAGCGCGCACTCCCCTGAACATACTCCAGCACCTTCTCCACCTCAGAGAAGATCAACGACTCGCTATTCTCAACGGCAAGGTGCAAGAAGATACTCTTCGCCCCCGAGATATTTTGATGATCGAGAAGGGGGGAGTTAAATGACTGCACAGCCACCCTCTCAGCCCTATCCTCACCCGAGGCGCGAGCCACACTAATGTGCGCCCTTCCGCTATCGCGCATAACCCTAGCGACATCTTTGAAGTCGACCCTGACATAACTAGACTCAACGGTAATAATCTCCGAGATACCCTTTGCGGCACTACTCAAGATCTCGTTTGATTTGCTAAATGCCTTAAATGCCGGCTCATCCTTATATAGATTCTTTATATTCTCATTATTGATAATAAGCAGTGAATCGACACACTCCCGAAGAGCCTCAATACCCTTCATCGCATTATCATATCGCAGTGGACCCTCAACAATAAGCGGAGAGGTGACGATAGCCACCGTAAGTATACCCATCTCACGAGCCATCTTTGCAACCACCGGAGCGGCTCCAGTACCTGTACCTCCACCCATACCAGCCGCAACAAAGAGCATCTTTGTGTTGAAACGAACGAGCTGCTCACGGATAGTCTCCTGACTCTCGACAGCTGCATCACGCCCTCGTTCGGGGTCGTTACCCGCCCCAAGTCCATCCTCGCCGATGCATATCCTCACATCGATAGGTGACTCATTCAGAGCCTTTTGATCGGTGTTACAGATCAAAAAATTAACATTGCGGATACCTATACTCCACATATAGTTAACCGCATTCCCTCCTGCTCCACCTACACCGATCACCGTAATCTCCGATCGGCAGATCTCGCGCTCATGATCTAGACCATTTATCAACTCTTCATTCATAACTCAACCCCTATTTCCGTCCTTGATTACCAAATATACTATTGATCGTATTTGTCACACTCCTCAAAAATGGAGGTGTATGATTAACCGGCTCATCGTCGCCATCATCACTATCGTGGCTATCATGTTGAGCCTCAGCCTCCTTATCCTTCCGTCTCAGCTCCTGTTGATAGGGGGTCTGCCCCGCAGCGGCAATGTCACCTATATCGGCGGTAGCACTCTCCTCAGCCACTATCTCAACGGTGCAGCTCTTACCCACACCCTTATCATCCATCTCTACACCACGCTTAAGCAATCCAACAACAGTTGCATACTCAGGTGACGAGACTGCATCAAGTGACTCATCGCCAATACCATCCTCAGGTATAGCGATCCTCACCGGCATCTTCAGCTGACGCTCAAAGAGCCTATCGACAAGTGCGAGCTTTGCTCCTCCGCCACTCAACACCAATCCATAGGTGAGTTTATCGGCATAGTTAGCATCTCGAATCTCTCGTTCAACAAAATCGATTATATCCAACATCCTCGACTCAATCACCGCCGCAAGGTTATAGAGAAGTAACTTTCTACTCTCGCGAGGTGTACGACCCTCAATCTCTACGCACCCCTCAACACCATCGGCAATTGCCACTCCATGGTCACGTTTTATCTGTTCGATGCTACGCTCCTGAATCATCAACGAGCGCAGATCATTATTAATCGCCGACTCCCCGATAGGTATTGAGCCGATATACCTCAATGTTCCGCGGTAGTAGATGGTGACATTGGTCACCCCATCGCCCAGATCAACCAGAGCAACGCCATTATCACGCTCATCATAGGTAAGCACAGCCTCGGCAGCCACCACGCTATTGGCGAAGCAGCGTTTAAGTGTTATCCCCGCCAGAGTAAAGGCTCGGCTAACACGCCCCAAAGCCTCCTTCTCGCAGACAACAAAGTTGAACTCCGAGCTAAGCACATGTCCAAAGGTGCCTACGGGGTTGGTAACCTCATTGCCATTATCTATCTTATAATTAAGAGGCAACGACTCCAAAAGGGCATCGCGATCAGAGGGTTTAACCCTCTCCATGAGTGTATGCAGCATAGATATATCACCCATGCTAACCCCATTCTCAGGCTCCGAGACATTGACACGCTCACGATGTTGATGAGCTATAACCAGCTCACCAGAGATCCCTCCATACGCAAGTTGCAACTTAACATGGAGTCTGCTCTCTATCTCCGCAATACACTTCGACAGAGCGATATTAACATGTGCAATATTCTCTATACGCCCCGCCTTGATACCCTCAGAACGGTGCTTTGAGATAGCTGCAATCTGCAACTTCCCCGCCTCATCTTTGTAGCCGGCAGCCACAATGACACTGCTCTGACCCAAATCAACTGCTACTGTATATCTTTTTTTTGCCACATTCATATCATAACAAGGGGGTTATCGCAACTCCCAAATATTAATTACACTTCTCAACTCTATCTGCACACCACCTGACTCTTAAACTCAATATTTATCTCCCGATACCTATCCCATCCCACTCTCACCAGAGCATCGTTATATAGCCCCCTCAGTCGATCTAACCGCTCCTCAACAAGCGAACGCACCGACTCTCGTTTCTCTCTCCTCACAGCCTCAACACCTCGTCGACGTATCATCTGCTCATTACCAAAGATCTGCAGATTTGATCTATTATCTATAGCGTAGATCTCACTCCACATCCGATCCTCATCGTAGATCTCGCTCCAGTTGGGGGCATCCTCGCTCCAACAGAAGTCATAGAGGGCATCAAGTGATCCAAAAACAACCTTAAACGATCCACTACGAACCATAAGCTCTATACGCATAGTAGAATTTGACCCCTCCTTAAGCACTATCTGAACAATCTCCGAGCGCCAAAAAGGGTCATCATTTATGGTCTCTACAAAGATAAGTAGATTATACATATCTTCACACTTTTTGCGTAACTTTTTTTGCGCCAATCGCTCAGCCCTGATCCTCTTATCTATCGTACTCAGCTCGCTCTTTATCTCAAGAGAGCGCTCATGAAACTGTGAACGTAGCCGCTGATTCGACTCACGAAGCTCCGCCACACGCACATCAAACTCATCCTCAGACTCTAAGAGACGCCGATTGATATATCTCTTGCGCAGCTCCCCATGCTGCTCATCGTTCTCGCGCTGACGTTTCAGAATAGGGTATCGCTCCACCTCTATCGCCTCTATCCTCCTATCGATCTGCTCTATTCGCTCCTCGGTATAGTCATCTATCGACCCTCTGAAGCTGCCATAGAAGAGTGGTCGATAGCTCCCCGTAACCAGATGGGTGAGGATTGGCGACCCCACAGGGGCGTCAAAGAGCAATCCGTCATATGAGAGGTAACAGTTATAACCATCGAGCATCAATCGCATCGCTGCATCACGTCTCCACACCTCAATGGTCATATCTCCACCACGATTGATATAACACTCCGCGCGCTCAACAAAGCCATTACCCTCCAACAGCGATTCCACATACCCAAAGTTAACCGAGTATGCACGACTACCAACCAGCTTAATACTATTACGATCGAGAATATTAAGCAGGCTACGCTCATTCACCTCCCCGCGCTCATCAACCTGCGCATGTGGAGACTCATCTCCATGGATCACAAATGATAATGAACGAATATCTAGCTGCTCGCTATACTCTCGCTCACGCATAATAAGCAGTGTGAGAATAACTCCAAAGAGTACCCACACAACAACAACCGTAGCTATATTGACTATTCGTTTCACCCTAACCTCCCCCTCAACATTCTATCCATATCCTCAGTGCAGAGATCAATATCCCCCGCACCAAAGGTGACCACAACATCGCTACTCTGCCCCGACATATACTCAACTATCTTACTCTTCTCAACCACCTGAGCCGAGATCAATCTAGCGATCATCTCCGAACAGACCCCCTCGATAGGCTCCTCCCTAGCGGGGTAGATGGGGAGTAAAATCACCCTATCAGCCATCGGCAGAGCCTCAGCAAACCCCTCATGCAGATCTCTGGTGCGTGTGTATAGATGGGGCTGGAAGATCGCTGTAATATGACGCTCACCCACCACCTCACGCAACGAGCTGAGTGTAGCTGCAATCTCACGCGGATGGTGCGCATAGTCATCCATATATATGCTTGTTGGTGTCGAATGATAAAGCTCTAGTCGCCTCTTAATACCCTGATACTCAGAGAGAGCCTCGCGGATAGATGCAGCATCTAACTCCCGCCCCTCTCTACGCGCAGCACACCACATCGATGCCACCGCAGCCACAGAGTTCTCTAGGTTAACCCATCCAAAAATAGGCAGTTTACACCCCTCAATAACACCACTAGGTGTAGTTATATCATAGCTATAGAGACCATCCTCACCAAGCTCTCTACGCGAAACATAGAAGTCACAAGGGGTATCAAAGGAGTATCTCCAAATATCTATCTCCGAGTTACGCAGTTCAATATCAACGCCATGCTTCAATATCAACGCCCCACCCTCTTTTATAAGGTCGACAAATTGCGAAAAAGCCTCACGCACCGAGGCGTAATCACCATATATATCGAGATGATCGGGGTCAACAGATGTGACCACAGCAACATCTGGACGCAGGCGCAGAAATGATCTGTCGAACTCATCAGCCTCAACAACAACACGCTCGCCACCACCAAGGACTAGATTGGATGCAAAGTTCTTAGATATTGCCCCCAGCATCGCACACCCCTGCCCCTCGGCACGGCTATTTAACCACGCCAACATCGTAGAGGTAGAGCTCTTCCCATGTGTCCCCGCAACCGCCATCACATATTTGCCCTCGGTGAGTATACCCAACATCTGTGACCTCTTCAACACCTCAAAGCCACTATCGATAAAGTGGTTCAACTCACTATGCTCTTTAGGTATTGCCGGGGTGTAGATCACGGTCGTTCTCTCTGGATCGAGAAACTCCGCACCGATCATCTCCACACAATCATCATAATGCACCTTCGCCCCCTCAGCAACAAGCTGTCGCGTCAAAGCACTCTCGGTACGATCATAACCACCGACAGCATAACCCGCATGGAGAAAATATCGAGCTAGAGCGCTCATTCCTATCCCTCCAATACCTACAAAATATATACTCTTATTTGACATCTTTCAACACCTCTACTATCTGATCGACAACCCTCTGCGCAGCATCGGGATGTGCCAACCTCTTTATATTTTCACTCAATGACTCAACTCTGCCGCTATCCTTCAACGTCTCCACAGCTAGCCTCATCGCCCGCTCCGCCGCCTCGCTATCACGCACCATCAGCGCCGCCTGTTCATTCACCAACGCCATTGCGTTAGCCGTCTGATGATCCTCCGCTACATTTGGCGAGGGGACAAAGATTGTCGCCTTGCCCATCAACGCCAACTCCGAGACGGTGCTTGCGCCACTACGTGAGATGACGATGTCGGCAGCTTGATAGGCTAGATCCATTCTATTGAGAAAAGCCCCCTGCCACACCCCATCAACGGGGTTGCTATTCAAAAAGCCCCTCATCTCAGCCTCGTAGTAGCGTCCAGTCTGCCATATCACCTGCACTGGAGGTCGCTCACCCCCGAGAGACTCGATCCATCGACACATCATTGTGTTGAGTGTACGTGTACCCAACGAACCCCCAACGACCAAGACAACCGGGCGCTCCCCATCTAGATCATAGTGACCAAGAGCCTCCTCACGCGTTGATGATGGAGTTCCAAAACTCCCCCTCAATGGATTCCCCGTAAGCACGATCTGCGCCCCCTTAAAGAATCTCTCCATGCCGCTATACGCCACACAGACCCTCTTTGCCGCACCACCAACAACCCTATTGGTCACACCGGCATAGGAGTTCTGCTCCTGCACAATCGTCGGCACACCCAACCTCTGTGCAGCCCAGAGTATAGGTGCAGAGGCGTAACCACCAAAGCCCACGACAATATCGGCATTAAAACCCTTTATCACACTCCTCGCCTTGAATATGCTACGCACCACCTTAAACGGCAGCAGCAGATTGCGCCACTCTAGCCTACGTTGCAGACCAGCAATTGGCAACCCCTCGATACGATAACCCAGAGAGGGGACCAACTCCATCTCCATACGCCCCTCAGCACCGACAAAGAGGATCTCCACCTCACTGCCAAAACGGCTCTTCAGAGCCTCTGCAACTGAAACAGCGGGGTAGATATGCCCCCCTGTTCCACCTCCCGAAACAATTACTCTATACATATTCAATACGATTCTACACTAAACTTACAAACATACATAAAATTTACCAATTAATAAATATAATATTGGTGCATATAACAAAAAAAATCACCAAACTATAGAGAGCAAAGAGAGCCATATAGGGCAAGGTTTTTGAAACAGTTGTTTTTTTCGCAAATTTTTACTATCTTTGCTCTCACTATGAGTTGCAGATTTAGAATAGGCGAGGGGTTTGATGTTCATGCACTTGCAGATGGATTGCCTCTAATTTTAGGCGGTGTCGCTATTGAGCATGATCGAGGGTGCATTGCACACTCTGATGGCGATGTGGTATGTCACGCCATTAGCGATGCTCTACTAGGTGCTGCGGCAATGGGAGATATTGGACTTCACTTCCCCGACACTGATCCTCAATATCGAGGTGCTAACTCAATAGAGCTACTTAGAGCTGTTGTCGAGTTGATTGGTCAGAGGGGGTACTGCGTTGGTAATGTTGACTGTACAATAAGGGCGCAACGCCCTAAGTTGAGGGGGTATATCGATTTGATGAGAGGACGATTAGCCGAGGCTATGGGGGTTACCACCGATGAGGTCTCAGTAAAAGCAACCACAACAGAACGGCTAGGCTTTGAGGGTCGCGAGGAGGGTATATCGGTGAGTGCAATAGCCCTGATATTATGTTAGCCACATTGAGAATAAAAATTATATATAATAAATGAAAAAAGTAATTGCCTTTTCGCTATTTTTGATGCTTGGACTTGTTGCCTCGCAGATGCTGCCTCTGGGATGGGGGTTTGAGAATTTTGACAATTTCAAAGACTACTTTGCCAATCCGCTACTCTACACCTGTCTCGCCTTTATCATGATTAATGTAGGTAGGGAGTTTGAGGTGAACAAAGCGGAGTGGAGAAGCTATACCGCCGACTACTTCATAGCTATGGGAACAGCAGCCCTACCATGGGTGCTAATAGCTCTATATTTTGTTTTTGTGCTACTCCCCGAACCACTATGGAGCGATAGTAGCGCGTGGAAAGAGTCATTCCTCCTCTCGCGATTTGCTGCACCTACATCGGCTGGAATACTCTTCACTATGTTGGCTGCAATGCACCTATCTAAGAGCTGGATATATAAGAAGATACAGGTGTTGGCGATCTTCGATGATCTCGATACGATCCTGCTTATGATCCCTCTTCAGATAATGATGATCGGAATGAAGTGGCAGATGGGCGCGATGCTACTACTTGTCGTTGCTCTGCTCATCTTTGGATGGAAAAAGCTCAACACCTACAATATGCCGCAGAACTGGAGAGCAATCCTCTTCTACTCTGTTATCCTATTTGGAATTACACATGCTCTATATCTAATCTCAAAGTCGCGTCTAGGTGCAGATGAGGCTATCCATGTTGAGGTCCTACTCCCCGCATTTGTCTTGGGTATGGTTATGAAGAGCAAACACTTCGAGAGCGTTACAGAGACACGCGTAGCCTCTACAATATCATACCTATTTATGTTCTTGGTTGGTATAAGCATGCCATTCGTTATCGATGGCGGTGCGGCAGCTAGCGCTACAGCGCAGTCGGTTATAGCCTCTGTGCCACAGATGGATTGGGGCGAGATTGCGATGCATGTGATTATTGTCTCTATACTCTCTAATGTGGGTAAGATGGTTCCGGTATTCTTCTATCGCGAGCGAAAGATGAGCGAAAGGCTGGCTATCTCAATAGGTATGTTTACCCGCGGAGAGGTCGGTGCAGGTGTGATCTTCATCGCTCTGGGATATAACCTTGGCGGAAATGCACTCATCATTTCTGCTCTCACTCTGGTACTAAATTTGGTGCTTACAGGTGGATTCGTACTATTGGTTCAGCGATTAGCTCTACGCAGCTACAACCCTGAACAAGAGAATATAAAATAGATTTAGATTATGAAAAAGGCACTAATTATCCTACTATTGATGGTCGCTACAGTTGGCACCATCGAGGCTAAGTCAAAGATCGTTAGCTTTGGCATAAACTCCGGACTCGGACAGACGACATACAAATCAAGCGAGTATGGGAATGTGAATAGCGACATCGGCTTTCAGGTCGGAGCATCAATGTCTGTTGACATCATACCTATTATTAATATCTCGTCAGAGGTGCAGTATATCAATAGCCATTTTGAA
The DNA here is from genome assembly GCA_047178765.1 of Rikenellaceae bacterium. GTDB lineage: Bacteria > Bacteroidota > Bacteroidia > Bacteroidales > Rikenellaceae > Alistipes. The sequence goes on along the minus strand of JBCQTG010000018.1, from coordinate 3,803 downwards.
TTTGACACCACCTATGAGAAGGTGGTAAACCACTACCTATCGATCCCTGTGGTTGCAGGCTTCTCCCTTCTAAAGATCATTCAACTAGAGGTTGGACCTCGATTTACAATCATCGATAAGTCGGTCATCACACCCTATGACTCCCCTAAATTCAAACGCAACGGAGATCTCTATGAGACCGTAGGATACCTAGTAGGCGCACGCATTAGACTAGGCAAGATTAGCGTGGGAGGTCGATTCAATGGACAGTTCAGCAAACATGACTCCGATACATTTGGCGAGATCGGCTCACACTCATACTCTATCAGCATCGGATTTAATCTGTAAGGGTTAGTACGAGGTCAAGCACCAAGGGCTGCCTTCGGCGACCTGGTTGCCACCCGGGGGACTGTCGAGATGCTTTGCATCTCTTTTCCCTTGCGCTTTTGGACCTACGAGCTTCGCTCTTGCGTTTTAAGGCTTGATTTTTTTAGCTCAAGTAAACTTGGCTAAAAAAATCAAGCCTTAAAACTTTCAAACACCTAAAGGTGTTTGGGTCCAAAGCGAAAGGTCTGTCGTAAACATTATCTACAGAGGTATACTTCCCCTAAATTGCCCCTCTCCCTGTCATGCTGAGCGTAGCGAAGTATCTCGCAAGATCAATCAAAAAAAAGACCTTGCTAGCAACTATCGGAGATTATGTTTCAAGCCGATACGCTCGAAGTAGTTCTCGTTGAGGTGGGGTAGTTGTTGTAGGATCTCTGAGTTATCTTTGATCTCAAGGTTATGTTCTTTATAGTTGACAAATCCGGGGTCGCTATCGACATTATGGTTGTTGCTATGTTGTAGGCACTCAACCATCTCACCATCTTTAACTCTGAAGTTTGATACTGAGTAGTATCCGCGGTTGTAGTAGTTTTTATCCGCTTTGGTTACGGGGATGATGAATATTGCAGGGTCGCTATTGTAGACCAGATTATCATAGAACATATTTGATGTTGGGGTGCGGATATTCCAGTAGTTGCTCACCAGCCCCTTCTCATCAAGTTCGATATTATACTTCATCTCCTCGCTCGGTTTGTCGCCATCGTAGAAGTAGTGGCGTAGCTCGGGGTATGCGCGTAGCCACCCCTCGTTCATCACCTTTTGAGCCTGTGCCTCCCAGCTCTTCAATATACGCTCTGTCCAGCTACGAGCATAGCCGTTGAGGCGTGTAGAGATTGCAAAGGGGTAGCTACAGTCGACAAAGACATTGCGTCGAACGACATTGTCTGCGCCTCCGTGAACCATCACTGACCAGCCATTCTCCTGCGCTCCATTGTCGTAGAAGTAGTTCTCTTCAACGACAACGCCATTGGTCTCATTATCCATATATACACCTGCACTCTGCTTCCATGTGCCGCTAACGTCATGGAACTTATTGCGGCTAATGATCGTTCCGCGGTCGAAGAAGTTGCCACCTGTGCAGAGGTATACGCCTAGCATATCGGAGTATTCGCATGGAGCGTTGTAGAGGTCGCTATACTCTACAACATGGTTGACGCCCGATATTCTGATCGACATATGAGGTCCGTTATAGAGCTTTAGGTGTCGTGCGATCTGTCCCACTCCCGAGAGCATTATTCCCGCGGTGTAGACCCTGCGTTCTTGTGAGTAGTCGTGGATCTCGCAATTCTCAACTATGTTGCAGGCGTGTTTTAGCTCTTTGTAGTCGCCACCAGAGAGCTGTACACCACCCTCACCGATATTGTGGATATGTGTGTTGCTAACTCTATTACCCTCGCCATTGATCCTCACTCCCGAGCCTCCGCATGAGTGGATTGTGCAGTTGTCGATGGTGTTGAATGATGATGGTTTCGATGTTGTGATAGCTGTTTCACGTGTGCCATCAAAGGTGATTCCGCTGAATGTGATGTAGCTCGCACCGCTGAAATCGATAAATGGTTCGCGCGATTGGGTGAGTCGAATATCCGATTTTTCAGATACTGTCGATGGAAAAAATACATAAAGCAGCCCCTTCTCGCGATCGATAAAGTACTCCTCGGGGAAGTCAAGCTCTTCGAGGATATTGAAGTAGAACATCTTAACATCATGCTTCTGTATCTCGCTGTGGTAGTCCCAGCATAGTGTGACTGTACTGTCGGCATCTATCGATGCGATCTTGTTGCGCTGCCACTCCCACGCCTTTGCTATCGATCCATCGATCCATATATCTCCACTCTCTCTCCACTTGTGTATTATACCCGATTTTGATCTGAAGATACTCTTCTCCTTTGGATCATTCACATCGGCAAAGTTGCCAACATTGGGGTAGCGGGCGAGGTTCTGTGCTGCGCAGTCGATGAATAGACGAGCCGCAGGGATGGGTTGTTTCCTCACTCCGTAGCCCACATGACCTATCTCACCGTAGTCGGTGATACCCATCTTGGCTAGATCGATCACCTTGATCTTGGCTTTGATGTAGGTGTTCTCTATCTGCTCTACCTGCTCAGGCTTAGCCTTTTTGAACTGGTCGTAGGGTAGTGCTACCGAGCCGGTGAAGCGTACGCTCTCATTTGGATATGCCATATATAATATAGGTGTAGCCTCGCTTCCAGAATCCTCGGCGGTGAAGGTCACTACACGATCCATGTAGTATTCGCCCTCGCGGAAGTATACAACAGATGCTTTGCTGCTCTTTACCAGCTCTCTAGCTCGTGCGAGACTCTTTATCGGACTCTGCTCTGTGCCGTTGTTATTGTCGTTGCCGTTGGGTGATACGTAGATAGCATTTGTTGGGGTCTTAGCCTCTCCAACCGCTATTTTTAGTGGGTATATGTTTGAGTCAAACTCACCGTCGTTGACCTGGACATTGACAGTTAGCGTGCCATTAAAGCCCTTGTCGGGGGTTATTGTACCCCCTTTAACCTTGTAATTTTTCCCCTTTAGTACCTTTAGAGTGTGGGGATTTATGCGACTATCATCCACGTCATGGATTATCAGAGCCTCAGTTGTGAGGGTGATTGGTTGCCCGCTAGGGGTCGATAATTGCTCCTGCCCCATGATTGTTGCGGGGTGGTTGTAGTCTGAAATTTGTGCCGATGCAGCTAGTGTTGTTAGTGCTAGAGCTGCCGAAAGTAGTAGTTTTTTCATAGGTGACAAGGTATGATTTTTTTTTTAGAGTTGCAAATTTTGGGAATCTCAAACGTGTAATTTATAGGAGTTTATGAAAAATAATTGATGAAATGTATGGTGGTTTAAAAAATAATGTCTATCTTTGCAGTCCGATGTGGAATTGTGTCCATGTCGGAGCGAGAATAATTATATTAACAAATTAAAGGACAGAACGTTAAAATGCCAACTATTCAACAGTTAGTAAGAAACGGCAGAGTTAAATTGGAGTTTAAGAGTAAATCTCCAGCTTTGGCGGCGTGTCCACAGCGCAGAGGTGTTTGTACACGTGTGTACACAACAACTCCTAAGAAGCCAAACTCGGCTATGCGTAAGGTGGCTCGTGTTAGATTGACAAATGGCAAGGAGGTCAACGCCTACATTCCGGGTGAAGGACACAACTTGCAGGAACACAGCATCGTATTGGTGCGCGGAGGTCGTGTTAAGGACCTACCGGGAGTACGTTACCACTTGGTGCGCGGTGCGTTGGACTCAGCAGGAGTCGATGGACGTACACAGCGTCGCTCAAAGTATGGTACAAAGAGACCTAAGGCGGCGAAGAAATAATTCGTTTCCTATTAAAAAAATTAAGTTAAACACAGTAGTTTAAAAAAGCAATGAGAAAAGCTAAGCCAAAAAAGCACATTCTACTTCCCGATCCTAAGTTCGGCGAC
>JBCQTG010000017.1:0-30786 GCA_047178765.1 Rikenellaceae bacterium | reverse complement strand
GCAGGTGTGCGTAGAGGCTTTAAGGCGATATTCTCCCCCGAACCGGCACGCGAAGGGGCGATGATCCTCTGTGAGGAGCAGAACAAAAAGTCAAATGTCGGCACAATCTCCTACCTCCCCGCGATGTTCGGTATCGGTTGCGCCTCAGCGGTCATTAGTGGTCTGATCGGCGAGTAGACTCCGAGAGCATCCTCTCGCGTACACGGCGCTCGATATTATACATCTTCATTATCTGCTGCACCGAGATTATCTCCTTAAATTTATAGTAGTACTCACGCTTCAGAGCGTTATTGCGATCGACCATATCGAACGACTCTATAATCTGCCTCTCCAGCTCATCGTCAGAGAGCTGCTCTCTATCCATCTGGGGTCGCCCCTCTTCGCCACCTCTCTTGTGCGGCTTGTGTTGCAGCTCGTTCATCTTCTCGCTATATTCAGTATATAGCGCCCTGAATGGCTCCATCTGCTTTTCGCTAAGTTGCAGCTGCTTAGATATTATCTCGATCTGAAACCCGGTAAATCCCCCACCGCCATTTGCGCCCATACGTGGTTGCTGCTTCGGTTGTGCCATGAGCGATGAACAACAGATCATGGCAACAAACACTATAATCAACCTCTTCATACTACTCATCTGTTAAAAGTGTTAGGTAAAAATCATCGTTTGTCGATGCCCCCGCCATCAATGAACTCAGCTCCTCATCACTGAGGTTGCTAAAATAGTCATCAATGCTCTGATCGACACTCTCGCTAATATAGAAGCCGGCATCTATGCCCGCCTGTCGATGGTCGAGACGATCAAAAACAAACACACCCACAAGGAGCATTGCCGCAGCAGCAACCATCGGAATCAGTAGCCTTAACCTAACCAATTTGCTTGACCTGCCATTCACACTATGCTCCTGCTCCGCTACCTCCCGCACCATTCTCTCCTTAAACTGGACAAAAAACTCCTCCGGAGGTGCATTATATGGCATCTTCTTGCCAATATCCTCTATATCAAACTCTTTCATAGCTCTATATTATTTTTGACATACTCCTTTATCTTTCCACTAGCATAGTGGTAATTTGTCTTTAGTGTCGAGAGGCTGCTCCCGGTAACCTCGGCTATCTGCTCATAACTCAACTCATCGTAGTAGCGCAGATTAAATACCACCCTCTGCTTCTCGGGTAGCGAGAGTATAGCCCTCTGCAACACCGCCTCTGCCGATGCAAAGTTGATCTGTGGCTCAGCCTCGAAGATCTCCACCAGTCGACCCTTCTCGTCATACGAGCTGGTTGAGAGGCGCTGTTTCGAGCAGTGGCGCAGAGCCTCGTTGGTTGCTATCCTATATATCCATGTCTTTAGCGATGACTCTCGGCGAAAACCCTCTAGCGCCCTATATATACTCATAAAGACCTCCTGCATAACATCCTCGGCATCCTCATGTCGGACAACCATCCTTCTCAGATGCCAATATATTGGCTTGCTGTATTGATCCATGATGAGCATAAATGCCTCATCGAGACGACCCCCATCATCTAGCAATTTATATATATGTAGCTGCCTATCCTCTTTCATCTAAAACTATAGAGTCTCTGTAGAGTGGAAAGTTAAATTTGAAAAAAAATATTTTTTTGATTTAACCTTTTTAATTATTACCACTCTATACTGTTGAGTCCACAAGACAAAGATAATTAAATAACAATTAATAATTAAGTAACGATGAAAAATTTTGGAGTAAAAGTGGTGATGATGTCGATGATTTTTGCACTCACCGTAGTTGGAGCAAGCGCACAGAGAGGTGGCGGCAGACCACAGGGAGGGGCGCAAAAGGAGCAGAAGAGTCCTGAGAAGATTGCGGAGATCAAGACCGACAAAATGGATCAGGAGCTGGAGCTAACCGATGCTCAAGAGAAGAAGATCTACGAGATCAACCTTAAGGCTGCAAAGGAGATGACTGCACAGAAGGAGTCTCGCAAGGGTGAGGCTAAACCTCAGGAGCGTCCATCAAAGGAGCAGATGGAGGCTAAGATAAAGGAGATGAAGGAGAAGAAGGATAGCTACATCAAGTCTATCATGTCTCTACTCAATGACGATCAGAAGATCAGCTATGCGATGATGATTGCTCGCGAGGAGATGAAGCACCAGATGCATCGCAAAGGGAGTAAAGGTGGTCAGCAGCAGGGACCACAAGGAGAGCAGGGCAAACCTCAGGGTCGTCCACAGCAGCAGCAGTGTGAGTAGCAAATAGAGCGACTCTCCGCGGTGTCATACAGAGAGCGACTAATAAGTCGAGAATATCTCTAAAGGCTGTCATGCTGAGCGAAGCGAAGTATCTCACAAGATCCTCGAAAGAGGTTGCGAGATACTTCGCTTCGCTCAGCATGACAGGTCGGGGACTGATTAGTCTCCTTCTATATAAACTCTATAGCATACCAACGAGCGGGCTAAGTGACCATCACCGTTGAGATAAGACAAAAAAAAGGAGCAGCGAATGCTGCCCCTCGAGTTCTGAGGTTTAAGTGGTGGTAATTCGATGGCTTTCAGGTAACCACTCCCTAGTTCCATTTAGTTAGTCTATGACTAACAACCTCTCCACTCTCCTCAATCAACCTAAAACTACTAACCTAAAAATGAACCTTAAAACTTCACTACAAAGATAAGGCAAGAATTTGGATTGTGCAAATTTTTTAAGAAGAAAATTTAAAAAAAATTACTATCAAATTCGCGTTGTTTGCTTAACCTATTGATTATAAGAGATATAATGATTATCTATATTTCACTGTTAACACAACTTTAATATTAAGTATTTTTAGAAATAGCCAGTTTTTAAAAGATTTTAACATATTTAGTGCATAAACGCATACCTTTGGTCAAAAAATAGGGCGTGTCAAATCTCGATATACCCCTTCATAACTGCATAGATGGTCAAGCCAGAGAGCGAACGAACACCGAGCTTCTCAACGATATTCTTCCTATGCGAGATAACGGTGGTTAACCCAATCCCCAATGCATTAGCAACCTCTTTATTCAACATCCCATCAACAAGCAGACTCAACACCTCTATCTCACGAGGGGTAAGCACCTCCGCCCGATCGCTCTCAACGGCAGGTTGATGATGGTGAGCAGATGAGTGTAGAGACAGGAGCTGCTCGCGAACAGAGAACGCACTACCACTAACATCAACCCGCGCATAGCCACTCAGCGCTGTCGAGAGTGACGAACCATTAGTTAGAAGTATGGTCTTTGTACGCAACTTCTCAAAGAGCGAGATATTCTCCAGCGCAATATTAACCGAGACAAAGATATGAAAATGCTCCTCAGGTGAGCTATCGATAATCTGCTCAACACCACACACCTCAACAACCGCAAAGGGGATGATCTCATTGAGCAGAGACTTTAAACCCACCCCCATCAGCGAGTTTGAGGTTATCACAGCGATAGTTGGCACACGATTACTCATGGTGATATGGTTCATTATTCAATATTGTAAATGCACGATAAATCTGCTCCGCAAAGATCGCGCGAATAATTTGGTGAGAAAAGGTCATTAGCGAGAGTGAGATCAACGAGTTGGCGCGCTGGTACACCTCCGCCGAGAAGCCATAGGGTCCCCCAACGACAAAGACCACCCTCTTAACACCGCTATTCATCCTCTTCTGTATCCAATCAGCAAACTCCAGCGATCGATACTGGCTGCCCCTCTCATCGAGCAGCACCACATAGTCTGAATCTGAGAGTTGCCTCATAATCACACTCCCCTCCTGCTCCTTCTGCTGCTTTTGACTTAGACTCTTGGTGCTTCGCAGATCGGGCAGGGTGGTGATTGCAAACTTACAGTAGTAGTTAACCCTCTTCGCATACCCCTGAACGATCCTCTCCACCTCCGATGAGTCGGTCTTGCCGACAACAATCAACTCGATATTCATCCCTCTACAGCTCCGACACCACCGCTGAGCGAACTCTAGCGGCAAACTCCAACGCACTCTCACCTTCGGCAATTGTCATAGGGGCGAGGAAGTTCACCTCGATCTTATGCCCTAGTTGAGGTAGGCGACCCTTTCCTGTAGCACCCTCGCTACCCTTGATGGCTATCGGCACAACAGGGGCGCCAACAACCTCGCTAAGGATCGCAAAGCTCTCCTTAAAGCTCTGGGTCTCGCCGCTCTTATTTCGTGTACCCTCGGGGAAGATAATTATACTCTTTCCGCCCTTAAGCACCTGATACATCTGCTGGATAGATTCGCGGACATTGGTATTGATATTCATCACTATGACATTATTCTTTCGCGCCATAAACCTACGGAAACATCCTCTGAAGTGCTTCTCCTTAGCGAAGAAGTAGGTATTCTTAACCACTGACCATGGTAGCTTAGAGCTTACAAAACCTCCATCAAATCCGCTACGGTGGTTAGCGACATAGATCACTGCATCGCTAGGTTGCTCTCCCTGCATTTTTTTAGCGCGCAATCGATAGAGAAGGTTAAACGTCACAACCAGAAGATTGTGCATAAACCAGTGGATAAACCCGCTACGAGGCGTAGTGATCGACTGATCGCCACTCTCCAAGATCTCGCGCCAGCTAAACTCACCCTCAGCAAGTGTTGTCGACTCCGAGTTCTGCTCAATATACTCACAAAGCAGATTAAGCGTAGATAGCTCACTCAGCTGCTCCTCACCAACCACAACCCCAAAATGCTCCTCAACATAAGAGAGTAGAGAGACCCTACCTAAAGAGTCCAGCGCAAGGTCAATCTCAAAGTGAGAGTCGCCATTTGCCCATACACCCGTCTGCTCATCGAGATAGCTCTTAACCATCTTAAAACACTCCGAGCGATTTGAGACATCCTCCTTAGGCGCCTGCTCACGAGAGGTGATAAGGTCGATAAGTTTAAATCGCTGAATCTTCCCAAGTCTAGTCTTTGGCAGCTCAACAGATATTATCTGGTAGTTCAAAATTCGCTTGTAACCCATCGCCTCGCGGTTATACGCCTCTATCTCCGCCCTAACCAGCTCATCGAGGCTGCTCTGACCATCGGCACGAACCGCCGCAAGATCGGGGTAAACAAGAGCCTGCAACCTATCCTCATAGAGCAGCACGGCACACTCCTTGATAATTGTCGATGCCCCGGTGATCTCATTCTCTATCTCCGCAGGGTTGATATTCTTTCCGTTGGGGGTAACAATAATCTCCTTTATACGACCGGTGATCTTCATACCCTTTCGCTCATCGTAGATCGCAGTATCTCCCGTATGCAACCACCCATCGCGAATTATCGCCGCCGTCTCCTCTGGGCGGTTATAGTACCCCTTCATCACATTTGCACCCCTAACGACAATCTCTCCCGTGGGTTCAACCTTAGCCTCGCACCCCGGAAGCATCAAGCCACAGTAGCCAATATGCCAGTTGTTGGGGCGTGTAAATGAGATCATCGGTGCGCACTCTGTCATTCCATATCCATCAAGAATAATAAACCCTAGATTCTTAAAGACCTTGCCCGTCTCCATAGGTAGCGCCGCACCTCCCGAGACAAAGAACTCCATCTCGCCTCCAAACTTAGCATGCACAGCGCCAAAGATCCTCTTCGACAGCCCTCTAGAGCCAATCAGCGAACACAAACCATACAGTGCATGGGCAACAGGGCTAGCCTTAATCTTGCCCATAATACCCTTTGCCAACCCCTCGTATAGCCTAGGCACCCCAAGCAGAAGAGTTGTCTTTCCCCTCTGCATAGTCTCCAAGATACACTCAGGCGACAATGTCTCGACAATATGGATCTCCGCACCAACATAGAGAGGGGCTAGCAGCGCACCAGCAAAGGCAAAGACATGGTGCAGCGGCAGGATCATCAATAGCCTCGTAGACTCCTTATATATCTTCACCGACTCACAAACAGCATGGACATTATACCACAAATTGGAGTATGTCAACATCACCCCCTTAGGCGACCCCGTTGTACCCGATGTATATATAATGGTCATCACATCCTCCTCCCCGCCAGCAGGGATAGCCGTTGGCTCGATGTTATCTATATCGCTTGCATCGATATTCTCATCGGTGAATAGGTGTGGTAGATAGCTATCATCACCAACCGAATTGATAGCCTCCTGCATAAACTCCACCTTATCTACCGTTGTGTAGATCACCTGAGGTCGAGCATCATTGATTATATATGCAAGCTCCTTAGCCCCCGACATTACATCGACCGGGATAGCAGTTGCAGCGCAGCGAAAGGCGCCATAGATAGCAAACATATACTCAGGTGCGTTCTTCGAAAAGAACATAACCCTCATATCACCCTGCTCTACATCTCCGCTCGACCTCTTGATATATCGAGCATATAGCTCGGTGTATTGAAGTAATTGGTCGTAGCTAAACTCACGCTCGCCATACTGGATCGCCTTTTTATCCCTCCGGCTAATTAGATTCTGAAACATAATTTTCCATCAATTTATAAGAGACAAATATAGTTATTATTTTTGTCAATTAACCTCAAAAAGACCTTTTTATCACCTTAGCCAAAAATAACTGGCAAAAAATTTGGATGTTACAATTATTCTCCCTACATTTGCACCATCAAATAACGGTCGATTCATCTAAGGGCTAGGATACCTGCCTCTCACGCAGGACATAGGGGTTCGAATCCCCTATCGACTACCAAAAAAATGTTGCAACTTTAATGTTGTAACCTTTTTTTATTCTCCATTTTTACATACCTTTGCGTAAACCAAAACCAATAACAATATGAGACTATTAGGACTCTTTATTACCCTAATCGGTTTATGTAGCTCAGCTTCAGCAGCCACATCAACAGTTAGACACTACCTCTCAGGGACCGACAAAGACAACACCGTAGAGTGGGACTTCCGCTGCTCCGATGGTATGCGTAGCGGCAAATGGGATAAGATAGCTGTCCCCTCATGCTGGGAGCTTCAGGGCTTCGGACACTACAACTATGGTCACGACCCGCTTGAAGAGCGTGTCAATGAGAGCGGAGAGTATAAATATAAGTTCACAATACCTAAAGAGTGGAGCGGCAGAGCGGTAAGGATAGTCTTTGAGGGTGTGATGACCGATGCACAGGTGCGTATCAACGGCAAGTCAGCAGGCGAGATGCACCAAGGGGCGTTCTACGAATTCAAATACGACATTGAGAAGCTACTGAAGTTCGGCGGCGAGAATCTGCTAGAGGTGAAGGTAGATAAGGCTTCGTCAAATGAGTCAATCAACCACGCCGAGCGCAAGGCGGACTTCTGGGTCTTTGGAGGAATATACCGACCAGTATATCTAGAGGTGATGCCACGCGAACATATCGAGCGCGTAGCGATAGATGCAGAGGCTTCGGGTGATCTCAAGATCGATCTCTTCACCGAGTCGAAATTAACCAAGGGGGTGACCGTTGAATTGCAGAGTCTCTGCGGTGAGAAGATCGCCACGCTCAACCCATCTAAGTGCGAAAAACTAAGCGACCGCTGGTCTATCGAGGCAAAGGCTGAGGGTGTCAAAACATGGAATCCAGAGCATCCAAATCTCTATCAGTTGGCTATCTCTTTAGATAATGCTAACGGTGAGCCGATGCACACAATCACTCAGCGCATAGGCTTCAGAACCATCGAGATATTGGAGAGCGATGGAATATATGTCAATGGCGAGAGGATCAAGTTCAAGGGTGTCAACCGCCACTCATTCCACCCCGAGAGCGGACGAACAACATCGAGAGCATTGAGCCTCAAACATATCGAGATGATGAAGGATATGAATATGAATGCCGTTCGCATGTCTCACTACCCACCAGATGTACACTTCCTCGACCTCTGCGACTCAATAGGTCTCTTTGTGATCGATGAGGTCTGCACATGGCACACCCCAAAGCTCGACACCGAGGTGGGGCGCAAGATCGTCCGTGAGATGGTTACCCGCGATGTCAACCACCCCTCAATAACCCTCTGGGCGAATGGAAACGAGACGGGATGGAATACCGAACTAGATGGAGACTATGCAATTTGGGATATTCAAAAGCGCACAGTTATCCACCCATGGAATGTCTTTGGCAAGGTGAACACCCTTCACTACCCTCTCTACAACGGAACAATCAGCGACTCACGAGCATTCGACAAGATCCTCTTCCATACTGAGTTCCTCCATGGTCTCTACGATGGTGGTCACGGTGCCGGATTGGAGGATTTCTGGAATATCCACTGGCACTCACCCCTTGCAGCGGGTGGATTCCTATGGTGCTTCACCGATGAGGCGGTGGTGAGGAGAGACAAGGGAGGTGTCCTCGACACCGATGGCAACCACGCCCCCGATGGAATCGTTGGTCCATACCTCGAAAAGGAGGGGAGCTACTACACCATCAAGGAGATTTGGTCACCTATATATATAGAGGATCGCTTTATCCGCAGCGACTTCAGCGGTATATTCAATATTGAAAACCGCTACCACTACACCAACCTCAGCAAGTGTAGCATGGAGGCTAAATGGATGAAGTTCAATGAGCCTGAGGCGAAGATAATGTCACGCTCAGAGGTTATACTCCCTGCATTAGAGCCATCAGAAAAGGGGCGATTCTCAGTAGACAAACCAGCAAACTGGCGCGAGGCAGATGCCCTCCACCTAACCGCCTACGACCACCATGGCAAGGAGGTATTCACATGGAGCTACCCCGTGAAACACCCCGCACAGCTCAATGCAGAGCTAATCAGCTACTCAAAGAGGGGCGAGGTGAGAGTTGAACAGAGCGAAGATCAGATCATCGCTAGATGCAATAGCATGGAGTATATCTTCGACAGCAAGAGTGGCTCAATTATAAGTGTCAAACACAATGGCAAGCTGATCCCTCTCAGCGGAGGACCACGCATAATCGACCAGAAGAGTTTGATCGAAGAGCGTGTAGATAACATTATCATGAATAGAGTGGGTAACGCTATGGAGATAACATTTGTCTTTGAACCTACGCTACTCAAACAGGAGTGGGTCTCGGAGAAGATAGAGAAATCAGACACCATCAAGTGGTGCGTACACACCGGCGGAAAGCTAGATCTAAGGGTTGTCCAGAAGGGTCGCAAGAGGGTTACAGGCTATAAAGGTATCACCTTTAACTACCCCGAGGATAGAGTTGAGGGGGTGAAGTGGTTAGGCGATGGACCATACCGTGTGTGGCGTAACCGCATGAAGGGGACACGCTTCCAAGTGTGGGAAAAGGAGTACAACAACACAATTACAGGCGAGAGCGGATGGGTATACCCCGAGTTTAAAGGCTTCTTCTCTAGCCTCTACTGGGCAGAGCTACAGGGTAAGGATGGAGACTTTAAGGTCTATTGCCACACCCCAAACACCTTCCTAAGGCTATTCACACCCGACAAACCCGCCGACTTCCGCCGTGGAAACCCCACCCTAGACGCATTCCCCGCAGGAGATATATCATTTGTGATGAATATACCAGCAATAGGAACAAAATTCCAAGACCCCGGACAGACCGGTCCTCACGGAGATGACGTCAACTACTACGGCAACTACGACGAACCACTAACACTCGAACTAACATTCGATTTTAAGTAGGGGCAAACACCGAGGGCTGCCTCCGGCGGTCGGGTTGCCACCCGAAGGGCTGGCGAGAAACTGCGTTTCTCTTCTCTATTGCGGACGATTATTAATGAGAGTATGTTTTTATGGGGATTAATCCCCATAAAAACATACTCATTTAACAAAATTGCTTGCAGCAAAAGAAGAGATGCGAAGCATCTCGCTAGCCCCTCGGGTGGCAACCCGACCGCCGGAGGCAGCCCTTGGTGCTTGCTCTCACCTAATGTCGATTGTTTTTTCGTTGGATATTGGCGCTCATACGTATGGCGATAAAGATCATTACGGTAAAGGCTAGTAGCGATGATCCTCCATAGCTAACCATTGGCAGAGGGATACCCATTACAGGGAATAGACCTATCGTCATTCCGACATTAACGAAGAGGTGAAAAAGGAGTATTGACGCGACACAGTAGCAGTATACGCGGCTATAGATATTATTTTGCATCTCTCCGATATGCATTAGGCGCAGGATTAGGGCGCCAAAGCAGGCGAGTAGGATTAGTGAGCCGACAAAGCCCCACTCTTCACCTACGCTACAGAATATAAAGTCAGTATGGCGCTCGGGGACAAAGCCATAGCGTATCTGTGTACCCTCAAGAAATCCCTTACCCCATACCCCACCTGAGCCGATGGCTATCTTTGCCTGATTGACGTTGTAGTCGCTACCTAGGGGATCGTTCACAATACCGAGAAAGCTCATGATACGATTTTGTTGGTGGGGGCGTAGAATATCCTCAAATATATAGTTGCTCAGTGGGATGAGCGCAATTGTGATTAGGGATATTCCGATGATGGCTATACGTTGGCGCAGCGAGTGTATCAAGGAGTGGATGAGTGCTGCAAATGCCACTATGCAGCAGACTATAACCAGAGAGTGGTAGGCTGTCAAACCGCTACCAATAATCAAGTAGCTACCTAGCGAGAGTACGATTGCCACGATAATCATAGCGGCAAAGGCAGAGATATGAATATGATACTCATTGCTCATCGATGCATCGATCACCATTGTGGCGATCATAATTGCAAGGAGCAGAATCACCGGGGTGACAATCAGCGATAGTGCAAATATTGTAGCGATGATAATTGGCGGTATGGTGAGCCACTTGCTCAACCCCTCGCGGTATAGGACAAAGAGCAGCGATCCAAAGACAATACCTGATCCAGTGTCATTCTGTAGGACGATAATGAGCAGCGGGATAGCTAGGACCGTACCAATAGTAGATAGCCCACTCAATGAGGTGATTGAGAAGTTGTTATCACTCAGCACACGCGCAAGGGCAAGGCTGGTGGTGATCTTAACAACCTCAACGGGCTGAACTCTGAAGAAGCCAAACTCAAACCACGCCTTAGCACCATTCACCTCGCGCCCGAAGAGTAGAGTGAGCATGAGAAGGATGACTCCGGCGATATAGAGTGGATAGCTATATTTATATATGAAGTTAGTATCTATAAGCAGCACGATGAAACCAACGATCATCGAGATACCGAGCCACACCACCTGCTTGACATAGTTGTGTGAGAAGCTGAGAAAGGACTCTGTTGTCGCTTCGTAAGAGGATGAAAAGACCGATATACATCCGATCAATGCTATGACTGTGAAGAGGATGATCGAGACTCTGTCGACGCGCCCTAGGCTACCCTCATCTACGCTAAAGTGCCTCTCTCTCATATACTGGATAGTTGATATTTAGATTCTTAACATAGTCGACCAGCCACTGACGATTTTCGGCTATACCGTTGTTGAGGTAGAACTCAGTTATTAGGGTGGCTATAGGCACCGCAGCTACCGACCCCCAGCTACCATTCTCGATATATACCGAGATAGCTATCTTCGGGTCGTTGCGGGGGGCAAAGCTCAAAAATGTTGAGTGATCCTCGCCATGTGGGTTCTGTGATGTTCCCGTCTTACCACACATATCTAGAGAGGCTAATCGACACCAACGCGCCGATCCATCGAGGTTAACACACTCCCACATCCCCTGAATAACCTTGTTGAAGTGTTTTGCCTCAACCAATGTCTTTTGAGGTTGTGTGAATGCCCTCTTTGTCGAGTCGTCATCTATCTGGCGGACAATATGGGGTATGTAGTACTCTCCGCGATTGGCTATTATAGCTGCAAAGTTTGCCATATGAAGGGGTGTACACCCCAGCTCACCCTGTCCAATGGATAGTGATATGGCGGTGGTGGCGTTCCACGATTTGCGGTATACTCGATCGTAAAACTCTGAGTTGGGGACATACCCCGAACCCTCGCTTAAAAAATCAGAGCCTAATTTGCGACCAAAGCCAAAGCTCAGGACATAGTCACGCCAGCTATCGTACGCCTCCTTTGTTGAGCTATACTTTTTTCTATTGTCGAGGATCTTACAGAATGCGTGGCAGAAGTATGTATTACATGAGGTGGAGATGGCGTAGTTTAGGGTGGTGCGTGGTGCGTGGTTGTGACACTTTAGGGTCTTTGTTCCGTAGTTGAACTCACCATAGCACTGCACAACATCGTTCTCGCTGAGTACACCCTCCTGCATACCGATCAGCGCCTGTACAATCTTGAAGATCGATCCGGGGGGGTAGCGAGAGGTTACCGCTCTATTGAATAGCGGACGTCTAGGGTTGTTGAGAAGCTCCATATAGTTATTTCCCCTATCTCTACCAACCAGCTCATCGGGGTCGAATGTTGGGGATGAGACCATCATTAGAATCTCGCCTGTTGAGGGTTCGATGGCAACCACAGCCCCCACCTTGCCGACCAGTAGCTCCTCTCCGAATAGTTGCAATCGGGCATCTATTGTCGAGACTAATCTACTTCCGTGTTTGGGTAGGGTATCCCAGACACCCCCAAGGTATGCCCCTTGAACAACTCCATATGTGTTTACCTCAATATATCGACTCCCCTTATTACCCCTTAACTCCTGCTCATATGCCGATTCTACTCCGCTAATACCAATGTAGTCTCCCGAGGAGTAGCTATTATCCTGTCTCAATTGGGTCTCGTTGATCTCCCCAATATGCCCCAAAAGGTTGCCCCCGATCTTGCGTGGGTATTGCCTAACGGTACGGTAGAGGGAGTGAAATCCATCAATACGCAGCTCATCGAAGCGCAACCGACTCTCTACAGAGACGAAGTTAGCAATTAGATAGGGCGTTCGCGGACGCATACGCGCATTGGCGAGACCACTTTTGAGCCTATCGAGAGTAATATCGAGGACACTACACACCGCCAGAGTATCAAACCCCGCGGGGTTGAGGTTACGATAGGTGACCATCATATCATAACACCCTCTACTCTGGACAACATACTCTCCATTGCGATCGAGGATCTCTCCTCGCGAGGCGTAGATCGTCTCCTTGCGTACGACATTGTTATATGACAGTGAGTTGTAGCGATCGTCACTAAACTGCAAATAGGCTACTCTGCCTATTAGTAGTAGCACGACAGCTATCACTATCACCCTAAGTGCAAAATATCTAGTTAAATTAAACCCCACTGCTCTATCTATCTCTGGTTATATAGCTGAACAGTAGCGTTATGAGCCAAACAAAAAGGAGGGTGACAGCGGTGCTGACCACTATCCTCTCAAGAAGTATCAACCATTCAACACTATCTAAACTCTCAAGCAGAAAAAATATTGTATTGCTCAGTGTGACGAAGAGGGTGGTGTAGAGCAGGTACTTACGAAAGCCGAAACGCAAAGCTGTACTCACCCCTCCCGCAGCAATAGCATCGCGCCCCATGGTGATTGTCAATATCCATATACGTATATAGGACATCAGCAGGAGGGTGATGGTGTTTATCCCCGGGACACCCATCAGCAGATCGGCACACACACCCGTTATAAAACCCACCATGAGCATCTTTAGCTGATCGCTCTGCATTGGGTAGAGGATGATAACTATCGGGTAGATAATAGGCATGCATAGGGTGGTGAACGATAGTTGATTGATGATAAATATCTGGATCATTATCGTCACAAAAAAGAGCAGATAGTGGGGTCTGGGCTTAAACATAGGCTTAGTTTGTTCTATTGTAGAGATCTACCATCTCATTAATGTATCTCACCTCATTATCACTGTCACTATGCACAACAATCACTCTGTCAAGAGCAGATATGTCGGCAGAAAGCTCTATGTCAAGCAGATATGTTGTCTGATCCTCGTTTAATCTATAGCTCTTCACATGACCTATCTTAACCCCCTCGGGAAAGATCGAGGAGAAGTTGGTGGTGACCACCTCGGCACCCTCAAATGGCTCAGCATACTTCGAGAGGTGGCTCATCCTCAGCAGGTAGCGATCCTTGCCCAACCAACTCAATGAGCCGGCATGGTTGCTATTGACTAGTCGCCCGCTGCTCTTAAATTTGGTGTTGAGAACAGACATAGCTACGGCGTAGTTGTCGAAGCTACTTATTATCTCCCCAACCATCTCACGTTGAGGGGTGATAAGAGCCATACCCTCGCGCACGCCATGGTTGACACCTCTGTTGATAATGATATGGTTGTGTCGACGGTTGATGGTGTTGGTCACTACACGCGCCGCAATCCTTGACTCTCCCAGCTCCGAGATACTAATCGTGGAGAGGAGGGAGTCGAGATGTTGGTTTTGGTAGAGACTTAGCTCCGCCTCTAGCTGTGCTATCCTCCCCACTAACGCCTCATTCTCGCTGCTCAGTGAGAGGTAGCTTACCGCTCTATTGACTGTAGCATTTAATCCATTGCTCACCCACGCCGTAGCACCGAGTATACGTGCGTTCACATAGCTATTAGAGTGGGCATAGAACAAAATTGCGCAACTCTCTAATACGATGAAGAGCAGCAGCACATATACACTCTTTATAAACTCTAGTAGCTGATACATGGGCAAAGTGAGATCTACCCACGGATTAACGCATTAAGAATGAGAACTTTTTGATATTCTTTAGAGCTATCCCTGTTCCTCTAGCGATTGCACGTAGTGGATCCTCAGCAACATGGAACTTTAAACCTGTTCTCTTGCTTAGCCTCTCTGGCAACCCCATAAACAATGCCCCTCCACCAGCTAGGTAGATACCATTGCGAACAACATCTGTATATAGCTCAGGTGGAAGCATCTCCAACACCTTCAGGAGCGCTGCATCGAGCTTAATCATCGACTTCTCGATCGCTGTAGCCACCTCTGCATAGTTGAGTGTTATTGTCTGAGGCAGTGATGTGAGTAGGTTTGGTCCAGTCACGGTGAAGTCCTGTGGTGGGTTCTCAAGGTGCGTAGCTGCCGCACCTATGGCACACTTGATTGCCTCAGCTGTGCGCTCTCCGATACGCATGTTGTGTTGTTGACGAACGTAGTTCTGAATATCGGTGGTGAATACATCTCCTGCGATATTGATCGACTCAGAGCAGACAATACCACCCAACGAGATACATGCGATCTCGGTCGTTCCTCCACCTATGTCGATAATCATATTTCCCTCAGGAGCCTCAACATCTATTCCCGCACCTATAGCGGCAGCCATCGGCTCAAAGATCATATATACCTCTCTGGCTCCGGCATGCTCCGCCGAGTCACGTACGGCGCGAATCTCCACATTGGTCGATCCCGATGGGATACAGACAACCATCCTTAGCGAGGGGGTGAATATAGAGCGGTTCATCTTAACCTTCTTTATCATTCCACGAAGCATCAGTTCAGCAGCGTTAAAATCGGCTATCACTCCATCGTGAAGAGGGCGAATAGTACGTATGCTGGGGCTTGTCTTTTCGTGCATTTGGCGCGCCTTCTGTCCCAGAGCAACCACCTTTCCCGATTGTGAGTCGAGTGCAATTATCGATGGTTCGTCAACGACAACCTTATCGTTATAGATGATTAGAGTGTTGGCTGTTCCAAGGTCAATAGCCAACTCATGCGTTAAAGAGAATAATCCCATTTTATTTTTCTGTTAATCAATGTGTTATATTGTTATATCTGGCGCCTCCCCTATTAATAAGGTGAAAAGCATGCCAACTAAGTGCAAAAGTAGCAATAAAAAGTAAGATATATCAATTTTTTATAAATTTTTTTTTACATTTGCAAAATGGAATTGAATATCACATCGAAATCGAACTGCGCAGTGATCGGTTATGGTAGCTGGGCAACGGCAATCGTAAAGATGCTATGTCAGGGCGAGAAGCGCGTAGGGTGGCACATCCGTAATGAGGGTGTGTTGGAGATTGTCACCCAAGAGGCACGCAACCCAAAATATCTGAGAGAGGTTGAATTTAATCTGGATAAGCTATATCTATCTAGCGATATTAACGATATTGTCGCTAAGCATGATATAATTATTCTAGCTATGCCGTCGGCATTTATCAAGGAGTTTTTATTACCCCTTACCGAGTCGCTAAAGGGTAAGTTTGTGGTCTCGGCAATCAAGGGTATTGTGCCGGGCGACTACCTCACCATCGTTGAGTATCTCCACAAACACTACGATCTATCATACAAGCAGTTGGGTATAATCAGCGGTCCATCGCATGCCGAGGAGATCGCCATGGAGAGGATGTCATTCCTCACTGTTGTCTGCCCCAATCTGGAGTTGGCTCATGTCATGGGAGATAAGCTAAAAAACAAATATATCAATGTTGGATACTCGAAGGATCTCTATGGAGTGGAGTATGCCACTGTGCTGAAGAATATCTACGCTATCTCGGTGGGTATGGCGGTTGGTCTGGGCTATGGGGATAACTTCCTTGCCGTGCTTATTGCCAATTGCGCACGCGAGATGAATAACTTTGTTGAGCAGAGCTATCCCGATAGTCGTGAGACGCGTGAGTCCTCCTATCTGGGTGATCTGTTGGTTACCTGCTACTCCACCTATAGCCGCAATCGTCGACTCGGGCTATTGATGGGTAAGGGGTTTAGCACCAAGAGCGCACTTAATGAGATGACGATGATTGCTGAGGGCTACTTCGCCTCAGATTGTATCAAACACATCAATGAGGCGAATGGCGTGGAGATGCCTATAGCGGATATGGTGCATAGCGTTCTATACAACAGAGCATCGGCAAGAAAGTCGATGATTAACCTCACTAAAATGCTTAGGTAAAAATAATAGCACCCATTTACATCTATTTCGATATGTTAGCACAACAGGATTCTAATGTGTGAACATATCGAAATATTTTTATTAATGAGCTAAAAATTACGGTGTTGAGGTGTAAAAAACTTATGAATAATTGCACAAAGTTCTATAGTTTTTAATACCTTTGACGAATGTGTAATTAATTTTTACAATAAATTTAAAACTAATAATATAATTTAAGGTTATGACAAACGCCAAACAAGAGGGTCTCTTTGCCGAGTTTCCTGCGATCTCTACGGAGCAGTGGGAAGAGGTGATCGTAAAAGACCTTAAGGGTGCTGATTACGAGCGCAAACTCGTATGGAAGAGCGCTGAGGGGGTCAATGTGCGCCCATACTACCGCGCAGAGGATCTTCAAGGACTTCAATTTCTTTCGTCTAAGGCGGGAGATTTCCCCTATGTACGTGGTACACGTGCTAGGAACAACTGGAGAGTACACCAGTCAATAGAGATTACAACCGCTGCTGAGGCTAATGCTGAGGCGTTGGAGTTGTTGATGAAGGGTGTTAACTCTATCGGGTTTATCATCGGCGAGCAGGGTCTTAGCGCTGAGGAGCTAGATACGTTGCTTAACGAGATCTCTCTTACTGCCGTTGAGATTGTCTTTTCAGGTAAGAAGATCGCAGCTACTGCTAAACTTTTCCACGCTAAGTTGGAGCGCGAGGGTGTAGCGAAGAGAGATGTGATGGCTAGCTTTGCTGTCGACCCAATCGTTAAGAACCTATCTGTTGATGGTGCTTATGTTTGTGGCGGCGATGGAGCAGCTTGCTTTGAGGTTGTCGCTGAGTTGATGAAGATGTATGCTGAGTACAAGCATGTACGTGTTGTCACTGTTCAGGGATCAAACTTCGCAAACTCAGGATCAACAATCGTTGAGGAGTTGGCATTCTCTTTGTCGGCTGGTAACGACTATATTGTTCGCCTATTGGAGGAGGGTCTATCTATCGACACTATCGCTCGTAAGTTGCGCTTCCAGTTGAGCGTTTCGTCAAACTACTTTATGGAGATCGCTAAGTTCAGAGCAGGACGTATGTTGTGGGCTAATATCGTTAAGGCGTATGGACCTAAGGAGGATTGCGCTGGTAAGATGATTGTTCATGCAGTTACCTCTACTTGGAACCAGACAGCTTATGACCCATATGTAAATATGTTAAGAGGAACAACAGAGGCTATGTCGGCAACTATCGCTGGTGTAAACTCTTTGGAGGTTCTTCCATTCAACTACTCATATGAGAAGGCGGATACATTCTCAAAGAGAATTGCTCGTAACACAGAGCTACTTTTGAAGCATGAGTCACACTTCGATCAGGTTGCTGATGCTGCCGGAGGATCATACTACATCGAGAACTTGACAAAGAGCATCGCTGATAATGCATGGGCTTTGTTCTTGAAGATCGAGGAGATGGGTGGATACCGCGAGGCATTTGCTCAGGGATTTGTTGTTGAGGCTGTTAAGGCATCGGCTGCAAAGAAGGATAAGAATATCGCTACTCGCCGCCAGATCTTGCTGGGTGCTAACCAGTATCCTAACTTCACTGAGGTTGCTGCGGAGGATCTTTGCAGCTGCGCTGTTGAGAGGGTTGAGTTGAGCGAGAATAGATTGGTTCCCTATCGTGGATCGATGGCATTTGAGCAGATGCGTTTGAGCGTTGACCGCTCGGGTCGTGAGCTTAAGGCATTTATGCTTACATGTGGTAATTTGGGTATGGCTCGCGCACGTTCACAGTTTGCTTGTAACTTCTTCGCTTGTGCTGGAATCAAGGTTATGGACAACACATACTTCAAGTCGGTTGCTGAGGGTGTCGAGGCGGCTAAGGCGGCTAAGGCTGATATTGTTGTTATCTGCTCATCGGATGATGACTATGCAACATTGGCTCCAGAGGCTAAGGCTCTGTTGGCAGGCGAGTCAATCTTGGTTGTTGCGGGCGCTCCTGCTTGTGCAGCTGAGTTGGAGGCACAGGGAATTGCGAACTTTATCAATGTTAAGAGCAACGTGCTTGAGACGCTTAAATTTTATCTTAAAGAGTTGGGACTATAATCATGAGAGCAAAATTTTCAGAATTACAATATAATAGTGACCACGTATGTGGTTGCACTAAAGGCTCATGTAAAGCAGCTGAGCCATGGCTCACAGCAGAGCAGATACCTGTAAAGGGTATCTATAAAGCTGAGGATCTTGAGGGTATGGAGCATTTGAACTATGCTGCGGGTATCGCACCTTTCCTTCGCGGACCATACTCAACAATGTATGTTATGCGTCCTTGGACTATCCGCCAGTATGCAGGATTCTCTACTGCTGAGGAGTCAAACGCATTCTATCGCCGTAACTTGGCGGCGGGACAGAAGGGTCTATCTGTAGCCTTTGACTTAGCTACTCACCGCGGTTACGATGCTGACCACCCACGTGTAGTTGGTGATGTAGGTAAGGCGGGAGTATCTATCTGCTCGGTTGAGGATATGAAGGTTTTGTTTAATGGTATCCCATTGGATAAGATGTCTGTATCTATGACTATGAATGGTGCGGTATTGCCAATCTTGGCATTCTACATCGTTACAGGTATGGAGCAGGGGTGTACACTCGACCAGTTGGCAGGAACGATCCAGAACGACATCTTGAAGGAGTTTATGGTGCGTAACACCTATATCTACCCACCTAAGTTCTCGATGAAGATTATCGCAGACATCTTCGAGTACACATCGCAGAATATGCCTAAGTTCAACTCTATCTCAATCTCTGGATACCATATGCAGGAGGCTGGAGCGACAGCAGATATTGAGTTGGCTTACACATTGGCTGATGGTTTGGAGTATCTTCGTGCGGGAGTTAATGCAGGAATGTCAATCGATGCCTTTGCACCACGTTTGTCATTCTTCTGGGCTATCGGAATGAACCACTTTATGGAGATCGCTAAGATGCGTGCAGCGCGTATGTTGTGGGCTAAGATCGTAAAGCAGTTCAACCCTAAGAACCCTAAGTCATTGGCTTTGCGTACACACTCGCAGACATCGGGATGGTCGCTTACTGAGCAGGATCCATTTAACAATGTTGCGCGTACAGCTATCGAGGCTATGGGAGCAGCGTTGGGACACACACAGTCACTCCACACCAATGCGTTGGATGAGGCTATTGCGTTGCCTACGGACTTCTCGGCTCGTATCGCTCGTAACACTCAGATCTATATTCAGGAGGAGACAGATATTTGCCGCGAGGTTGATCCATGGGCAGGTTCATACTATGTTGAGAGCTTGACAAATGAGATCGCTGAGAAGGCATGGGCTTTAATTCAGGAGGTTGAGGAGTTGGGCGGAATGGCTAAGGCTATCGAGACTGGACTTCCAAAGATGAGAATCGAGGAGGCATCGGCACGTAAGCAGGCTCGTATCGACTCTGGACAGGAGAAGATCATCGGTATCAATGAGTTCCGTTTGGAGAAGGAGGATCCGATTGACATCTTGGCTGTTGACAACACAGCTGTTCGTTTGAGCCAGATCGAGCGCTTGAATGAGCTTCGTGCAGGACGCGATGAGGCGGCTGTTAAGGCTGCTTTGGAGGCTATCACTGCTTGCGTTAATGGTGGCGAGGGTAACTTGTTGGCATTGGCTGTTGAGGCTGCTCAGTTGCGTGCATCATTGGGAGAGATCTCAGATGCTTGTGAGACTATCGTAGGTCGTTATCAGGCGGTTATTCGTTCAATTTCAGGAATTTATAGTTCAGAGGTGAAGAAAGATGAATCATTCCAGCAGGCTACCACTATGGCAGCGGAGTTTGCTAAGAGAGAGGGTCGTCAACCACGTATTATGATCGCTAAGTTGGGTCAGGATGGTCACGACCGCGGAGCAAAGGTTGTTGCTACAGGTTATGCAGATATAGGCTTCGATGTCGATATGGGACCACTATTCCAGACACCTGAGGAGGCTGCTAAGCAGGCTGTAGAGAATGATGTTCATGTTGTTGGTGTATCGTCATTGGCGGCAGGTCACTTGACACTTGTACCTCAGATCATCGGCGAGTTGAAGAAGCTAGGACGTGAGGATATTGTAGTTATCGTGGGTGGTGTAATCCCAGCACAGGACTACGATCAGTTGTATAAGGATGGTGCAGCTGCGATCTTCGGACCGGGAACAGCTATTGCCACTGCGGCAATCAAGATCCTTGAGATCTTGGCGTAGGTGCTGTAGATAGATAATTGAAGATCTCCTCTTTTTTAAGAGGAGATTTTTTTTGTTATTAGTGTGCATATTTGATTAATTTTGCGTAAGTTTGTAGCTAATAAAACAAAATTACAATGAACAGTAAATTAACAGCTTTGGCAACACTGGCTCTTCCTATGGTTGCAACGGCACAGCAGAGTGACGATCAGCAGAGGTTGAACGTTGTTATGATCGTTACAGACGATCAGGGTTATGGTGATATTGGATATGTCGGAAACCCATATATCGACACCCCTGAACTTGATAGACTCTCTACACAGAGTACAATCTTTGATAATTTCCATACAGGAACAACATCTGCTCCGACACGTTCAGGTCTGATGACAGGTAGGTATGGTAATACAACTGGTGTATGGCACACAATCGGTGGTCGCTCGATATTGGATCTTGAGGAGTACACCATTGCTGAGGCATTTGGCGATAGTGGCTACGCAACAGCGATGTTCGGAAAGTGGCACTTGGGAGATAACTACCCATACCGACCACACGACCGCGGTTTCCAACAGACACTATGGCACAAAGCGGGCGGCGTAGGACAGACCCCCGACTACTATGGAAATACCTACTTCGATGACACCTACTTCCGAGAGGCGACACCAGAGAAGCAGTATGGCTACTGTACCGATATATTTACAGATGAGGCGGAGCGATTCATCATTGAGAGTTCAGATGAGGATAAGCCATTCTTCTGCTACTTGGCATTTAACGCCCCACACGGTCCATACCATGTAGATGAGAGGTATGCAGAGCCATTTAGAAACAACCCCAATATTACCAATCCTGCATTCTACGGAATGATTAAGAATATCGATGATAATGTTGGTCGTCTACGCGAGGTTCTTCGCCGTCAAGAGATAGATGACAATACCATCATCATCTTCTTCGGCGACAACGGTACAGCGGCAGGTGCAGCGATGGATAAGAGTGGTTATGTAACAAAGGGTTATAATGGTGGTCTGCGCGGCAAGAAGGGGCAGGTCTTTGAGGGTGGACACCGTCAAGCGATGTTGATGCATGTCCCCGGATCGCGCCCAACAAAGAATGAGCAGCTGACAGCATATGTTGACATCATGCCTACGCTTATTGATCTATGTGGTCTAACCCCATCGGTTAAGATCGACTACCATGGATTTAATATCTGGGACAACTACGATAGCCGCGGACGTGTATTTGTTAATGATACCCAGCGCGACACCTACCTAAAAGAGGATAAGACATATTGTGTAGCGAGGGATGAGTGGCGTCTTATCAATGGTAACCAACTATACGACATGTCAAATGACAGAGAGCAGAGGGTTAATGTTGCAAAAGAGCATCCCGAGATCGTTAAGGAGTTGACAGCGGAGTATAAGAGTTGGTGGGCAAAGACCAGCGTCCGTGCCGATCAGAAGCAGTATATACCTATCTCAATTACCGAGAGTAAGACGGTGACTCTAGTATGTCACGACCTCTTTGATGAGCAGGGACGACCAAATATCTGGAACTTCGACATGCTACACACCACACGCAAGCCCGCTCCAGCAGCATGGAATGTGTCGTTGGATAGGGCGACAAAGGTGACTATTGATGGTTATCGATGGAGTCCAGAGTCGGGAATAGCACTTGGTGACAACGCGCCATTGGGTCGCTACATCCCCAACGGAACGAGATACCCAGCGGCGGGAAAGATCGATGACATGGTCTCTATGAGGGTTGTGGTAGATGGCAAGGAGGTTGCGAAGACAACAAATCTCGATTTGACCAAACCATCGGTGAAGATCCCCGCGGTTAAACTTCCAGCGGGCGAGTATGAGATGCAGGTTCTCTTTGCTGATGCTAAGGGCGAGGAGTACTCGGCATGGTATGTTAATGTAACACGATAGATAAAAACAAACTAAAATAAACCAATGAGCAAAGTAACTAAAACGTTGATGGTGGCGGCAGCAGGTGCTGCACTAGTCCCATCGGTAGAGGTGGCAGCAAAGGCTAAGAAGAGTAGCTATAAGCAGCCAAATGTCATCTTTATTATGTCGGATGACCACACCACACAGGGTATAGGTGTCTACGGTAGCCGCCTAGCGGTGTTGAACCCAACACCAGTGATCGATGAGTTGGCTAGCGAGTCGATTATCTTCGACAATGTCTACTGTAACAACTCGATCTCAACCCCTTCGCGTACATCTATTATGACTGGACAGTACTCGCATGTGAATGGAGTGCTTACACTCGATGAGAGGTTGACAACAGAGAGACTCTATATGAATGAGGAGTTCCAGAAGTTGGGATACCAGACAGCGATTGTAGGAAAGTGGCACTTGGGCTGTGAGCCAAAGGGTTTTGACTACTATAGCGTCTTTACCGAGGCTGGCGAGCAGGGTAAGTACTTCAACCCGCTATTGGCATGTAGCGAGATCACAGAGAAGGAGTTCCCGAAGAACACCTCTCGTCATGAGGGTCACTCATCGGATATTGTTACAGATGTGACACTTGGGTGGTTGAAGGAGAAGAGAGATCCAAATAAGCCATTCCTTTTGTTGCACCACTATAAAGCACCACACGATGACTTTGAGTTTGCACCTCGCTATGCCGACTACCTATCGGATGTGGAGATCCCACGCCCCGAGTCGATGACATGCCGCGAGGGGTTTGGTTCGGCAGGATCACGCGGATATGAGAACTCTCTAGATCGTTGGTTGGGTACATCAGTCTCTAACCGAAATGTACACCGTAACTATGTGGCGATGTACAAGATCAACACTGGCGATGAGCTAAAGGATACTCAGGAGGCACACGATGAGTATGTACGTAGATACTTGCGCTGCGTTAAGGGTGTTGATGACAACTTGAAGAGGTTGTTCGACTACCTTAAGGCTGAGGGGCTATGGGAGAACACAATCATCGTCTATACAGGAGACCAAGGAATGATGCTCGGTGAGCATGACCTTCAGGACAAGAGATGGATGTATGAGGAGTCTATGCGTATGCCATATATCATGAAGGTTCCCGGACAGAAGGTTAAGGGTGGCTCACACAACGATGAGTTGATCCAGAATGTTGACTTCACACCTACGCTCCTCTCATTGGCTGGTCTTGAGCAGACACCTAGCTATATGCAGGGTCTCGACTTTAGCCCTGTGTTTGAGGGTAAGGCGTTGGAGAACTGGCGTGATGCAGCCTACTACCGCTACTGGATGCACCTGATCCACCACAATGTGCCTGCACATATGGGAATCCGCACAAAGGAGTATAAGTTGATCTTCTTCTATGGTCGCCACTATGACCCCGCTCGCTACGGTGAGAAGTCAATGGCGTGGTTGAAGGGTGAGAGTGCGCCACTTATCGCACCTACACCAGCCTCTTTTGAGCTGTATGATCTTAAGAACGATCCATTTGAGCGCACGAATGTCGCAAATGACCCTAAATATGCAGAGGTTTTGGCTGAGATGAAGCAGAAGCTGATTAGAACCCGCGTTGAGGTGGGTGACAATGATGCACTGAATCCAGAGATCTTGGAGGTTATAAATGCACATCTACCTAGGAAGTAGATAATATATAAGAGTGAGGTTGCAGATCATAAGGATGCAACCTCACTCTTTCTCTATTTGGCTATTCTATAATCATATTAGGGAAAAATAAGCCGATATTAACACAATCTTAACAGAATATTAATAATTATTTCGTTACTTTGCACTCGAAATATTAATAAAAAAGTATGAGTCCAATTTTTACATTTATTGTCATTACGCTAGCTGTGTTAGCGATCTTTGACATCATCGTTGGAGTAGCCAATGATGCGGTAAACTTTCTCAATTCGGCTATCGGGTCGAAGATTGCACCGATGAAGGTTATTCTAGGGGTTGCAGCGATAGGTATCTTGGTTGGTACGCTCACCTCGTCAGGTATGATGGAGGTTGCACGTAGTGGCGTTTTCTACCCCTCGCAGTTCACCTTTTCAGAGATAATGTTCCTCTTCTTGGGAATGATTATCGGTGATATTCTATTGCTTGACATATTTAACAACTTAGGGCTGCCAACCTCAACTACGGTGTCGATGGTCTTTGGATTGTTGGGATCGGCTGTGGGTATCGCTGTCTATAGGATTATTACCGACAATGGGTATACATTGAGTGACCTATCGCAGTTTATCAATACCGGTAAGGCGATGGCTATTATCTCAGCTATCCTGCTCTCGGTGGTGCTGTCATTCCTCTTTGGACTTTTATTTATGTATATATCGAGATTGATCTTCTCGTTTAGATTCCGCCCAATATTTAGTAAAATTGGTGCTTTGTGGTGTGGAATATCGTTTACCGGTATCATCTACTTCTCTCTCTTTAAGGGTCTGAAGAGTACCGGACTGATACCTAAGGAGGTTACCGACTTCATCAATGATGAGACTCTATTGGCTCTGTTGATGATCTGGGCTGGCTCGTCAGTTATCTTGTGGGTGTTGCAGATGTTGAGGGTTAACCTGCTTAAGATTACTATCCTTGCGGGTACATTTGCCCTTGCACTAGCCTTCGCAGGTAATGACTTGGTGAACTTTATCGGAGTGCCATTGGCTGGATATGATTCATACAACTTAGCTATGTCTACTGGGGATATGAATATGACTATGGAGGCGTTGATGCAGCCTGCTCAGGCGAATAAGTGGATGTTGGCTGGATCGGGAATGATTATGGTTCTTACACTTGTATTCTCTAAGAAGGCGATGAAGGTTGCCGATACTGAGTTGTCTTTGGCTAGCCAGAATGATAATAGCACCGAGAAGTTCAGCTCATCGGGATTGTCTAGAGTGTTGGTTCAGGGGGCTATCTCAATCAGTAACTTCTACACTTTTGTTACCCCTCGTCCTGTTCGCGATGCAATCGGCAAGCGCTTTGAGCAGTTGCCAGCGGCTGAGAGGGGCGATTCGACATATGATCTTATCCGTGCAGCGGTGAACCTTACAGCAGCGGCGATCTTGATCTCTATCGCTACATCGTTGAAGTTGCCATTGTCAACAACCTATGTTGTCTTTATGGTCGCTATGGGATCATCATTGGCTGATAAGGCGTGGGGACGCGAGAGCGCTGTATACCGTATCTCTGGTGTTGTGACGGTTGTTATGGGTTGGTTTATGACGGCATTTGCTGGATTTACACTCGCCTTTATCATCTCTACTATCCTTATCTGGGGCGGTACCGTTGCGGTGATCCTAGTTGTTGCTGTGAGTGTCTTTATTGCAGTGAAGAGTAACTTCTTTGGAAAGCATAAGTCTGAGGGTGCAAGTGTGAAGAGCGGAGAGCTGCTTCAGGGCGACTCAAAGGAGGAGATCTTGATTAGCTGTATCAAGGAGGTGTCGAACACCACAGAGGAGACAATAAAGATATATAACCGCACACTAGTTGCCCTCTTCAAGGAGAACCGTAAGGTGTTGAAGGATATGGTTGCTCAGTCAGAGGCGCTATATGCAGCAGCTAAGGAGCGTAAACGCAACCTCCTACCTACGCTAAATAGATTGGAGGATAACCATATCGAGACGGGTCACTTCTATGTTCAGGTAGTTGACTACATGAGTGAGGTGACAAAGTGTCTAGTGAGCATGACCAAACCATCATTAGAGCATATCGATAACCACCATCAGGGGTTGTCAAAGGAGCAGATCCACGATCTGATGAGTGTGAATAACGATGTGGAGGAGATCTTCATTAAGATCAATGATATGATGGAGTCTAAAGACTTCTCACAGATTGAGGTGGTGCTAGAGCTTCGCGATAGACTCTTCGATAAGATTGCCGATGCAATCAAGAGCCAGCTGCGTAGAATCAAAGCTGACCCCGAGCAGTCATCAACACGCGCTAACATGCTCTATCTCAACCTTTTGGCTGAGACAAAGACAATGGTACTACAGGGTCGTAACATGATTAAGTCACAGCGACACTTCCTTACTGAGATGTAGTGCTTGGCTTGAAATAGGCGGGGGCTGCCCTGCGCGGGCGGCGGCGGGTTGCCACCCGCTGGGCTGTCGAGATGCTTTGCATCTCTTCTCCCTTGCGCTTTTGGGCTTATAACTTCGTTATAAGATTTTAGTGGGTCATATTTTTTTAGCTCAAGTAAACTTGGCTAAAAAAATATGACCCACTAAAATTTCACAAACATCTTTCTGATGTTTGTACCCAAAAGCGAGTTAACGGATGTGGCAAAATTATTTCCATCGGAGATGCAAATTACAGATAGTTTAGCTGACTCCTCTGTCATGCTGAGCGAAGCGAAATATCTCTCAAGGTCTTTTCTTTGATTGATCTTGCCCCAAACACACCACAAGCAAAATATCATTTTCACACATTATGAATTTTAGTTTTTTTTATTATCTTTGTGGTTTGAACCAGACACAACTAAACAACAATAACGTATGAACTACAAAAAAATTCTGGCGACACTGCTGCTCTGTGCAGTTGCGGTTAGTGCCTCGGCGGGAAGTGCTGCGCTCACCTCATTCAATGAGGGGTGGAAGTTCCACAATGACAATGCGCTTGATGCTGAAAAGACAAAATTCAAGGATGACAGCTGGCGTGATGTTGATCTCCCTCATGATTGGGCTATCGAGGGTCCATTTGATGTGAAGTACAACGCACGTAATGGTGGTCTACCCTTCCACGGTACATCATGGTATCGTAAGACATTCAAACTACCTAAGGAGTATGATGGAAAGACAATCAATATTATCTTTGACGGTGCGATGAGCGATGCTCGCGTATGGGTCAATGGTGAGTATGTTGGTCGTCGTCCATATGGATATGTTGGCTTTGAGTTTGACATTACATCGTTGCTTAAGACGGACGGTTCAGAGAATATCATCGCCGTAAAGTTGCAGCCTAAGGATCTCTCGGCTCGCTGGTATCCCGGAGCGGGACTATACCGTAATGTATGGTTGAGCGTAAATAACCCTGTCCATATCCCACTTTGGGGGACATATATCACAACACCTACAGCAACTGAGAGGTTGGGTGTGGTGAATATAGAGACTGAGGTTGTTAATAAGGGTGCAACATCGACTAAGGCGGTGATCGAGTATACGGTTACAGATGCTGAGGGTACAAAGATCGGATCGAAGAAAAAGACCCTTGAGGTACCTGCACTAGGCAAGGTCGACACTGGCGCATGGATTAATGTTCCAACCCCTAAGATTTGGGATATTGAGACACCGAACATGTACACAATGACAACAAAGATCACCATCAATGGTGAGCTAGTTGATACAGATGTCACTCCATTTGGTATCCGTTCGATTGAGTTTAACACCGAGGGCTTCTACCTCAATGGTCGCAAGGTTCGCCTTAACGGAGTATGTTTACACCACGACAACGGTCCTTTGGGATCGGCTCAGTACGACCGTGCTGACGAGCGTAAGTTGCAGATCATGAAGGATATGGGTGTAAATGCAATCCGTACTTCACACAACCCTCCATCACCTGAGTTCCTCCATATTTGTGACCGCCTAGGACTTGTTGTTTTGGATGAGATCTTCGATGGATGGAAGATGAACAAGACGGAGAATGACTATGGTCTCTTCTTCGATGAGTGGAGTGAGAGAGATGTGACAGATATTATCCGCCGCGACCGCAACCACCCATCGGTGATTATGTGGAGCGTAGGAAATGAGATCTTGGAGCAGTCGAAGAAGGAGGATGGCTGGAGAGATGCTAAGCGCCTCGACAGGATCGTTCGCAATGCTGACCCTACACGTCCATCGACAATCGGATTCAACAACTATCGTAACCCATATGACAACAATATGGCTCAGCAGGTTGATGTGGTTGGAGTGAACTACAAGCCTCTTCACTATGGTGAGTTGCGTGAGCTTTATCCTCAGATGATCCTTTATGGATCGGAGACCTCGTCATGTACATCTAGCCGCGGTGTCTACCACCTGCCAATTGAGAAGTACACCACTCACGAGTCGTTGCAGGTTACTAGCTACGATATTATTGGACCATCATGGGCATATCCACCAGATGTAGAGTTTGATGCTCAGGAGAAGTTCCCATTTGTTATTGGAGAGTTTATCTGGACTGGATTTGACTATTTGGGTGAGCCTACACCATATGGTGGACGCGATAACTTCACTAATGGCTATTGGAATGGTCACTGGCCCTCTCGCTCATCATACTTCGGTGCTGTAGACCTTTGCGGTCTCCCTAAGGATAGGTTCTACCTCTACCAGAGCCACTGGAGCGATAAGCCGATGATTCACCTGCTCCCCCACTGGAACTGGAAAAAGGGTATGAATGTCCCTGTATATGCCTACACTAACTGCGAGGAGGCTGAGCTGTTCCTCAATGGCAAGTCGTTGGGTAAAAAGGTTAAGGGCAAGGATCTTACACCTGTTAAGATCAAGTTTATGCGTAACCCCGACTCTATCTTCATGTCTAAGTATCGTCTATCATGGGATGTTCCCTTTGAGGCTGGCGAGCTGAAGGTTGTAGGATATACCGGAGGTAAGGTTATCAATGAGCAGATTATCCGTACAGCGGGCAAGCCTGCTGGTATCCGTTTGGAGGCTGACAGATCGGCTATTGCTGGCGATGGTAAGGATTTGAGCTACGTCACTGTGAGCATCGTGGATAAGGATGGTAACCTCTGCCCAGAGGCGGACAACCTAGTCTCATTCTCTGTTAAGGGGGCTGGTAAACTGCTCGCGGTGGGTAATGGTAACGCTGCAACTACGGAGTCGTTCCAAGCACCATATCGCAAGGCGTTTAGTGGCAAGTGTATGGCGATCCTCAACTCTGACAAGGATGGTGACGGAACAATCACCCTCACTGCAACAAGCAAGGGGTTGAAGAGCGAGACGATAACTGTTACCGTTAAGTAATTAACCTCCATGCTGAATGAAGTGAAGCATCTCGCAATATATCGATAGACCTTGCGAGATGCTTCTCTTCGTTCAGCATGACAGACAATGTAAAAACTATGAAAAAGATATTAACACTAGTACTACTGCTAACAGCCACAGTATGTAGCGCACAAAAGGTTATCCTACCCGATTTCCACGCCGACCCATCGGCACACTATTGGGATGGGAAGTATTGGATCTACCCCTCGACAGATGAGCCGGATAGCACCTCGTGGGCTGAGATGAGGCAGTGGCACTGCTACTCGTCAAAGGATCTCGCAGAGTGGAGGTGTGAGGGTAAGCTCCTCGATCTAGATGATATATCGTGGGCTGAGGATGCCGCCTTTGCTCCAGATGCATGTAAGTGGAGGGGTAAGTACTACTTCTTCTTCCCCGCAGGTAAGCAGATCGGTGTAGCTGTATCTAAAAAGCCAAATGGACCATTCAAAGATGCTCTAGGTAGACCACTTATCACCACCCGCGAGTGTAAAGGGGTGCAGTCGTTTGACCCCTCGATATTTATTGATGATGATGATACTCCATATCTATACTATGGTGGAGGTGGAGGCTGTGCCGTGGTTAAGCTCAAAAAGGATAATATTCTTGAGCGCGATGGTGAGCTGATTAAACTGCCGCTAGAGCAGTATGCTGAGGGTATCTGGGTGCATAAATACAAAGGGTTATACTACTTCACATACCCTAACCACTATAAGGATGACGAGGGTAATATCAAGCAGTTACTGGTATACTCAACCTCACCTACACCTACAGGACCATTCACATTCCGCGGACCATTCCTAGATAATAAATCTAGAAATTCACACCACTCGATAATCGAGATCAAGGGCAGATGGTATCTATTCTACCATATTCAGGGTCCTAGCCCCTATGAGCGTAGGGTATGTGTCGACTACCTAGAGTACAACGATGATGGCACAATCAAGGAGGTGAAGATGACTAAAGAGGGAATTAAACCATTAAAATAGAGATGAATAGGCTCTTCTTAATCTCTTTATAGCAAGCACCGGGGGCTGTCTCCGACGGGCGGGTTGCCACCCGCAGG
>JBCQTG010000016.1:0-32270 GCA_047178765.1 Rikenellaceae bacterium | reverse complement strand
GTTAGATGAGATGATCTGGGAGATTTCAACCAACGAGCAGTTTAGAGAGGCTGCAATAGATCTCTTCCGCTACCAAGCGCGTAGGTGTAAACCCTACAACGACTACCTGCGACTAATCGGGTTTGATGAGTCGAGGATAGAGTCGGTTGAGGTTGTCGACCAGATCCCCTTTCTCCCTATCGAGCTATTTAAGAGTCATGATGTATATTGTGGCGAGAGATCTCCCGAGGCGGTTTTCACCTCTAGTGTAGATGTCTCGTCACGTCATCTTATCTACTCGTTGGCTCAGTATGAACGGGCATTTACCCGCGCCTTTGAGAGCTTCTATGGCGATATTGAGCAGTGGAGTATCTATGCGTTGCTACCTAGCTATCTGGAGCGTGAGGGGTCGTCGCTGATCTATATGGTCGAGAAGCTGTTGGAGCGGTGTGGTAGAGGTGGGTTCTACCTCTACGACCACGATAAGATGCTACGAGATATGGAGGGTGACGGTCGTAAAAAGATCCTGCTAGGTGTGACATATGCGCTACTCGATCTGGCAGAGAGTGGTAGGGTCTCTAGCCCGCTAAGTAACACCATTGTTATGGAGACTGGCGGGATGAAGGGTCGACGTGAGGAGATGACTAAGGTGCAGCTCCATGAGCAGTTGTGTCGTGCCTTTGGGGTGGATGAGATCGCCTCGGAGTATGGAATGGCAGAGTTAACCTCGCAGGCGTACTCAAGCGGTGGGAATAGATTCTATGCCCCTGCATGGATGAGGGTGCTGGTTCGCGATGTTGCCGATCCGTTTGATATTCGTATGAGTGGTCGTGGCGGGGTGAATATTATCGATTTGGCATCGGATCAGTCGTGTGGTTTTATCCAGACTCAGGATATGGGGATGCTCTATGATGATGGCTCGTTTAGTATCGATGGTAGGATAGCTAGTAGTGATATTAGAGGGTGTAATCTTTTAATTGATTGACAAGATGTTGGTCTCTATTCTAGTCCCTCTATATAATGTAGAGAGGTATGTTGAGCAGTGCGCGCGTTCGCTCTTTGAACAGAGCTACCAGCGGTGTGAATATATCTTTGTTGATGACTGTTCGACCGACTGCTCGGCAGCAATTATTGACTCTTTGGTTGCTAAGGAGTATGCAGAGCTAGAGGGTAGGGTGAAGATTGTTCGTCATAGTAGGAATATGGGTGTTAACACCTCGCGTGCTATGGCTCTCTCCCATGCTAATGGCGACTATGTGATCTTTGTCGATGGGGATGATTTTGTCGATCGACAGATGGTTACTACACTTGTCGGGTCGTGTGGTAATGGGACGCTCGATATTGTCTCTAGTGGATATGTGAACTACAGCTCTGAGTCGCATTGCGAATTTAAACACTCGCGATGGATAGGTGACGCTTCGCACTCAATGCAGGTTGTCCTGACTCAGAGTTTTGCAATTTCAAATCATATATGGGGTAAACTTTTTAAGCGCGAACTATTTGCTGGTGAGACTATTCTCTTTGATCCTACGTTGCATTTGGGAGAGGATATGGTGCTGCTTGTGCAGTTGCTTAATCGTGCTGATCGTATCGGCTATGTGGATGAGTATCTATATTATTATCGACAGAATGTGTCGGGTTCATTGACCCAGAATCTCAATCATGGGGCGAGGTTTAACTACCTGCGATCAATCGTCACAGCAAATAAATTGGTTGGAGTAGAGATCAATAATAGTAAAATCTTTGCCCTCCAGAGGCTAAATATAAAGAGGTGGCTACTCAAACGCTCAACTCAACGTAACCACCCCCTAACATATCTCTTTCGAGTATATTGCTATTTGGCAAATCGCTTTTTTCTTTAGGTGTGTTTGCGGGCAAGTACCGGGGGCTGCCCTACGCGGGCGGCGGCGGGTTGCCACCCGCTGGGCTGTCGAGATGCTTTGCATCTCTTTTTTCGTTGCGCTTTGGACCTTCGAGCTTCACTCTAACGTTTTGATGCACATTAGCTTAGCTCAAGTGAACTTGACTAAGCTAATGTGCATCAAAACTTTCAAACACCTAAAGGTGTTTGGGTCCAAAGCGAAAGGTCTGTCGTAAACATTATCTACAAGAGTGAATATCCTCCATAATATGTATTTTCGATGACAATAACTTTGCTATAAGATGCTCATTCACTTTTGGGTGCAAACATCTGAAAGATGTTTGTAAAATTTTAGAGATCAGATTCTTTTTAGCCAAGTTTACTTGAGCTAAAAAGAATCTGATCTCTAAAATCATATAACAAAGTTATATGCCCAAAAGTGCAAAAAAAGAGATGCAAAGCATCTCGACAGCCCCGCGGGTGGCAACCCGCCCGCCGGAGGCAGACCACGGTGCTTGCAAGAGAGTAAGCCTATCTACTCATCGCTCTTTACCAGCCCCTTTTGTGCGGCTATCTGTTTCATCATCTCGAATGCTGCGTCATAGTCGTTGGGGATCACTCCATCGAGGATTGCATTTTTTATCACCTCTTTGATCTCTCCGATGATGTTGCTAGGTTTGATATTATAGTACTCCATAATCACCTCTCCTGTGATTGGTGGTTGGAAGTTGCGCACTCTGTCGCGCTCCTCTAGCTCCTTCATCTTCCTCCTTACGAGGTTGAAGTTCTCCATATATCGTTTAACCTTCGACTCTATACCTGATGTTATATCTGCTTCGCAGAGGATCATGAGCATCTCAATATCATCACCCGCCTCGAAGAGGAGGCGTCTAACTGCTGAGTCTGTCACCTCCTGCTGTGTAAGTACTATTGGTCGCAGGTGTAGAAAAACCATCTTCTGGACAAACTTACAGCTCTCGCCTAATGGGAGCTTTAATCTTCTGAAGATTGGCTTTACCATCTTCGACCCCATAACCTCATGGTGGTGGAATGTCCACCCTATCTTATTGTCATACGCTTTGGTTAGTGGTTTGGCGATGTCGTGCATCACTGCTGCCCAACGTAGCCAGAGGTCATCGCTCCTACGCGATACATTATCAACAACCTGAAGTGTATGTTTGAAGTTATCTTTATGTGCATGTTTGCCCACCCTCTCAACCCCAGAGAGTCTATCCATCTCGGGGAAGATCAGTGCCAATAATCCACACCCTTTGAGTAGCTCAAAGCCGATTGATGGGACTGGTGACATCGCTATCTTATTCAGCTCCGTAGCGATCCTCTCTCCCGAAACGATCTCTATTCGGTGGGCATTACGCTTTATCGCCTCAAATGTCTCATCCTCGATCTCAAAGCCTAGCTGGGTGGCAAAGCGCACCGCTCTCATCATCCTTAACGGATCGTCTGAGAATGTTATGTCGGGGTCACATGGGGTTCGTATGGTACACTCATCGAGATCGAAGATCCCCTCAAAGGGATCTAATAGCTCTCCGAATCTATCGGCATTGAGTGACCAAGCCATAGCGTTGATAGTGAAGTCTCTGCGTCGTTGGTCATCATCTAGCGTCCCCTCCTCCACTGCCGGTTTGCGTGAGTCGGGGGTGTATGACTCCCTTCTAGCACCGACAAACTCTATCTCTAATCCATCGGCGTGGAGCATCGCTGTTCCGAAGCGTTGAAAGATAGAGACCTTTTTATTTAGCTCTGTTGCAAGTTCGCGCGCCACCTCGACACCGCTGCCTACAACAACGACATCAATATCAGTACACTTACGACCAAGGTAGAAGTCGCGCACATATCCACCAACGACATACGCCTCTACACCTAGTCGATCGACAATTGTCGATATTCGCCCGAAGATGGGTAGCGAGAGTGCTGTGCTGTTCTCCTTAATTACCATTTGTCAACTTTAGGTAGGCGGTGACACTGCTCTCTAGCCCCATATAGAGTGCATCGCATATGAGTGCATGACCTATCGAGACCTCATCGATCCACGGTATACGCTCTAAAAAATATGCTAGATTGTCGAGGTTGAGGTCGTGACCTGCATTCAGCCCTAATCCCTGCTCGCGTGCCGCCTCGGCAGCCGCTACGTAGGGTGCTATTGCTGCCTCTCTATCTCCATCATACTCAGCTGCATAAGCCTCGGTGTATAGCTCCACTCTATCTGTCCCTGTCGCCTTAGCTGCAATGACCATCTCGGGGTTGGGGTCGACAAAGATCGATACTCTGATCCCTTCGTTATGGAAACGAGCTGTAACATCGCTAAGAAACTCCCTGTGGGTAATTGTGTCCCATCCAGCATTGGAGGTGATCGCCTCGGGCGAGTCGGGAACAAGGGTCACCTGTGCTGGCTTGACCCTAAGTACCATCTCGATAAAATCGGGTGTTGGGTTCCCCTCAACATTTAGCTCTGTCGCCAATACCCCCTTTAGCTCCTCTACATCGGAGTAGCGGATATGTCGTGCGTCGGGGCGTGGGTGAACAGTGATCCCCGCCGCTCCATATGACTCGATGTCTAGAGCTGCTTTGGTGACATTTGGTAGATTTCCGCCACGTGAATTTCGTACTACGGCTATCTTATTGATGTTAACACTAAGTTTTGTCATTATATTTTACTATCTTTGTGCGGTAAAGGTAGAAAAAAAATCTAGGAAATGAAAATATTGATCTTCACAAATATTAATGCGGCGCAACAATTTGCTGAGTTGAGCCAGATTATCACTGAGATAGAGCTGCGTTCATACACCTATGCAATTAACCGTGAGGTGGCTGAGCTTGTTGGGCAGATGCTGCCTGAGGGTCTTGATGAGAGTATGATCTATGGCGATGATGTGGGCGATCAGCCTGAGGATACGATGATGATCTGCTATGGAGGTGATGGGACGATGTTGAGTGGTCTGCATCGTCTGGGTGGACGAGCAATAGCTGTAGCGGGGATCAACTCAGGGAGGATGGGGTTTTTGACTACAGCTTCAAAGTGCAGGATCGCTGAGCTGTTTGATGCTATTGAGGGGGGAGATATAACCGTAGAGCGTCGTTCGATGATCGCTGCACGTGGTGAGTTCTCCTCGGGTGAGTGGCTCTATGGGGTCAATGAGGTTGCTGTTCATCGCCATGGAGCCTCGATGATTGAGGTGCGTTGTAGTGTAGATCAGGAGCCTGTTGCCACCTATCATGGTGATGGTGTGGTTGTCGCTACCCCTACCGGCTCTACAGCCTACTCGTTGAGTGCTGGGGGTCCGGTGGTTGCTCCGGGGTGTGCCTGTTGGTTGATTACCCCTCTTGCACCTCATAATATTACTATGCGTCCACTGGCTATTCCAGATAGCTCTAAAATAGAGTTGAATGTGGAGATACGCATTGGCGATGCTGCTATAACGCTCGATGATCGTACATATATAATCGACCATGGAATGAGGGTTGAGCTTCAACGTGCCGAGCGATCGTTCTATCTGGTGCGACCAGCAAAGCAATCTTTTTACTCTACTCTACGCGATAAGATGATGTGGGGAGTAGATTTGCGAACAAAGTAGGACAATATAGTGAATTGACTATACGTTAAAAAGAGAAGATATTTTTTAATAAACCCGGTTGTATTTCGGAAATTTTGTGTAAATTTGTCGCTTAAATGAGATTGAAAGTTCCAAATAGCGTAGCGATCATTATGGATGGCAACGGTCGATGGGCGCAGAGTCGCGGTCTAGATAGGATCGAGGGGCATCTGCGTGGTGTTGAGTCGGTGCGTAGTGTGATTAGGGCTGCAGTGAAGCAGGGGGTGTCGGTGCTTACCCTCTACGCCTTCTCGACGGAGAATTGGGGTCGACCATCTGAGGAGGTGGCGGCTCTCATGGAGTTGCTAGGAAGGTGTATAGTGCAGGAGATGCCTGAGCTAGTGGAGCAGGGGGTGAGGGTAGCTATTATTGGCGACCGTAGCCGTTTTGATGAGAAGATGCAGCAATCTCTCGCTAATGCCGAGAGTATGAGTGAGGGGTGTGATAGGTTGAGGTTGCAGATTGCTCTTAACTACTCGTCACGTGATGAGATCACTCGTGCTGTGAGAGAGATAGCTAGTAGGGTCGAGCGTGGTGAGTTGAACAGTGGTCAGATAGACTCTGAGACTATCTCGGCTCATTTGGATACGATGGCAGCGGATGATCCCGATCTGATTATTCGTACTAGTGGCGAGATGCGATTGAGTAACTTTATGCTCTGGCAGGCGGCATATTCGGAGTTGTATATAACCGATGTGTTGTGGCCCAATTTCGGAGAGCAGGAGTTTGCTAAGGCAATAGAGGAGTATACGCTGCGTGATCGCAGATTTGGATTGGTATAGAGGTTGTAATGTAATTAAAGATAGAGACTTTTGAGACGATATATTAACGTTATAGTATTTTCCATCGCACTCGTATTCGCCCTTGTGGTAGTTAATGATGCGGTGGCTGCGGCGCAGATGAGTGATGAGTATGCTGATGCAGTAGTTCTTAGTGGTGAGACCCCACGAAAGTACCTCATTAAAAAGATCAATGTTGAGGGTGTTAAGTTGATTGATGAGCGAATATTGGCATCGTCAGCAGGTCTTAACGTTGGTGATTCAATCACCCTGCCTAGCCCCTTTGTCGCCTCAGCAATATCACGTCTCTGGGATCAACGTCGTTATGCAGATGTTAAGGTTGGTGCATTGATCGAGGGTGATGATGTGACTATTGAGATCTTTATCAAGGAGCAACCACGTGTACTCAACTGGATGTTCGAGGGGATAAAGAAGGGGCAGGAGAGCGACCTACGCGATCAGCTTAAACTGCGCCGAAATAGCGAGCTATCGGACTATGTTGTCGATCGTAGTACACGAATAATCAAAAATTTCTTCTCTGAAAAGGGCTTTCGTAATGCCGAGGTTGAGTTGCGGGTAACCAACGATACCATCAACACAGATATGATTAATGTCGCCTTTGTGATCGATCCTAAGAATAAGGTGAAGATTGGAGAGATCGTCTTTGAGGGTAATGATGAGATCGATGAGAAGAAGTTGCGCCGAGCGCTTAAAAATACAAAGCAGCTAAGTATAAATATCTTTAAGAGTAGTAAACTTAAGGATGCTGACTATAAGGATGATAAGGAGAATCTGATCGACTACTATAACTCAAAGGGTTTCCGTAATGCCGAGATTCTAGGGGACTCAATATATCCGATTAATGAGAAGAGAATCGGATTAATGATAAATGTTGAGGAGGGTAATAAGTACTATATTCGTAATGTTGAGTGGGTGGGAAATTCACTCCATTCGACCGATCGATTGGAGATGCTTTTTGGAGTGAGGAGTGGCGATGTATATGATAAAAAGACGATGAATAAGCGTCTGGGTATAGGTAAAGATGCCAACCCCGATGATGTCTCTGTACTTTCGCTCTATCAGAATGAGGGATACCTAATGTCGCAGATTGACCCCGCGGAGATGGTTGTAGGGCGCGATTCGATCGATCTGGAGCTAAAGATCTTTGAGGGTAACCCATTTACAATCAATGAGGTTCAGATCTCGGGTAATATGCGCGTTGATGACTATGTTATCCGTCGTGAGCTCTATACCCGTCCGGGTGAGTTGTATAATCGTTCGCTATTGATGCAGACTATTCGTACCTTGGGAAATGTCGGACACTTCAATGCTGAGATGATTATGCCCGATATTCAGCCCGTAAGCAATGAATTGGTCAATATCGGCTGGGCTTTGGAGGAGCAGGCGAGCGATCAGTTTAATGTCTCCGGAGGATGGGGTTCAGGATCATTCGTCGCCTCTGTTGGTATTACGCTGAATAACCTATCGGTAAAGAACTTCTTTAAGAAGGGGGCATGGCGACCATATCCAATGGGACAGAACCAAAGACTATCGGTGCAGGCACAGACCAACGGTACATATTATAAGGCATTCTCGATGTCATTCACCGAGCCATGGCTAGGTGGAAAGAAACCAAACTCACTCACTGTATCATCGCACTATTCAGATCAGAATGATGCCTACTATGCATGGGAGAGTAGTACTCAGTACTTCCGAACCTTAGGAGTGGCAGCAGGAATAGGTAAGCGTTTGACGTGGCCCGACCCATACTTCACACTCTACACCGAGTTGAGCTACCAGAGGTATATGCTAAAGGATTGGGATAGCTTCATCATTGAGAATGGAGATTCAAACCTTATCTCTGCTAAGTTTGTCTTTGCTCGTAACTCAGTCGATCAGCAGATCTATCCACGTAGAGGATCGGAGTTTAGCACATCGTTGCAGATCACACCCCCCTACTCTGCATTTACAGGTAAGGACTACTCAGACTCTGATATGACAGATGAGGAGAAGTATAAGTATATCGAGTTCCATAAGTGGCAGTTTAGCACTACATGGTATCAGGGATTCTTGGCGAAGTCAAACCTAGTGTTGATGCTCCATGCTGAGATGGGTTACTTGGGTCACTATAATAAGAATCTTGTATCACCATTCGAGCGATTTGAGGTCGGTGGAGATGGAATGACCGGATATAGTTATTATGGTATAGATATTGTTGCGCTACGTGGATATGAGGAGGGGGCGTTGGATCCTGTCGATTCAGACTACTCTGTAGCCTATAATAAGTATACTATGGAGTTGCGTTATCCTGTGGTTTTGGAACCATCGTCACAGATCTATGTGCTTGCATTCTTAGAGGGTGGTAATGGTTTCGACTCGTGGAGAAGTTTCAATCCATTCAATATCAAGCGTTCAGCGGGAGTTGGTGTTAGGGTCTATCTACCTATTGTCGGAATGTTGGGTATCGATTGGGGTTATGGATTTGACCCAGCAGCGGGATATACAGAGAAGAGCGGTAGCCAGTTCCACTTCACTATTGGACAGAGTTTTTAATAGATTGAGTGAGTTTTATGAAGCGTATTTTTTTGTTGATGATTTTAGCTGCCTTTACTACGTTAGGTTTTGCGCAGCAGCAGAGTGTCATAGTTGTTGATAGTGAGAAGATCTTTATGTCTCAGAACGACTA
The DNA here is from genome assembly GCA_047178765.1 of Rikenellaceae bacterium. GTDB lineage: Bacteria > Bacteroidota > Bacteroidia > Bacteroidales > Rikenellaceae > Alistipes. The sequence continues at coordinate 23,354 of JBCQTG010000016.1, read as the reverse complement.
TATCGTTGCTCTGGCGACTATAGAGGCTGAAAGCAAGGCTAAACAGGCTGAGATCGATGCACGATTCGCAGAGGTTGAGAGGCTTTTCAACGAGTACGCACACTCACGAACAACCATTGCGTCTCAGGCGGCACAACAGATAGAGGCATTCATATTGAATAGGGAGAAGGAGGCAACAGCGCTGCAAGAGAGCTACTTTTCACAGAGCGGATCGGTCGTTAAGATGCGCATGGAGATGATCGCTCCAATCCAGAAGAGGGTCTTTGGTGCTATCGAGGAGTATGCTAAGGGCATTGGCGCGGAGATAGTGATTGATAAGGCTGCGAATAATTCGCTCCTATATAATACAGTGGGTGTAGACCATACAGAGAAGATAATCGAAAAAATTAAATAAAATGAAAAATGTATTCAAATTGGCACTTGTTGCCGCAATGTTAATGTCTGTCGGTGTGGTATCGGCACAGAAGATGGCTCGTGTAAATGTTCAGGCGGTGGTAAGCCAGATGCCAGAGATGGCTAAGACACAGAGTGATCTAGAGGCTTATCGTAATGACTTGGCTGCAAACCTAGAGACTATGCAGGTTGAGTTGAACAACAAGGTGACAGACTTCCAGCGTAATGAGGCGACAATGAATGAGTCTATTCGTAACCTTAAGCAGAAGGAGATGCAGGATCTAAACCAGCGTATGGTTCAGTTTGAGCAGACTGCAATGCAGGATATTCAGCGTAAGCAGGTTGAGTTGCTAGAGCCAGTGTTGAAGAGGGCGCAGGATGCAATCGCAGAGGTTGCAAAGGCGGGATCATATGTAGTTGTCTTTGATGAGTCAGGTGGTGCTTTGGCATACTTCGATGAGTCTCAAATTACAGATGTTACTCCAGCTGTTCGTCTAAAGTTGGGAATTGTTAACTAGTCTAAAGTTGGCAACAGTAGTTTGTCATCCATAGGGTAATTTCCCTTTATATAGGGTCACTTATTTAAGCGAAGTGAAAGTATCTCGCAAGGTCTTTGATTGATCCTTGCGAGATACTTCACTTTGTTTAGCACTATAATTGTGGAGTTTTATTATTGGTAGATCATCTTTTTGGTCATCCCGCCATCGATGACTATATTCTGCCCATTGATAAAGTCGTTCTCCTCTTGACATAGATAGCCACACATTCGAGCAATGTCGTCTGGTGTGCCAACACGTCCCGATAGATGTTGTCGTTTGTCGGCATCGCTAATAGAGTAGTGTCCGGTGTCGATCCATCCGGGACTAATGCAGTTTACCGTTATATTATACTCAGCAAATGAGCAGGCGAGGGCATGGGTCAGTGAGACGATGCCACCTTTGGTCGCTGCGTACGCCTCAGAGTGGGGTTCACTCTGCAGATAGCGTGTTGAGGCTATATTTATAATCCTGCCATAGCGAGCCTTGTCCTCAGCGCCGTTGCGTTGGCGCGCCATGAAGCGAGAGGTGATAAATATTGAGCGGAGATTTGTCGCTACTATTGTGTCGAACTCCTCGATCTCAATTTCATTTAACGGGGTAAATTTCGAGACCCCTACGTTGTTGATAATAATATCAATATCGCCCAATTTCGAGCAAATATCTTTGAGCGTAATATTTAGTGCGTTAGCATCGCAAACATCTGTATGGTAGAATATTGCGTTGTTTGTAGCTGCAACCTGCTCGCCCAGCTCTCTATCTATATCGCAAAAGGCAACTCTAGCCCCGCACTCTGCAAAATGCTCAACTATACCTCGTCCTATGCCCCTCGCACCACCTGTTATAAATACTATTTTGTCCATTGATCTATAAATTTTTTTTAACTACTTAGTCCCCTTATGCCCGCCTCTGTCATGCTGAGCGTAGCGAAGTATCTCATAATGTCATCTAAAGACCTTGCGAGATACTTCGCTACGCTCAGCATGACAGCCTATGGATGATCTTTAATGCGTTATATAGCGGCATTTAGTGGTTGAGTAGTTGCATTTTTTTCTTTATCGTCAAAGGTAATCTTTTTTATTATAAGCAGATAGTCATATGCAATAAAAATTACAAATTGCTTTTATCGGTGAACTCTGTACCGATCAGATCTAATATGCTCACCTCCAGAGCGGATGACATAATACAGAGGGTTTTAATGGTTATATTCACCCTCCCAGACTCTATACGGCTTACGTTAGAGCGCTCCATATCACAGCGATATGATAATGATCGTTTAACTGAGAGGGTTGATATAGATAAGGAGCGGAATATTGGGGTGAAATCTGATGAAATCCCCCTATATGTAATGGACGTTGATAGCTATTGAGAGCGTGCAGGGAGTAATTATATCGTCTCTCGATTGGTTGCAAGATCAAATACCAATTAGCAACCGCTCTTTGATAATGTGGGTGGAAGCTACGATTCAGATGATGGCGACTTCTCTATTACTTTAGCTGGAGAGACAAGTACTAAATATAGTAAGAGCTTTACTCTCTCTGCTGGTAGTAGCAGAACAGGAACTATCACTATATATTGGGTGTCAACATCTGCCACATCTTTTGATGAGGTACAGATCTATTTTGCATCTCCTGTTGTGGGTTCGATGATGCTTACAAATGTGCCGATAACTAGGTAGGTTAATTTGTTTAGCTTAGAGATGGGTGTCGAATATGGATATTACAACCATTCGGCACCCTTTTTAGATATGAATTGTAGTCGCCTGCCTGTAACTGGGTGGGTGAACTCTAGTTGCTGTGCATGGAGGTGGAGCCTTATACTCTCCGTCTCATTATGTCCATATAGCTGATCGCCAATGATTGGGGTGGATAGACCCTCGCTGCTTGCGCAGTGGATACGCAACTGGTGTGTGCGTCCGTTCTGTGGTCGAAGCTCTAGGCGTGTGGTTATGCCATCACATTTGACTACTCTGTAGATTGTGCGTGCCTCTTTACCCCTCTCGTGGTCAATGCGTTGGCGAGGACGATTCTCATAATCGGCTGATATTGGTAGATCTATCTCTCCCTGCTCCGGTGACACTACCCCTTTAACATCTGCAATATAGATCTTGTGAACCTCACGAGATGCAAATTGCCTCTGTAGCTCGCGGTGGCTAGTGTCGCTCTTTGCTACAACCATCACCCCTGAGGTATCTTGATCGAGACGGTGAACCATTATTGAGCAGTTTAGCTCAGGGTATTTCGCTCTTATAATTGACTCTACACAGTGGCTCTCTTTGCGACCTGCTATAGAGAGTAGCCCCGAGGGTTTGTCAATTACAATCAGATCATTATCTTCATAGATTATCTCTATTGTCTCTTCCCTACTTTGAGAATCTTCTCTCTGGTAGTCAACCCCTTGAAGCATATAATTCAGCAGAGGATGGCATCGGCTGACACACGCCTCATAGAACTCGCCATCGTGGCGCACCTCCCCCTTGGGTGACTCTCCCACCCAGAACTCACCGATTGAGAGTGGGCGCAGTGAGTGGCTTAGAGCGTAGTGGAGCAGCTTGGGTGCTGCACACTCCCCTGTTGCTGAGGGGGGTGGTGTTGAGCGTGACTCTATAAATATATCATATATCGATCTCTGCTCTCCATATCCATTCATCACAATATAGCTCTCAAAGATCTCGCGCTGGAGTATATTGGATAGTTCAGCTCGCCTATCTTTTAGGTTGTTAATCTCAGAGAGTAGCGAATTGTAGATCTCATAGCCTCTCTTCACCTCGCTCTCAACACTTTGCTTTAGCCGACGAAGCTCACCCTTTTGATGTTGACTCTCGCGGTTGATTATCGATATATCTTCGCTGCCCTCCGCCCTTCTTCTCTCTCTGAGTTGCTGTGCCTCTTTATATGCCTCTTTTGCCACCTTTAGCTGCTCTTTAGCGCGCAACTCCTGCTCTTCTGTTCTCTCTCTTGCTGCTTTTAGTTCGTCGCTACTCTCTCTCCTTTTTATCTCGTTGTTGATAGCGGTTATCTGCTTCTCTATAGCTCTAAAATGGCTATGTGGACTATCGAGATCGTAGATTGGCGGTACGAAGTTGGGAAGGGTGTAACGACCAGCAAGGGAGCCAGAGAAGGCTGCCAGCATACCAACCCCTTCATTGTGTTCAATAACCAAAAAACCCACCATCTTGCCGAGTTTAAGCTCGGCAGAGATAGTGGGATATTGACATTGTAACTCCTCTAGCAACTCACGTACCTTAACTGCTGCAATATCAGCATAGCGTGGAGGCTGGTTGTTAAAGGGGGTGTTAAGTCTCTCAGGTAGTTGCTCTCGATCAACCTCTAATGGGTGGATCAATGGCATTAAAATTTGAAGAACATTGAGAGGTTCATCCATCTGTTCTTATACTCTGGATTACAACCATCGTTGATAGTTCTGATACCTAGGTTGTAACGATACTCAAATGCTATTCTAGATGAGACTGAGTAGCTTACTGCTAGAGGTATCGAGAGGTCGATAGTTGCATATGGGCTATCCTCAATATCAGGACGCTCCTCCTTATCATATCTCTTATAGATCTCCTTCTCCTTAACAAGGTATCCGGTCTGAACACCCGCCTTAAGATTCAATCCCTTCCATATATTGAAGCGATACATAACGGGAACCTGAATATATGATAGTTTATGCTCTCTAGTGTAATAAGGATCACTATCTGCATTTATAGATAGACCCTCCTCAATACGTCCTCCCTGCTCAGAGTAGAGAAGCTCTACAGAGAAACCCATCTTATCTGTGAGTGCATACTCTCCGAATGCACCAGCTGTCCACCCATATCTTCCAGAGTAGTCGCTGTTTGCAAAGTTGCTATAAACAGCTCCAATCTTTAATCCATAGCCGAACTCGCCCTTTGATTGAGCTTTTGTCACTGCAACCGATGCTACTAGCAGCATTAGTACGAGTGAAAATTTGGTTAATCTTTTCATCTTTGGTTATTGTTTTAGTTATTTTAGGCTTATTTAAGTTTTATCTTTAGTACTCCTCTTCGTTAAAGAAGAAGTCATCTTTCGATGGGTAGTCGGGCCATAGATCCTCCACCGACTCGTAAATATCCCCTTCGTCCTCAATCTCCTGCAAATTTTCAAGTACCTCTAACGGTGCGCCCGAGCGGATGGCATAATCTATAAGCTCCTCTCTTGTTGCGGGCCACGGAGCATCCTCCAATTTAGATGCCAATTCTAATGTCCAATACATCTCTTTATCTCTGTTTTGATGTTACGTTATTTGATTTTCCAACAAAAATAGAAAAAAAAATGGTATTAGACAAGAAAAGAGGGTAAATTTATGTTATTAATATCATTAACGCCGATAATGTTGTTTAAAGCATTATCGGCGTTAATGTAAAAATGTGGTATTATTACTCTAATTTTGTCTCTTTGACATTGGATTTGTAGTACCCTTTGGTGATCTCCATGAAGTCACTCTTCATCTTCGCTAGCATCTCAGGATTCTGCTTTGCAAGGTCGTTCTGCTGTCCTAGGTCGGCGATTAGGTCGTATAATGCAAAGTCGCTAACGATTCCGATCTCATTTCCTGTTCCATTAACTGGCTTGCCTTTGTATGGAGGGAGCATAGCGTACTGAGGAGTACGGAACGCCATCATTCCATTAGCCTCAACAACTAGGTTGTCGCGACCCTGAGTACTCTTACCCATAAAGACATCAAGATGCTCCTGTGAGTCGATACCTGCTGGCATCTCTGCGCCGATCAACTTCGCCATAGATGCTGGTAGGTCATGCTGTGAGATGAGTGCATCAGAGACCATTGGCTTGATCTGACCCTTCCAATATACGAAGAATGGCACACGTGTACCTGCATCGAAGATGCTATATTTTCCTCCGCGAAGTGGTCCTGTTGGGGTGTGGTTCTGCTCTGCGTTAAGCTCTGGAGACATATCTTTGTATCCATCGTTAAGAACTGGACCATTGTCGCTTGAAAAGACGATAAGTGTATTCTCCAAAAGACCCTTCTTCTCCAACATCTTAATAAGCTCACCTATACACCAGTCTGCCTCAACAACTGCATCACCACGAGGTCCGAGTTTTGTCGACCCTACGAAGCGTGAGTGTGGTGCGCGAGGTACGTGTGGCTGGTGTAGTCCATAGTATAGGAAGAATGGCTCATCGCCCTTCTCATCAAGGAAAGATTGAACCTTGCCAACAAAGTAGTCCGCCATATCCTCATCAACCCACTTTGCAGCATCGCCACCCTTCATATATCCGATACGAGGGATGCCATTTACGATCGACTGGTTGTGACCATGCGCCCAATCCATCTTCAACATCTCTGGGTTTGTAAGTGCTGTTGGCTCGCCATCGAAATTCTTCTTGTAGCTAACCTCAATAGGGTCGTTTGGATCGAGACCTACAACATCTCCATTCTCAACATAAACTGTTGGTACGCGGTCGTTAGTCGCAGCGATAAGGCATGAGTAGTCAAATCCGATCTGGTTTGCTCCCGGTACAACGGTTTTGTTCCAGTTAGGATTTCCAGCGCCCATTCCCAAGTGCCACTTTCCGATTGCCGCTGTGGTGTAGCCCATCGACTGGAACATCTTTGGCATAGTGTACTGATTAACATCAACAAGCAGTGGGGCATCAGCTGGTAGGATTCTTGCATTTGGATTCTTCCATGGATACATACCTGTGAACATTGCGTAGCGGCTAGGTGTTGATGTAGCAGAGGTTGCGTGACCGTCGGTGAATCGAACTCCATTGTTTGCTAGCTTGTCTAGGTTTGGGGTATTGATAGCCTTTGATCCATAGGCGCTCATATCACCATAGCCAAGGTCATCGGCGAGGATGACAATAACATTTGGCTTTTTAGGGGTGTCGCAGTCGCTGCAACATCCCACTGCTGTCACTGCCGCAGGGGCAATTAGAGCATACTTTAAGATTGATTTACTCATGTTGTTGTATTTAATTGATTCTTTCAGTTTTTGTTAAAAAACAAAGATAAGCTTTTTTTTTTAAAACACTCAAATTTCTCAGAAATTTTCACTATTTTTGCACTGTTATTATTATTTTATATATGTCAGAGAGCAAAGAACTACGTGATAGAGAGATTATTGATGATATAGGTGGTGGAGAGTACAAGTATGGATTCACAACCAATATCGATACTGAGGTGATCGAAAAGGGGTTGTCTGAGGATGTGGTGAGATTGATCTCGGCTAAGAAGGGTGAGCCAGAGTGGATGACCGAGTGGAGGTTGAAGGCTTATCGGGATTGGTTGAAGATGGAGCATCCAGAGTGGGCGCATCTCAATATCCCAAAGATCGACTTTCAAGCTATCAGCTACTACGCTGCACCTAAGCAGGTTAAAAAACTCAACTCGATGGATGAGGTTGATCCTGAGTTGAAGCGAACATTCGATAAACTGGGTATACCGTTGGAGGAGCAGATGGCTCTTGCTGGCGTTGCCGTTGATGCTGTGATGGATTCGGTATCTGTCAAGACCACTTTCCGTGAGACACTAGCTGAGAAGGGGATCATCTTCTGCTCAATCTCAGAGGCGATAAAGGAGTATCCCGAGTTGATTAAAAGGTATCTGGGGAGTGTTGTTCCCCACACCGATAACTTCTATGCAGCACTCAATGCGGCTGTGTTCTCCGATGGATCGTTCTGTTATATACCTAAGGGTGTGCGCTGTCCGATGGAGCTGTCGACCTACTTTAGGATTAACGCACAGGGAACAGGTCAATTTGAGAGGACACTTATCGTTGCCGATGAGGAGTCATATGTTAGCTACCTTGAGGGGTGTACGGCTCCTCAGCGTGATGAGAATCAGCTGCATGCTGCGGTGGTGGAGATTGTGGTTAAGGATAGGGCTAGTGTGAAGTACTCGACGGTGCAGAACTGGTATCCGGGTGATAAGAATGGAGTTGGTGGAATATATAACTTTGTGACTAAGAGGGGGGTGTGTCATACAGATGCTAAGCTCTCGTGGACGCAGGTGGAGACAGGATCCGCGATAACGTGGAAGTACCCTAGTTGTGTCTTGTTGGGTGATCGTTCGATTGGTGAGTTCTACTCGGTGGCGTTGACCAACAACCACCAGCAGGCGGATACAGGAACAAAGATGATACACATAGGCAAACAGAGTCGCTCGCATATCATCTCAAAGGGAATATCAGCTGGACAAAGCCAGAGTAGTTATCGCGGTTTGGTGAAGGTAGCTAAGGGTGCCGATGGAGCTAGGAACTATTCGCAGTGTGATTCGTTGCTGATTGGTGATAAGTGTGGAGCGCACACCTTCCCGACAATTGACAATAGTAACTCTAGTTCGGTTGTTGAGCATGAGGCGACAACATCGAAGATCTCGGATGACCAGCTATTCTACTGCAACCAAAGGGGTCTGTCGAGTGAGGATGCTGTGGGTGTGATTGTCAATGGATATGCCAAAGAGGTTTTGTCGAAGCTCCCGATGGAGTTTGCTATTGAGGCGCAGAAGTTGCTGTCGCTTAGTCTAGAGGGGAGTGTGGGTTAGTAATTGAAAAAAAGAGATTAAATGTTAAAGATAAATAATTTACGTGCCAATGTTGGCGATCAGGAGATATTGAGGGGAATTAACTTCGAGGTGAAGGCTGGTGAGGTACATGCGATTATGGGTCCTAATGGCTCGGGAAAGAGTACGTTGGCTAGTGTGTTGGCTGGTAATCCGAAGTTTACCGTCACAGGTGGTGAGGTTGAGTTTATGGGTCGTAACCTATTGGAGTTGTCGATAGAGGATAGGGCGCGTATGGGGCTGTTTTTGGGTTTCCAGTATCCGGTGGAGATCCCCGGTGTCTCGATGGCGAGCTTTATGAAGATCGCTATCGATGAGCAGCGTAAGTTCAAGGGTGAGGAGCCATTGAACTCAGCGCAGTTCCTAAAGATGATGCGCGAAAAGGGTAAGGTTGTTGAGCTAGATAGCAAATTAACCACTCGTGCCGTTAATGAGGGGTTCTCGGGTGGTGAGAAGAAGAAGAATGAGATCTTTCAGATGGCGATGCTTGAGCCTAAGTTAGCGATCTTGGATGAGACAGATAGCGGACTCGATATTGATGCTCTGAGGGTGGTTGCAACGGGGGTGACAAAGTTGAAGAGGGAGGATAATGCAACGGTGGTTATCACCCACTATCAGCGTCTGCTCGACTATATTGTCCCCGATTTTGTCCATGTATTATATAAGGGTGAGATCATCTACTCGGGCGATAAGAGCTTGGCATTGAAGTTGGAGAGCGAGGGTTACGACTGGTTGATTGGAGATAACAAATAGAGGTTTGATGGATAGTTTCCTAAGAGATATAGAGAGTCTGAACTTTACACCTGTCGAGGAGTGTGTACAGCTGAGTAGTGGTGTGAGGATTGTCGAGGGGTGTGTGCTGCTCAACGGCAGTGGTGATAGCCACTCTATTAGAGTTAAGCGTAGCGATGATGAGGTGAAGATCGTGTACCTACATAGTGTCGGTGGCGAGGAGCTGTCGGTAGAGGTTGAGAGGGGTGCAAAGTTATCGGTTGTTGAGGTTGTTAGCGAGGGTGTGGAGAGTAAGATCAGATTTTCGCAACAGAGCGATTCTCAACTCCATGTTACAGCGTTGCAGCTGGGTGAGAGTGAGTTGGACTATACGCTCGACCTCGATGGTGAGGGGTGTGATTGTAGGGTCGAGCAGCTACAGCTGACGACAAATAGCGATAGGGCATTGAGCAGGGTGAGGGTGAACCACAATAGGGCAAACTGCACTAGTAGTACACAGTCGAGGGCGATCGCAGGTGGTGAGTCGGAGTGTAACTTCTGGGGGCTGATATATGTAGCCAAGGATTCACAGCGCACTGAGGCGTATCAAAACAGTCGCAATGTCGCGCTTACACCTACGGCAAAGATTGTCGCTGAGCCACAGTTGGAGATATATGCCGATGATGTTAAGTGTTCGCACGGAGCAACGATCGGTGAGATGAACCACGATGCAATATTTTATATGCGCCAACGTGGACTTAGCGAGGCTCAGGCGCGTAAGGTTCAGCTGGAGGGTTTTGCGGGTCAACTGGCGCAGGAGTGTGGTGTTGAGCAGATGAGCGAGGCGTTGATGGGGTTGATTAGCGATCGACTAACGCATTTGTAGTTATGAGGAGTTTTGAGAGTATAAGGGGTGATTTCCCCATTTTAAATAGAAGTGTTTATAACAAGCCACTGACCTACCTCGATAGTGGGGCTACGGCGCAGAAGCCGCAGTGTGTGATCGATCTTGTCGATCGACTACATAGCGACCTCAATGCCAATATACATAGAGGAGTACACTACCTATCGCAGGAGTTGACAACGATGTATGAGCAGGCTAGGGAGAGGGTAAAGGAGTTTGTCGGAGCGGAGCATCTGGAGGAGATTATCTTCACCGCTGGGGCTACGGCATCGGCAAATACGGTGGCGTATAGCTGGGGTGATAGCCAGCTGAGAGAGGGTGATAATATCATCGTCTCGGAGATGGAACACCACTCGAACCTCGTTCCGTGGCAGCTTGTGGCTCAGCGCAAGGGGGCTGAGATTAGGATGTTGCCATTCGATGATGAGGGTCGGTTGATGGTTGAGATGCTCGATGAGTTGATTGATGAGAGGACACGGTTGATCGCTGTTACTCAGGCTTCAAATACATTGGGTACACGTCCCGATCTAGAGTATATTATAGGTAAAGCGAAGAGAGCAGGGGTGTTGACACTTGTTGATGGCTGCCAAGGGGTTGTCCATGGCGGTGTTAATGTCGCTGAGTTGGGGTGCGATTTTTATATCTTTTCGGGTCACAAGCTATATGCACCCACGGGAATAGGCATCCTCTATGGTCGTAGGGAGGTGATGGAGCAGCTGCCACCATTCTTGTCTGGTGGTGATATGGTCGATCGAGTCTCGTTTGCTAAGACCACCTATGCACCGCTGCCGCTGCGCTTTGAGGCGGGTACGGCTAACTACATCGGTGCTATCGGACTGGGTGAGGCGATAGAGTACCTCAATGGTCTTGATCTCGATGAGATAGAGCGTTATGAGCAGGGGTTGCTGGCTATGGCTAGCGAGGAGCTATTGAAGATCGAAGGGTTGAGAATCTATGGTACTCAGCCAAATAAATGTGGAATTGTTTCGTTTAATGTAGAGGGTGTTCACCACTACGATGTAGGGATGATTCTAGATAAGTTGGGTGTGGCGATTCGCACGGGACAGCACTGTGCTGAGCCTACGATGGCGCACTTTGGGGTTAGCGGAATGTGTAGAGCATCGCTGGCGATGTATAATAATGAGGAGGATATAGCGGCACTGGTTGCAGGAGTTGAGAGGGCTGTAAAAATGTTGAGATAAGTATGTTAATAGTACTAGAGGGGCTTGATGGAGCAGGCAAGTCGACACAGATAAAGATGCTCAGCGAGATCTTTAAGGGGCGAGGAATGGAGTGTGAATACCTCCATTTTCCGCGTTTTACTGCACCTCTCTATGGGGAGCTGATAGCTAAGTTTTTGCGTGGTGAGCTGGGCGCACTCGATCAGGTCGATCCGCATCTTGTGGCGCTGATCTACGCTGGTGATAGGGGCGATGCGGCATCGATCATCAGAGGGTGGCTAGATGAGGGAAAGGTTGTTATTCTCGATAGATATGTCTACTCTAATGTAGGCTACCAGTGCGGAAAGGTGGAGAGTAGGGAGGAGCGCAAGGAGCTGGCGGAGTGGATTCTGGATATGGAGTATAACCACTTCGGTATCCCCAGACCCGATATATCGCTCTTTCTCGATGTCCCCTTTCAATTCACAAAGGATAGATTGGCAGAGCAGCGCGAGGGGGAGGATAGAGAGTACCTAAAGGGTAAAAAGGATATTCACGAGAGTTCACTCGATCTACAGATCCGTGTGCGTGACTCCTACCTCTTGGCTGCCGAGAGCGATCCGCAGTTGAAGATTGTTGACTGCTCGACAGAGGATGGCGAGATGGGGTCACCAGAGGTGATCTTTAGCAGGATAATGGAGTATGTAAAATAAAGGGAGTTTTCTTATTTTTAAATTCACGTTAGAATAGTGACACTTTCAGACGATATATCGACACCACAGCGACGATTGAAGATCGCCTCGCATATAGCACGATTTATTATCGGGCTAGCCTTTATCATCTCTGGAGTGACTAAGGTTGTCGATCCGTGGGCTACGGCGATCAAGATCGAGGAGTACTTTACCCTCTACGGTCTTGAGATACTTATGCCTGCAACGATGTGGCTCTCTATATGGCTCAGTAGCGCCGAGATGATGATGGGTTCGATGATGGTGCTTAAGATCAGGATCCGCATGGTCTCGATCTTTGTGCTGTTTTCGATAGGCTTCTTCACTATACTCACTCTCCTCAGCGCTACGGTGATGCCGGTGGAGGATTGTGGTTGCTTTGGTGAGGTTGTGAGGTTAACACCTGCACAGTCGTTCTTTAAGAATTTGATTCTGCTCCCCTTCGCCATTGTTGTCTTTTGGCGTTATCGTCGAGATAAGATATTCAACTTCAATACTAAGGAGTTGGTTGTAGCGGGGTTGCTCTTCTTCCTGATCTTTGGAACAGCTCTATATAGTTTTTTGAATCTTCCTATAGTTGATCTGTTGCCCTATCGTAAGGGGGTCGATCTAGCTCAACAGGTGAGGCTCGATCGTGAAGCGCGTAGGAGGAGTTACTCTACGATTTTAGTCTATAGAGATAGAGCAAGTGGAGAGCTACGTGAGTTTGCGATTGAAGATAGTGAGTGGCATGATGATGTCAAATGGGAGTGGGTAGAGACGAAGAGCGTGGCTAATGTAGAGTCTGCGGAGGTGTCGGTGGCACCATTTGTAATTTTCGATAGTCAAGGGGATGATGTTACCTTGGAGTTAATCTCAAAGGGGCGTATACATATTATCTGCGTTACAAAGTTTGAGAATATAGGCAGATCATGTGAGCGTAGAGTGGTCTCTTATATCAATAATGCTACACAAAGAGGGGAGAGAGTGGCTGTAGTCACCCCTCAGGAGCTATCAAAGATAACAACTCCAATAAAGGTTGATACCTATAACATAGATCCCATCATAATGCGCAATGCCTTAAGGGCAAAGATAGGTGTTATATCTATTAATGATGGGGTGATTGAGGAGAAGCGTAATTGTCGGAATATGTAGTGCAGAACTAGTATCTATTCTATTCCCGACACACATGTGCAACGAGATTCTAAATTTGCAATTGACCCAAATTATTTATAACTTTGGCAATTATATTGTAGTACAATGATGGAGGAGATGAAATATATATATGGTCATGGGTCGGGGAATCACTTTGTGATGATTGATGCTGTTGACACTGAGTTAGATACAAATAGTGCGGCGGTTGAGGTTAGGCGCATATGCAGACTCTTTGGTAGCGATGGGTTACTCTTTGTGGAGCATCTGGGGGCAGATAACTACGCAATGAATATGTATAACACCGATGGGACGCAGGCGGAGATGTGTGGCAATGGGATGAGGTTGGTTGCTCGATTTGTCGATGAGAACTACCTTGGTAAGGGGTCGTTTACCCTCTTCTCTGCCGATGCTCCATATCGTATTCACCGCGCTGAGCGAGTGAGCGATCATATACCTAATTATGGTGTTGAGATACCTATCAAGTTGTCAACTAGCGACTTCGCTGTGACAACTGAACCGTTTATAGACGAGTGCATAGAGCCTCTGCATGAGTCGTTGCGCTTCACCTACCTTAATCTCGGCAATCCCCATATCGTTGCAAGGGTGGAGCAGATAGATCTGGATCTACTCTCGGCACTAGGGGAGAGAGTTAAGGAGCTGACAGAGATCTTCCCCAAAGGTGTTAATGTAAGTATGATGACCACTATTTCTGAGGGTGAGATCTTTGTTGCGACATATGAGCGAGGGGTTGGATTGACCCCATCGTGTGGAACAGCGATGACCGCTAGTAGTACCGCTGCAGCGCTAATGGGGTTGTGTCGATATGATAGCCCAATTTGTGTGCGTAATAGGGGTGGATTTGTCAAGTGTATATGTCATAGGGGTGAGAGTGGTGAGATCACTACACAGTTGATAGGTAACGCTACATATGTTGAGCGAGGGGTTATAGATGGAGACTATCAACGTAGAGTGGAGAGTGTGGAGAGCGAGGAGATAGAGGCGTGGAACAGTTTAATTTCAGAGTAATGATAAAGGAGATTAGAGAGCATCGTTCGATAAGAAAGTTTAAGAGCGAGAGGATCAGTAGAGAGGCTATGCAGAGTATGTTGGAGGCAGCTGTAAGGGCTTCGACATGTGGCAATATGCAGTGTTATAGTATTGTCGTTAGCGAGGATGAGCAGCAGCTAGCGAAGCTCTCGCCATGCCACTTTGGGCAGGTTAGTGCAATGAATGCCCCCTGTGTGGTGACTATCTGTGCCGATATGGCGCGCTTTGCTCAGTGGTGTAGGCAGCGTGATGCTAAACCTCAGTACGATAACCTCCTTTGGTATGTCAATGGTTGTATTGATGGTATTATGGCGGCACAAAACCTTACGCTTGAGGCTGAGGCACAGGGGCTGGGCATATGTGTTTTGGGAACAACCCTATACACGGCAGATAAGATAATTGAGATTTTGGAGCTTCCAGAGGGTGTTATCCCGATAACCTCTATCGCTGTAGGGTACCCCGATCAAGAGCCTCCACTCACCGATCGTCTGCCGCTAGAGGCGGTGGTTCACTATGAGCGCTATACCCCTAATACCACCGAAAGGGTCGATGAGCTATGGAGAGAGAGGGAGTCATTGGAGCAGACCCGCGAGCTGATCGAACAGAATGGTACAGAGAACTTAGCTCAGATATTCACCAATTTCCGCTATAAAGGTGAGGATAACATCACCTTCTCGCGTAAATATCTGGATATATTGAGGAGTCAAGGATTCTTTAATCAGTAGAGCTAAAATAATGGGGAGATGGAGATTGATTATACTGCTTATTACGACCATAGTTATTATGGTTTCGTGCAGTGTCTCGCGCCATATTCCCGAGGGTGAATATCTTATCCATAAGGTTGTTGTTCACCAAGATAGCACCGCTACACGTTCGGAGTTAATCCCTAGCGATGAGTTGGAGAAGTATGTTCGTCAAACGCCTAACCGCCGACTTCTGGGATTTAACTTCTATCTATGGGTCTATAACCTTGCCAATCCGGATAAGACAAATTGGTGGAATAATTTTCTGCGAAGTATAGGCGAAGAGCCTGTCTGTCTCAACCAAGATCTTACAGAGAATAGCGTAAGAAATATGAAGATCTATCTCGACTCTCATGGGTTCTACTCATCGGAGGTAGAGGCGAAGATCGACACCTTGACACGTTCGAGAAGGGTGAAAATTGAGTACTTCACCAGTCAGGGTAAGCCATTTACAGTCAATAATTTTGAGTATGAGTTTCGAGACTCCTTGTTAGCTCCAATCATCCTTGCCGACACCTCTCAGCGTTTGGTGCGCAATGGGTCGATATTTAGTGTTACGCTGCTCGACAAGGAGCGAGAGAGAATAGCTACAAGTCTGAGAGAGAGGGGGTATTTCGGCTTCTCGGTGCGCAATATTGAGTATGAAGCTGATACCCTTGTCGGTAACCATACAGCAAACCTAAAGTTGATAGTGAACAAAAATATTGATGGTTATGATAATCGTGGTAGACCAATCTACTCCAATAATGCCATATATCTAATCGCGGATGTAAATATCGCCCCTAATTACGACCCCTCAATAATCATTAACGATGATTATCTTAACCATAAGGTAGATACGACTAAATATAGAGGACTTAATATTGTGCATGAAAAGGGTGAGAAGATTAATGTTCGCCCCAATGTTCTGCGTCAGATGACTCCACTTCAGGAGGGTGATATTTTTGACTCTCGCGATGTCGATATTTCCTATCGTAATCTTATGTCACTGGGCTACTTTAAGAGTGCCAGAATCAGCTTTGTCCCTCTAGCTGAGAGTGCGCCACCAGCAAATAGCCTCGTGTTGATGACTATGGATCGTTTAAAAAGAGGAGAGGGAGATGTGATAACACAGTCACCTGTTCGACAGCTATCTGCAAATGTCCTCGCTACTCCCGCCCTGCGACAGAGCTATAGTATTGAACTTGAGGGTAGTACTACCTCTAGTTTTTATGGTCTATATGCCACTGTAGGATACCAGAATAGAAATATCTTTAAGGGGGCAGAGTCGTGGAGTGTCGATCTTATGGGTGGATATGAACACATGAAGGCGGATAACGTGGAGAAGAACAAGGCTACTGAGCTTGCTCTATCAACCTCTCTCGCCTTTCCTCGCTTCCTGCTTCCATTTGCCAATGATATACTTCCGCGAGCTATACGCCCACAGACAAAGGTCGAGCTATCGGTAAATCTGCAGGATCGACCCTACTACGAACGAACACTGTCAAGTGCATCGTGGAGCTATTCATGGCGTAATAGAGGTCTATCAAACTTTGTGGTCACACCGATAGATATTAATATTGTCGATCTCAAATATATCGATGCCGACTATTATGATAGCCTCACCAACGACTATCTACGTAATAGTTATGAGACACAGCTGCTTGCGGGTATAGCCATTGGTTATACATATAACAATCAGCCTCGTAATCTGCGAGGAGGGGCGACAATGTTGCGTTTTAATGCTGAGACCTCTGGAAACCTGATAGATGGTTTTGTTAAGGCATTTGATAGTGAACCGGTAGAGTCTGACGGTGGTAATGAGAGCTATGAGATCTTCGGAATAAAGTATGCACAATATGCACGTGCGAGTCTAGAGATAAGCCATAAGTACCCCTTTGGTAATAACTTTGCTATCGCCACACGACTCTATGGCGGTGCAGGTGTAGCCTATGGTAACTCGACCTCTATACCATTCGATAGGCTATTCTATTCGGGTGGAAGTAATAGCATGAGGGGCTGGTCTCCTCGAACATTGGGTCCGGGAAGCTCGGAGATCCCCGAGGATGATGTCTACCCATCGCAGGTTGGAGATATGAAGTTGGAGGCGAATATTGAGTTTCGTTTCCCTATATGGAGCATGTTTCATGGTGCGACATTCTTAGATGCGGGAAATATATGGTATCTCTCAAACTCTAGTGGTATCGATGATGAATCATCTATTTTTCATCCAAAGAGTTTCTATAAGCAGCTGGGATTTAATACAGGTGTTGGTTTGCGCATTGATATTCAATTTGTTGTTATTCGTCTTGACTGGGGAATCCAGCTCCACAATCCAAACGAGCCGCTGGGAGATAGATGGGTCATACGCAACTTTGATTTCTCCAATACATCATTGAATTTTGGTGTTGGCTACCCATTTTAGAATCTGTTTAAGTTTTTCTGCTTAAATATGCTAAGTGCTGTTTTGCTTTGATTTTTCACTTATTTTGGGATGACGAAGTCAAGAGATATTTCAACTCTAAAATTGTCTAAAATCCACAAAAAAATCCAAGTTGAATGAATAGGAGGGTGTTGAGGAATTTTGCAATGGTCTCACAATGAGATATTGTGGATTTTATTTGGTATCCATACTGATAACTTTTTGAGGCTTGTGGTAAGGATTGTAAAGGGTCGTGTCGCAGAGCGAAAAGCGGCATAGATTACACAGACAATTTTGATATAACAGAAGAGTTGTACATCTCTTCTGGGCAAGTGTGTACATACCTTACTTTTCATCCCCCGAGGAGTTATTTGTTGCGGGCGAAGAGATGAGTAGAGTATAAAAATAACTAAAACTCATCGGTGGAAAATCTTATTCTCCACTGATGAGCCTTATTTTGCGAATGCCACTCAAAAATGATTTATGATTATAGAGCAAGAGGCTGTCCAAAAACAAAAGTTTAGGACAGCCTCCAAATATACTCTATTATCTACTCATAGTCATAGACCAGCTCCAGCTCATCGAGCCACATCTCGCTACCCACACCCCCGGAAAAGTAGTCTCCGTAGCGTGATGATGAGGCTACAACGATAATATGGGTAGGTGTAGTTAACTCATCATAGTAGTTTAGTTTTATCTCAAACTGAGTCCACTCATCAATGCTGTTACTATAGACAACACCTCCATAGGCAATAATATCATCCCCCTCGCTATCGAGTCGCTCGACAGTCGATGAATACTTCGTCTCTACACGCACAGGGTTAGCATCTGTTCCGCCATAATTGACCCCGCTCTTTGTTCCCACAGCATCGACCCATGTACCCAACATAATGTAGATCGTTCCCTGATCGTTACCACCCTCCTTGATCTCAGCTGACGCTGGTAGATTAGAGTGAATATCACTTACCGTAGCGGATGTATACTTAACCCAACCCCTCAAAGCTACAGGGCGAGAGGTGAATGGTCGTCCGAAATTAAGCATACCGTCGGTCACATCGACATCGATAAACTTACCCGAGTAGACACTTCCAGCGGCAAACTTACCTGAAATAACCTTTGAGAATAGGTAGGCTGATGAGCTATCCTCCGCCGCCACAGCAGGTATATCGCTACTCTCAATGGTTAGGTTTGATCCACCGATCGATGAGCCGTAGTTTCCAGTATTCCAGAATATATCCGCCTCAGCCGTACCCTCAGCATAAGGCTCCCACCAGCTACGCGATCCAGTGATTGTCCACTCTTCAAAGCTGCTATTTGGCAGCTCGATCACCGCCTCAGTGGTTACGCTCACGGGGAGTTCAGAGATTGTGCTATCAACATATGCTCTGAAGGTATACCCTGTCTGAGGGTTAAGATTTGTCGCTACGGCGGTAAAACCGCCAGAGCCATTGCTAGTCGCTACGACCTTTGCATAGCTCCATCTCGAATCGTCATCATCGCTATATAGAGCCGTTGGATAGTACTCAAATCCATACTCAGCAGCCCCATCAAGAGCGACACCCGAAGCCTCAAGGGTAACGAACTTCGCCCATGCATTTGCACTCACTAAGAGCTGTGGTGTAGCGGTAGTGATATATACCCTCCACTCCTGCATACGTCCATGTGAGGTAACCTTAACATTACGTACACCGCCGGTAAAATCGGTCAAGTCGGCTATCGCAGGGTCGTAGGTGGTGATCGGAGTACCATCATCATAGACTCCATCAGCAGCTAGCTTCAAACTTAGCCCGGTTACATTTGAGAGGTCATAGTATCCATCCACATCATTACCCTCATCGACAACAATCGAGGCGGTACGGTTAGTGACATCAATAACAGCCGCTGAGAGCTGCTTATCAACAGTGAAATAGCGCTCAATTGTCTGCTGAGCTGTAATCACCCAGTAGTAATCCTGATAGAGCGAGAGTGTTGTATGCAGATCCATATTCATATCATGCACACCCACAACACTATTGCTCAATGTTGCCCCCTCGGTATAAGAGACATCAGTAAGATTAACACTCTGAATATCTACCTGCTCCTCTAGAGTTAGAGTAACGGTACGATTAGAGTTGCTTATACTTGTCTTTGATACTCCATCACCCTCGACACCTGTAATATATAGCTCGACATATGGGTATGGAATATCATTTTCGATACACCCTGTAAAGGTAATTAGAGCCAAGACAGAGGCTATACAATATCTATAAAATCTGTTCATCGCTACCAAATATGAAAGTTAAGTCCGAATTTAATCTCAAACACATTAAACATAAACTGCATCTTCGATGAGTCTCTAGTTCCAACATAATTACCCTCAGCATCATACTGCTTGATATTAGTATAGTTAAACCCTCCAAACTGGAATGATAGAGAGGCACTAACATTGTTAAACATAAATGCCGATATACCGGGGCTAAATGAGATCTCACAGCTCTGATTGTGGCTACGCACATGTGTATCTAAGCCTCCATTCTGATACTCGAATGTTGACTTTCCACGCGAATACTCAAGATCAATATCTGCGAACAGCGCAATATTTCCCTTTCTATCGAGAGCGGTATATGAGCGGTGGAATATCGAGTATGAGTATGAGTAGTCATCATACATAATGTATGGAACATCAAAGTTGATGTCATTTGCCGCACCCAGATCAAGTGTTGCTGAGTCAATCTGCAGGTTTATCGATGAGTAACCAAAGCGCACACCGACAGCTCTATTATCGCGATAGAAGTAGGATACATATGGTTTTACGCTCACCATCGATCCGCTAGCATTGATATTCTCCAACAGGAGGAACATCTCTGTATTATCACCATCCATAGTGAGGTATGACGCCGAGATTCCGCCCATATACTCACCCTTAAAGATATACTTTCCCTTATTTACCGCACGATCGACCCTACGCGACTGGAACAACACCCTACCCTCATGAAAGTCATCATCATAGAATGGGAGGACAACAGTTGTTGAGTCGGTTTGGAGAACCTTCACCGCAAGATCATTACTCTGCCCACATGTCGCAGGGGCTGCACTAAGGCTATTTACCGATAATAAAAGTGCTGCTATATATACTATAATTTTATTCATCACACAAATTCATTAGAGATAAAACGCCACACCTAGACCAATAGAGAAGATATTGAGTCCATAGCTCAACTGAGAGCTACTCTGCTCACCATAGCTCACCTGATTATGCACCTGTTCACGATGTGAGTAGCTCAAACCAATCATACCCACAGTAATCTCAAAGGCTACATCATTAGTCACCCACGCCACGATACCCGGAACGATGCTTGCACCGACATTGTATCCCTTAGAGAATGTACCCTTAATATCGGCATAGGGAGAGTCGAGTGTCTGGTCAAAGGCATACTTAGCCCTCACCGCACCATACTCCAATCGCACCTCACTAAAGAGCGAGAATCGTTTCGACGATCCGATAGGTATATACTGTCTAAAGATCGCCATACTTGTATATGTATGTTGCAGTGCATAGTAGTCATCGATCCCAATATTCAGATCATCATCCAACGAGAGCAACGCACTATCGAGACTAAGCAACATTCGGCTATACTCAAATCGAACTCCCACCGACATATTTCGCTTAAAGGTATAGGCGATAACGGGGCTAGCAGTGACATTATAACCGGTAGAGTTTACTCCATTAACCACCGTAAATGCATACTCATCGTTGATATGTGTTGAGTAGGATGCTGTCGCTCCCAGAACCCACTGTCCATGAGGCACAACGCCATTATCAAGACTCACCAATCCACGATTCTCCCTATGTGCATCTATATCATAGCCTCCACACTTAGTGATATATGGACTATCGGGAAAGACACCATCATCACTACGATCTGTACGCTCCTTTTTGGGTACTCTCTCGACCTCCTCTGCCCATAGTGTTGCAGGACTAAGTAGTGTCAATGTCATCAAAATTAAAAATATCTTTACTCTCATCGATTTCTATTTGTTAATATACTAGCTCCAACTCATCGATCCACATCTTACTCTCAGTCGATCCATTAAAATAGTGACCATAAGCACTCGAAGAACATGAGACAACAAGTGTTATAGCTCCCGAAGGCTTGGTCTCTGTGTCATAATAGTAGAAATCCAACTCTCGTGTTATTAGGTCCGATGGTCTTGAGCTGCTACTCAATACACCTATCTGGTCATCACCCCCGACAAATAGCGAGGCATAGCCGATAACCTTTCCCTTTGAGGAGTCGTTATCTATTGGATCCCACGCTCCTGAGACGCTACTTGTTCCTGTATTTGTCTCTTGACGTCCACTCCAGTTAACAACAGCTACATAGATACGACCTTGATCGGTAGCGTTTTTTGCAATATATGTTGCATGGTCATTGTAATCAACCGCGCCGAGGTAAGCGGCATAGTCAAATCGAACTTTGAGTGGTCGAGACTCCCAATCGAATGGTTGTCCGAACTTCACGGTTCCATCGGTTGACCCCATCTCAAACTGTCCGTAGAATAGATTTCCTGCACCTAGATATGTCCATGCCAAAAGCCCAGTCTCTGTACCTGCCATCTCTACGCCATAGCCCGAACGATCAGAGAAGGTAACCTGAGCGCATAGAGAGGTGGCATTGCTATTATTTCCACTCGCCCATGTTGTACTGGTCTCCTCTGAGCCATCATAGTAGAAGCAGGGAAGGGAGGTGTTTTCAAAGTCTCCATCGACAAAATCAGGTGTCCCTCCGCTAGCGGTAAACTCCCCACTGATTGGATAGATGTCACTATCACCCACAACAACCCTATACTCATAGCTATTGTTAACCACGATACCATTTACTGGAGAGTGGTAATATGTTAGACCTGAACTGTTCTGCGCTGATGACCATGATGGAGCAGCCTCAACAGTTAACATCGCTCCATAGTCGTTATACTCAATATCTCCGGCTGCATCAACCCAAACTCCGCTATCTTTAGCTGAGTACTGAACCTTTGCACTCGACTGCTCGCTCCACGCCACTGCAACATCAAACGTTGCACTCATCGTCCATGTATCCCAGTCCAGATTGATCAATCCACTACAGAACAACCCTATGTCACTACTTCCTGTACTCTGCTGAATATCAGTTGCCGAGACACTGATCTCATTTAGTCCCGCCTCAAGAGCCATAAATGCCGAACTCTTAAGTGTTAAAACGCCGCTCTTACTACTGATATATTCATAGTTGTAATCAGATGCATATATCGACTCATTCGAGAGCGGTATAGTAAATGTTGTTCCATCAACATCTGTATATGACACCGCAGCTATATCATTCACCGAACTATTGATATTTAACAAAATATCCTGATCCATATATCCGATAGTCGACCCACTATAGTCGGCTAAGGTAACCGTAGGTTGCAGAACAAAGTCTAGGTTATCATCAAAGACCGTTGGATTAACATCCACCGTAAGACCGATATTGGCATCAATATAGTATGGAATATATTTGAACGATAGTGTATTTAACTCCCCGATAGCGGGACTAACTATCTCACCCGACACAACCACCGAGCGATCTGTCGTATCATAGTCTGTTGAGTACCTATTTCTCACTCCGCTAAATTGCCAAGTGATCTTCTTACCTGCATAGTCATTCTCATAGTCAAGGAAGTAACCCATCTCACCACTCTCATCAGCGGTGAATGTCAACGACACCTCCTCATCGCCACCCTCCTCGAAGATCGCGACAACACTATACCCCTCCTCGAAGTTCTCAACAACAGAGTCCCCAAACACAACCTTTATCGCTGTATTATATATCTTTGCATCGAGATTGAGCTTTGTCGTACTCTCGCCAACTGTAAACTCACTCTCACCCCAATAGTAGCAGTCACTAGCATCCATCGTTGCCGCCGCCTGACTGCCTATAGCTAGTGTAGCAGAGTAGCTACCCTCAACCAGCTGCAAGGTCTCAGGGACTGTATTCGCCGGTGAGTAGCGGCGAATAAGGTTGTCGTTAGCATCCATAATTCGCAAGAT
>JBCQTG010000015.1:0-32313 GCA_047178765.1 Rikenellaceae bacterium | reverse complement strand
ATATGTTTAACTTCGATGAGCAGAATACCAAACGTGGACTAAATCAGCTCTATCTGAGCAGGGTGGAGTGGCACAGGAAACTCACTACCCCCATCTCGATAATCATCTTCTTCTTGATTGGAGCTCCTCTGGGGGCGATCATCAGAAAGGGCGGTCTGGGTATGCCGATTGTTGTCTCGGTGATCTTCTTTGTGATCTACTATATTATCTCGATCACCGGCGAGAAGATGGCTAAGGAGGGTGTTTGGAGTGCTATAGGGGGTATGTGGTTCTCGGCATATATACTCACCCCGGTGGCGATATACCTCACATATAAGGCAAATAGTGACTCAGCACTCTTTGACCGCGATACATATATTAAACTCTTTAAGAGGGTGGTGAGGGTGTTTTATAAGAAAAAATAGTTTTGATGGATAGGTTTAAATTAAATAGTATTGAGGAGGCGATAGAGGATTTTCGCCAAGGTAAGATCATCATTGTCGTTGACGATGAGGATCGTGAGAATGAGGGGGACTTTATCATGGCAGCGGAGAAGATCACTGAGGAGGATGTGAACTTTATGCTTAAGCATGGTCGTGGACTATTATGCGCGCCACTTAGTGAGGGTCGATGTGCGGAGTTGGAGTTGGGTATGATGGAGCAGGTTAACACTTCGTTGCTCGGAACACCATTCACCGTTACGGTTGACTATCTGCATGATGGATGTACTACGGGGGTCTCAATCCATGATCGAGCAAGGACTCTTCGTGCTTTGGCTGATCCCGCGACTAAACCTACTGATTTGGGTCGCCCGGGACATATTAACCCCTTGCGCGCACGTGAGAAGGGTGTTCTTCGTCGCCCGGGACACACTGAGGCGGCGGTGGATCTGGCTCGTTTGGCTGGTCTGCAACCTGCGGGTGTCTTGATCGAGATAATGAACGAGGATGGAACGATGGCTCGTATGCCCGACCTTATTGAGGTGGCTAAGAGGTTTGAGATGAAGATAATATCTATTGCTGATCTTATCGCCTATCGCCTACGCGAGGAGTCGATTGTTGAGAGGAGCGTTACGGTCTCTATGCCAACGGTGGATGGGGAGTTCAATATCACAATCTTCCGCCAGAAGTCAAACGGTCTGGAGCATATGGCGATCACAAAGGGTAGCTGGGATGAGGATGAGCCGGTGTTGATACGTGTTCACTCATCGTGTGCTACAGGTGATATTTTGGGATCGTGCCGTTGCGACTGTGGTTCGCAGCTACATACAGCTCTCCAGATGGTTGAAAAGGAGGGTAAAGGTGCGGTGATCTACCTTATGCAGGAGGGTCGAGGCATTGGTCTATTTAATAAGATTATGGCTTATAAACTTCAGGATGAGGGTATGGATACCGTGGATGCAAATATCGCATTGGGATTCAAACCTGATGAGAGGGATTATGGCGTTGGTGCGAGTATCATCCGTGAGCTGGGTATACATAAGATGCGCCTAATGACAAACAACCCAACAAAGAGGGTTGGTCTAGAGGGGTATGGTTTGGAGATCGCGGAGATTGTGCCAATTGTGATCTGCCCAAATAAACATGATGTGCGCTACCTTGTGACTAAGGAGGAGCGTATGGGGCATACGTTGGGTCTAACGAAATAGTTGCTACTGTGAGCGGAAAGGATTTACGAATTATCTTTATGGGTACCCCAGAGTTTGCTGTGCCATCATTGAGGGCATTGGTTGAGCAGGGGTATAATGTCGTGGGTGTGGTTACCACTCCCGACAGGGCGGCTGGTCGCGGTCAGAAGATCTATGAGTGCGATGTTAAGCGTGAGGCTGTGAGGCTTGGGTTGCCGATCTTTCAGCCCGAGAGGCTGCGCGATGAGGCGTTCTTGTCCGCTATCGGGGAGCTAGATGCTGATCTGGGGATTGTTATCGCCTTTAGGATGCTGCCTGAGGTGGTGTGGGCAATGCCTAAGTTGGGTACGTTTAATCTACACGCCTCTTTGTTGCCAGATTATCGAGGTGCGGCACCTATCAACCATGCAATAATAAATGGTGATAAGGAGAGCGGAGTGACAACATTTATGCTCAACGAGAAGATCGATCAGGGGGCTATTGTTGGTCAGCGTAGGGTTGATATAGGCTCAGATGAAAATGTATGTTCTCTCTATGAGAGGTTGATGAATATAGGTGTTGATTTGGTTGTTGAGACGGTGGATAGGATTGCAGAGGGGGATATTAACCCCATTGAGCAGCACCATATTGATGAGGCTACACTTCGTCCTGCGCCGAAGATCTTTAAGCAGGATTGTCAGATTGATTGGAGCTGGAGTGGAGAGAGGATATTTAACTTTGTGAGGGGATTGTCGCCCTATCCAGCGGCATGGAGCAGGATGGTTGGAGGCAAGGAGGTTATCACGGCGAAGATCTATGAGTGTGAGTTTAATGCCAACAGTAAGCTAGGTGTAGGCGAGATAGCGAGCAATAATAGAGATGTTATAGAGGTGGGTTGTGGTGATGGCTCTATTGTGATACATTCGCTGCAGCTATCAGGAAAGAGGAGACTAAGTAGTCGTGACCTGCTGCTTGGATTCAAGGGTATCGAACAGTATAAGATGATATATGAAGAGTAGAGGTTTTAAGGAGTATCTAGGGCTGGCGCTGAGAGGGGTCGCTATGGGGGCTGCGGATGTTGTCCCCGGGGTCTCGGGGGGTACAATTGCCCTCATTACAGGGATATACGAGGAGCTGATCGAGTCGATCAAAAGTATCAATATTGAGTCGCTGAAACTACTCTTGACATTTAAGGTTAAGGAGTTCTCTAGGGCTATAAATGGTGCGTTCTTGGTTAGTGTACTTTGTGGTATCGCTATTAGTGTCCTCTCGTTGGCTAGGGTTGTGACCTACCTCCTTGAGCATGAGCCAATACTGCTTTGGTCACTCTTCTTTGGACTTATTTTGGCATCTGTTGTCAGTGTTGTTAGGCGTGTGAATAGTTGGAATGTGGTGGGGTTTATCTCGTTTATTGTCGGTGTAGGCGTAGCCTATTATATCACAATTGCCACCCCTGCGACAACTCCCGATGGTGGGGCATTTATCTTTTTGTGTGGTGCCGTGGCTATATGTGCGATGATTCTGCCGGGTATATCGGGTAGCTTTATCCTGCTGTTGATGGGTAAGTACCACTATATTATGGATGCTATTAAGAGCTTTGATATTGGCGTTATTGCGACATTTGGAGCGGGAGCAGCAGTTGGTATAGTGCTGTTTTCCAATCTATTGTCGTGGTTGCTCAATCGTTATCACGATATAACAATCGCTCTTCTGGCTGGCTTTATGTTAGGGTCGCTTGGTAAGGTCTACCCATGGAAGGAGAGCTATCTCGATAACGGGGTGGAGATGACCCGTAATATCCTCTCTACGGAGCAGCTTGCGCCAGCTATTGTCGCAATGCTTATTGGTGCTGCATTTGTAATTTTAATTGAGAGGGTATCAAGTAAACATGCGTAAATTTGGATTGATTGGGCGTCACCTGCCACACTCCTTCTCGGGGCGATATTTCGCTCAGAAGTTTGAGCGAGAGGGTATTATTGATTGTAGCTATTCGCTCTATGAGATGGAGAGTATTGAGGGGGTTGAGCAGCTTTTGAGTGATACTGAGATGGTGGGATTTAATGTCACTATACCATATAAATTGGAGGTTATGCGCTACCTCACTTCGCTGAGTGAGGAGGCTGAGGCGGTGGGTGCTGTTAACTGTGTTAAGATATGTGGTGATGAGGTGGTAGGCTATAATACCGACATCATCGGCTTTGAGGAGTCTCTAAAGAGGATGCTGGATGGTGCAGCTCCTGCGAAGGCGTTGATATTGGGCAGTGGCGGAGCCTCAATGGCGGTGGAGTATGTCCTTGGTAGGCTGGGGATCGACTTTACCGTTGTCTCACGTAGAGGTGGTGAGGGTCGATATAATTATGAACAGCTAACTGCTGAGGTTATCGAAGAGCATAAATTAATTGTTAATGCGACACCGCTAGGTACATTCCCCGATGTGGATAGCGCTCCACCAATCGACTACTCTGTAGTCACTGCAAACCACTATCTATATGACTTGGTCTATAATCCGCCAATGACGAAATTCCTGTCGCTAGGAGAGCAGCGTGGAGCAACGATATGCAATGGTGAGGCGATGTTGATAGGTCAAGCAGAGGCGGCATGGCGAATATGGAGTCTCTAAATTTGTATTAGAGAGGTGGTATCTCGTCTGCTAATTTACAAATACTATGCATAAGTAAACACCTCCGAAAATGGCTTCAATCACCATTTTCGGAGGTGTCGACCGATAATACTTACTCCTCCTCTAAGCTGGCAAAGCTGCTTACTACTGCTTTTGCTCTAGCGAGGTCATTCTCAATTACAATCACCTGAGCGGGCATAATCCCTGTCGGATAGATCGCCGACATATACTCATTGTTAATCATAGCCCATATACCAGCACTATCCAGTGCTGACTTAGCCATCTCTGCTTGTGAAATACTATCGTACTCCGCTAGCAACACCATTCTATCACTATTCATAATGCGTAAATTTTAGGTTAAACAAATGATACCTCTATCGCAATATACAAAAAAAGAGGATAATTTCCAAATTTATATATGACAATAATTTGGCAACTATTGTGCCGAAAACAGAGAAAATTTGCTATCTTTGTAGCGAAAGTGACACCTCAATTTACAATAGATAGTGATGAATAAATTTGTACATCTTCACGTACATACACAATACTCAATTCTCGATGGACAGGCATCGATAGCACGACTTGTTGATAAGGCAATGCAGGATGGCATGCCCGGAATTGCTGTGACCGACCATGGGTCGATGTTTGCCGTTAAGGAGTTTGTTAACTATCTGGGTAAGAAGAAGAAGGGCTTTAAGGGTGCGATAAAAGATCTACAGAAGATAAACCTCTCGATAGAGGAGAAAACATATGTCGCTGCCGAGGGTGAGGATATATCGCGCACCATTGAAAGCAATGAGGAGAAGATCGCTGAGCTAAAGAGAAAGATCGCCTTTAAGCCAATTATCGGGTGTGAGGTATATGTTGCTCGTCGTGGGTCGAAGAGCTTGAAGGAGGGTAAGCAGGATCAGAGTGGTTATCACCTTATTCTTCTCGCAAAGAGTGAGATAGGGTATCATAATCTAATAAAGATAGTCTCGCGAGCATGGACAGATGGTTTCTATATGCGTCCGCGAACAGATAGGGAGGATCTAGAGAGATATTCGGAGGGAATTATCTGCTGCTCGGCATGTCTGGGTGGTGAGATTGCACAGTCGTTTATCAAGGGTGACGAGGCGGCAGCTGAGGCGGCAGCGGTGTGGCATCGAGGGGTCTTTGGAGATGATTACTATCTCGAAATTCAGCTCCATAAGGCGAATGTAGAGCGAGCAAATTATGAGGTGGGTCGTGAGCAGGAGCGAGTCAATAGCAAGATTATGGAGCTAAGCAAGAGGCTCGGGATCAAGGTGGTAGCGACAAATGATGTTCACTTTGTTGATGAGGAGAATGCTGAGGCTCATGATCGCCTGATCTGTCTTAGCACGGGGCGTGATCTCAATGATGAGAAGCGAATGCTCTATACTAAGCAGGAGTGGTTAAAGAGGGGTGATGAGATGGCGGCGATCTTTGGCGATACCCCTGAGGTGCTGGCAAATACGTTGGAGGTGTGTGGTAAGGTGGAGGAGTATACGATTGATAATCCACCAATTATGCCTACCTTTGAGATACCCGAAGAGTTCGGAACAGAGGAGGAGTATCGTGAAAAATATAGCCATGAGGATCTCTTTGAGGAGTTTACCCGCGATGAGAGTGGTAATGAGGTGATGAGTCGTGATGCGGGGGAGAAGAAGATTAAGGCTCTGGGGGGCTATGATAAGCTCTATCGTATAAAGCTAGAGGCGGATTATTTGGCAAAGATTGCATATGAGGGTGCTAAGTTGAAGTATGGTGACCCCTTGACGCCTGAGGTTATTGAGCGTATTAACTTTGAGCTGTATATAATGAAGACGATGGGTTTCCCGGGGTACTTCCTTATTGTTCAGGATTTTATACGTGCTGCCAGAGAGCAGCTTGATGTCTCTGTTGGTCCCGGTCGTGGTTCGGCTGCGGGTTCAGCGGTTGCTTACTCTCTGGGTATTACCCTTATTGATCCTATTAAATATGACCTTCTGTTTGAGCGCTTCTTGAACCCTGATCGTATCTCGCTACCCGATATTGATGTCGACTTTGATGATGATGGTCGCGGTAGGGTATTGAATTGGGTGACAGATAAGTATGGCAAGGAGAAGGTTGCCCATATTATCACCTTTGGAACGATGGCGACAAAGTCATCTATCAAGGATGTGGCGAGGGTTCAGAAGTTGCCACTATCGGAGTCGGAGAGGCTCTGTAAGTTGATCCCTGATAGATTGCCGGGAGAGCTGAAGATGAATCTCCCCAA
This sequence comes from Rikenellaceae bacterium, assembly GCA_047178765.1. Classification (GTDB taxonomy): domain Bacteria; phylum Bacteroidota; class Bacteroidia; order Bacteroidales; family Rikenellaceae; genus Alistipes. The sequence continues at coordinate 25,848 of JBCQTG010000015.1, read as the reverse complement.
CGCTATAAAGTCGGTGCCTGAGTTGATGAGTGCTGCCGAGTCCCCCGATCCAATCATGAGTGATACGCTGAAGTATGCTCAGATGTTGGAGGGTAATGTGCGAAATACAGGTGTGCATGCATGTGGTGTGATTATCTGTAGGGATGACATTACAGATTGGGTACCAGTGAGTACGGCAGATGATAAGGAGACGGGGGAGAAGATGTTGGTCACTCAGTATGAGGGGTCGATTATCGAGGATACAGGTCTTATAAAGATGGACTTTCTGGGGCTGAAAACCCTCTCGATCATTCGCGATACATTGGCAAATATAAAACAAACACGTGGCGAGGTGATCGATATTGAGTCTATCCCGATCGATGATCCAAAGACATATGAACTATATAGCTCAGGTAGGACGCTGGGGACATTCCAGTTTGAGTCTGCGGGAATGCAGAAGTATCTGCGTGAGTTGCAGCCTACCACATTTGAGGATCTCATCGCGATGAATGCCCTCTATCGCCCCGGTCCGATGGATTATATACCCGATTTTGTCGATCGTAAACATGGTCGTAAACCTATTGAGTATGATATTCCTGTGATGGAGAAGTACTTGAAGGATACATATGGAATCACGGTCTATCAGGAGCAGGTCATGCTTCTGTCTCGTCTGCTGGGTAACTTCACCCGTGGAGAGTCTGATAACCTGCGTAAGGCTATGGGTAAGAAGCTACGCGATAAGTTGGATGAGATGAAGCCTAAGTTTATCGAGGGTGGACGATCGAATGGTCACGATCCTGAGGTGTTGGATAAGATATGGGGTGACTGGGAGAAGTTTGCATCGTATGCATTTAATAAGTCGCACGCAACATGTTATTCATGGATAGCCTACCAGACGGCATACCTCAAGGCTAACTACCCATCGGAGTATATGGCTGCTCTGTTGAGCCGAAATATCACCGATATTAAAACCCTGTCGCTCTATATGAATGAGTGTAATAGGATGGGGATCAAGGTTCTGGGACCCGATATTAATGAGTCGAGATATAACTTCTCGGTCAATACGGCGGGTGATGTGCGTTTTGGACTTGGGGGAATCAAGGGTGTTGGTGATGCAGCTGTTGGAACAATAGTTGAGGATCGTGATGCTAATGGTGGCTATAGCTCAATGGCGGACTTTATGGAGAGGGTTAACTTCTCTTCGGTCAATCGTAAGTGTCTGGATAGTATCTCTTTGGCGGGAGGATTTGATGCAATCTCGGGTATTCATCGTTCAATCCTCTTTGTACCCGATCTGTCGGGTAATGGCACCTTTATGGAGCAGTTGGTTAAGTATGGACAGAAGGTGCAGGCGGAGCGTAGAAATGCGCAGCAGAGCCTCTTTGGTGGTGATAGCGGCTCGGTAGATATTGCTGTACCACTCCATAATCCAGCAGCGATAGAGTGGAGTAGGTTGGAGACCTTGAAGAGGGAGAGGGAGGTGATTGGTCTCTATCTCTCGGACCATCCGTTGAAGGAGTATGATGTGATTATCGATAATATGTGTCAGACGCAACTGGGTGAGCTGTCGAACCTCGACCCTCTGCTGGGTAAGGAGATTGGGGTTGCTGGAATGGTCACCTCGGTGAGCAATCTGGTGACTAAGAGTGGTAAGCCGTGGGGTAAGTTTGTTATGGAGGATTATAATGGCTCGCATGAGTTTACCCTCTTTGGTAAGGATTATGAGCAGTTTCGGCAGTATCTCTACCCCGATTACTTCCTCTTTGTGAGGGGTAAGGTTCAGGAGCATCCCTTTCGTCCGGGGGATCTGGAGTTGAAGTTGCAGTCGATGATTCAACTTAGTGAGATGCGTGATACGATGATTAAGGAGTTGGGGATTACGCTTATTGCTCAAGAGATAACAGGCGACCTGTCGAATAGCCTATTGGAGGCTGTTAAGGCGAGTCCGGGCAATGTGGGTCTGAAGGTCAAACTGTTTGATCCTCAGCTTGGTGTCTCACTCGCCTTGGCGTCACATAGCTATAAGGTGGAGCTGAGTCGTGAATTGGTGGGATTTTTGGAGAGTAAAAATATAAAATATTCAATTAATTAAAATAGAAAAAAATGGCATTAGCAATTAACAAAGAGAATTTGGCAGAGGTGTTGGCATCAGACCAACCAGTAGTTATTGACTTTTGGGCAGAGTGGTGTGGACCATGCCGCGCAATTGCACCGATCATCGATGATTTGGCGGTTGAGTATGAGGGAAAGCTCGTTATTGGAAAGTGTGATGTAGAGGAGAGCGATGAGATTGCAGCTAAGTATGGTATCCGTAATATCCCTACCTTGGTGATGTTGAAGGGTGGCGAGCTGGTTGATAAGCATGTAGGTGCTGCTACTCGCGATGCTTTGAAGCAGAAGTTCGAGGCGCTATTGTAGAGTTTTGGAGGGGATGACAGCCTTTAGGGGTATTTTCACCCTCTCCGTTGTACTCAAAATTACTTAGAAAACCAACACCCAAACCATGAAGCTAAAACTAGAAATAGAGTATAGAGCAGCGAGCAACGAGAGGTTGCATGCTGTGGGAGATCTTGATGTGACACTATCGACCGATGATGGTGTGACATGGTGTGGTGAGACTCGGCTAGAGCCAAACAATACCTATATATACAGATATGAACTGCGAAATGAACATGGCGTAGTTCGTGAGGAGAGCTTTGGTGCTGAGCATCGTGCTGAGTGGATTGATGGGGTTGAGGAGCTGATTAAGAGTGACTATTGGAGTGATGAGCGGGTGGTAAAACCACTTCGTTCATCACTCTTTGTCGATTCGCTCTTTAGGAGAAAGAGACATCGTAAGTTTGACCTAGCTAAACATAGCTCTGTTTTGGAGTGTTACTGTGAGAGGGTTGAACCGCATCAATATCTTGCTGTTGTTGGTTCATCTCAGGGGTGGAGTATTGACAATGCTCTTGCGATGAGTGATGATAGCTTTCCATATTGGAGGGTCGATCTTTCGAGGCTAGAGGGTGAGTATAAGTTTGTGATTGTAGATCGTGAGAGTGGTGCTGTGGAGTGGGAGTGTGGAGCGAATAGGGTAGTGCCGAGAGTGGGTGGAGGTCGCGAGATCCACTCAGTCTCGACACCACAATTCGATACCCCACTCTGGCGTGGTCGAGGGGTGGCGATTCCGATCTTCTCGTTGCGTACCAAGAGTAGCTGGGGGGTGGGTGAGTTTGCCGATCTACGTGATATGGTTGATTGGAGTGTTGAGCGTGGATTGAGTGTTATTCAGGTTCTTCCGATCAACGACTCAATTATGCTGGGGACATGGATGGACTCCTATCCCTATAATGCCAACTCAACTATCGCTCTTCACCCTCAGTACCTCTCTATGCGCGAGGTCGGTAGACTGAAAGAGGCGGCGGCAAATAGACGATATGCACGTAGAGCAAAGAGACTCAATGAGCTAGAGCAGATCGACTATGTCGCGGTGATGGAGCTTAAGAATAGCTACCTGCGCGAGATATATAGGGAGCAGGGGGGTGAGATTCGTAAAAGAGCCGATTATCAGCGATTTGTCGAGGATAATGGGTGGTGGTTGCGTCCCCATTCGCTCTACTCCTATCTACGTGATAAATACTCTACGCCCGACACATCAAGGTGGGGTAGAGACTCTATATATAGTGAGCAGCTCTGTGTGAAGTATGCTAAGGAGTTGCAATACTACCACTATATTCAGTACCATCTGCATTGTCAGCTCACCCGCTCGGTGGAGTATGCTCGAAGCAGAGGGGTGGCTCTTAAGGGTGATATTCCTATTGGTGTTAGCCGTATGAGTTGCGATGTATGGGTTGCACCTCAACTCTTTAATGTCGGTATGCAGGCGGGCGCACCGCCAGATCCATTCTCTCAGCTGGGGCAGAATTGGGGATTCCCAACTTATAACTGGGCGGAGATGAAAAAGGATGGCTACGACTGGTGGAGGCGCCGATTCCAGAAGATGGCGGAGTACTTCGATGCCTATCGTATCGATCATATTCTGGGTTTTTTCCGTATCTGGCAGGTGGCTGTTGGGGGTATCCATGGTCTGCTGGGTCACTTTGCTCCAGCACTTCCATTTAGCGAGGAGGAGCTGAAAGATAGAGGTCTTGAGTTTGATGAGAGGTTTGTTAAACCATGCATTACCGATGAGCTGTTGACGCGGGTGTTTAGCGGCGAGGAGCTAAGTAGAGTGCGTAATGAGTATCTCAAAAGGGGTAGTCGAGGGTCTTATCAATTTAAGATCAAGTATGACAATCAATTGAAGTTGCAGCAGAGTGGTGAGGAGTCGCTGCGCGAGAGGTTGATAGCGCTCCATGATGAGGTGCTATTTATTAGAGATAGTGTCGATCCAATGCTGTTGCACCCTAGGATTATGGGGGCTAATAGCTATCCCTTTGAGCTGTTGACGGTTGAGCAGCAATCTGCCTTTATCGCTCTGCATGACCACTTCTACTATCATCGACACAACGAATTTTGGCGCGATAGTGCGATGGAGAAGCTCCCAGTGCTGATCGATGCCACCAATATGTTGGTGTGTGGCGAGGATCTGGGGATGATCCCCGACTCTGTGGCTGAGGTGATGCAGAGGTTGCAGATCCTCACCCTAGAGATCGAGCGTATGCCTAAGGCGATGGGTGTTGAGTTTGGTGATGTTACTAACTACCCCTATCTGTCGGTTTGTACCACCTCGACACACGATATGTCAACCATTCGTGGTTGGTGGTTGGAGTGTAATGAGTCGACGCAACGCTACTATGAATCGGTGCTGTGTGGGTGTGGTGATGCACCAGTCGATTGCGATCTATCTGTGGCTAAATCTATTGTGGATAGACACCTAGACTCGCCATCGATGCTCACTATTCTGCCGTGGCAGGATTGGATGGCGATGGACGGTGAGCGTAGGCGAATAGATCCAGATGCAGAGAGGATTAATGTCCCTGCAAACTCGCGACACTACTGGAGATATAGGATGCACAGGGTAATTAATGAGTAATTTAATATCAAAAAAGTTGCATTTTAAATATATTATTATATCTTTGTAATATGAACTAAATTTTTAATCCATTTAGCTATGTTACTAGTATCGACAAGAATGCTCCTTCACAGTCTAGCCGTGTTGGCTGAGAAGTGGGAGAGCGGAGTACGTATGAATTGTAAAGATATTGAGAGGGAGGTGGGATTGAATGAGAGAACTATATCAGTTGGACTTACAAAGCTAGCAAAGTCTGGCATTTTAGATAGTATTACGGGGGGGCGTATTAGAGGGTATAAGTTTGCCCGCGATCCTAAGGATGTATACCTCAGTGAGGTGATAGAGATTGTTGAGGGTAAGTGTACCTTTCATTGTGGTAAGGAGATTATTGATGGTATGTCATGTGGTAATACCAAGGAGAACTGTAGTGTATATAAGATCTACGAGGAGTTGTATGTAGAGGTTAAGGAGAGGTTGGGTGAGCTATCGGTCTATGAGTATGCTTTAGCGTGTACGGTAAACCGTAATTAACCACTCTCCGACTACTAATCTGGTATGCTATTTGAGTGTATGATGTAAAATCTTACGCTCAATGAAAATAGCATTATTATTTCTTGTGGTGATATGCTCGTCGTGTCACAAAAGGGGTGCGCAGGGTCAGATGCCACCTTTAGAGGTCCGGGTGGTTGCCGCTCGGCTCGACTCTCTGTATGATCGAATAACCTTCTCAACAACCGTTGAGCCGCTCTATAGTGCGACTATTGAGCCGCGTGTTAGTGGCTATCTAACAAGAATCTCATACAATAATGGTGAGATGGTCGATAGAGATTCGCCTCTATTTACTATCGAGTCTAATGACTACTCAGCTGCACTGCTCGCCGCTGAGGCTCAGCAACAGCAGGCAGTGGCTGATCTCGCCCTTGCCAAGAGCAACTATGAGCGAGCAGAGCCTCTCTCGAAGATCGAGGCGATCAGCCAGATGGATCTTGATAGCTATCGATCAAGCTACCACGCTGCATTAGCTGAGTTGACCTATGCCAATCAGCAGGTAGTAACAAATCGTCTCAATCTCGACTATACAACCATTACGGCACCTATTGCAGGTGTAGTGGCGAGTACAGCCGCTGAGGAGGGTGATTTTGTCGGTGTGGGAACAAAGTTCGCTACACTTACAACAATTCAGTATCTCGATACGGTAACCTTAGCTCTCCCCATACCGACATCTAAATATCTTAAATATAAGCGAATAATGAGTTCGGTGAATCCTGAGCTACTTTCGCATATTGAGATCACTCTAGCTGATGGCTCTATCTATGACTATCCGGCTGAGTACTACTATACTAAACAGTCGACAGGTAGTTCGACAGTGACTATCGTTACCTATACACCCAACCCCGACCAGCTCCTTAAGGGTGGGATGTTTGCACGTGTGAGGGCAAATATAGGTCGAAAGAGTCCGCGAGTGGTGATTCCACAGCGTGCGGTTAGTCAGATGCAGGGCGTTAGCACTGTTTGGGTTGTCGCGGCTGATAGTACCGTCTCTCTTCGCCCCGTCACTCTAGGTTCGACATATGGTGATATGTGGGCTATAGAGAGCGGGGTTGAGGCGGGCGAGCTTGTTTTGTTGAGTGGTCAGCTGAAGGTTCATAACGGTGCAAAGGTGAGGTATTAGTTATGAAGAATATATTTATCAACCGTCCGATCTTTGCCATCTCAATGGCGATAATAATGGTGTTGCTAGGGGCAATAGCAATCTTCAATCTCGCTATAGAGCAGTACCCTAATATCTCCTCTCCCGTTGTCGAGGTGACGGCTACATACACTGGAGCAGATGCCGAGACAGTTATGAGTAGTGTCGCTACACCTATTGCCCAGAGTGTTATAGGGGTGAGTGATATGCTCTATATGCAGACTACTAGTGCCAACGACGGCACAATGACTATGCAGGTGACATTTGAGATTGGCACCGATCCCGATATTAACACTATCCTTACACAGAGTAAGCTATCTTCGGCAACAGCTACACTACCCGAGGCGGTTATCGAGCAGGGAATAGTGACAAAAAAGAGTAATGACAACTTCTTGATTGTATATGCTTTGCACTCTGATAGCGCTATCTATGATGGGCTGTTTATAACTAACTACGCGGTGTTGAATCTACAGAATGAGATTCTTAAGATCAATGGTGTGAGTGATGTGAATATCTTAGGTTCGGGAGATTATGCAATGCGTGTCTGGCTCGATCCGCAGAAGATGGCATATTATGGGGTTAGTTATGAGCAGATAGAGTCTGCAATTATTGCTCAGGGAGATATTTATCCGGTGGGTAGCTTCGGCGCAGAGCCTTTGGTCGAGGGGGTGTCGAAGAGGTATACAGTCACCCTGCCTCCACAAATATCATCCCCAGAGGAGTTTGCGCGTATAGTAATCACAACCGATGGGAGTGGTGCATATGTGCGGTTGGAGGATGTTGCATCGTTGACTCTCGGAAGTGAGCTATATGATATAACATCGCGTTATGGCAGTGATACAACGGCAATAATGATGGTATATCAATCGGTGGGGAGTAATGCCGTTGAGGTTGGTGCTGAGGTTAAGAGTAAGATGGAGCAGCTATCGAGGCGCTTCCCTGAGGGGCTGAAGTGTGACACTATTGTCGATAGTACAACGAGTATAAATGCGGGTATAGAGGATATTTTCCGTACCCTTATCATTGCCTTGGTGTTGGTGATTATCATTATCTATCTCTTTTTGCAGGATTGGCGTGCGACACTTATCCCACTTATCGCTATCCCAGTCTCGCTGGTTGGTGCATTCACCCTCTTCCCTGTTCTTGATTTTTCGATTAATGTTATCTCGTTGCTGGGTCTGGTGTTGGCGATTGGACTTGTTGTTGATGATGCAATAGTTGTTGTTGAGGCGGTGCAGGTCAATCTGGCTAAGGGGTTGAAGCCTAAGGAGGCTGCGATAGAGGCGATGCGTAGTGTGACCTCACCTATTATCGCAACTACGTTGGTTCTGTTGGCGGTCTTTATCCCGATCTCTTTTGTGAGTGGGATCTCGGGGATGTTGTATAAGCAGTTTGCAGTGACTATATGCTTCTCTGTTCTTCTCTCAGCTATCAATGCGCTTACCCTCTCTCCTGCGCTGAGTGTTGTTCTGCTTAGGGAGTCTAAGCAGCGTGAGAGGGGCTTTCTTGGGGCGTTTAATCGCTGGTATGGTCGCTATTCGCAGAGCTTTTCAAGTCATGTGACAACAGTGGTGCGGCATGTTGGGCGCACATCTCTCTTTGTTATCGTGATGCTGATAGCTATCTTTCTCTTGAGTCGAACTATACCAGTGGGTTTCCTTCCCGAGGAGGATGAGGGGTATGTTATGGTGGTGGTTGAGCTGCCTGTAAATACACCCCTCTCAGAGACTCTTGCAGCTATGGGGCGTGTAGAGGAGGTTGTTAGGCAGCTGCCCGAGGTGAGTGCTGCTCCATATACCGCGGGATTTAATATGTTGGCGGGTATATCGCAGTCGAATAGTGCTATTCTCTTTGCTCAGTTAGTAGACTACTCTGAGCGTAAGCTATCGGCTGAGCAGATAGCCTCTAAGCTCAATGGGATGTTATATGTCGAGGTCCCTGAGGCGATGAGTTTTGCCTTTATACCCCCCTCAATCCCCGGTCTGGGGTTAGCTTCGGGGGTGACCTTTGAGGTGCAGGATCTTGAGGGTCGAGGGGCTGAGTATCTCTTTGGGCAGACAGAGCAGATTATGAACTCTTTGAAGGGGAGTAGACTTGCGGCACAGGTGACTACCCAGTATGAGCAGGGTGTGCCGCAGCGACTAATTGATATTGACGTTGAGCATGCTATGGCTCTTGGTCTCGATATAGAGCAGATATATGAGACTTTGGGGGTGATGTTAGGTGGTGGATATATAAGTAATTTCAACCGTTTTGGTCGGCTCTACCAGCTATATATGGAGGCAGCTCCGGAGTTCAGACGTGATGAGTCGGCGTTGGAGAGTTTCACCTTTACAAATAGCTCCTCGGAGAGTATACCACTAACAGCCTTTGCAACGGTACGCGATACCGTTGGGGTGAGCTATGTATCGCAATTTAATCTCTATCGATCGATAGGGTTGACGGTAACCCCCGCCTCAAAGGTCTCATCATCGCAGGTGATGAACTATGTTGAGGGTTACTCTCGCGACTCCCTACCTCCCGATATTGGGATTGCGTGGAGTGGGGTCTCCTATCAGCAGCAGAGGGAGCAGTCGGGCGGTTATATCTATCTTATTATCCTGCTCTTTGTCTTTCTTGTTTTGGCTGCTCTCTACAACTCGTGGGGACTGCCCCTTGCAATCCTCTTTAGTGTGCCTATAGCTGTTGTGGGTGCGCTCACAGCAACTATCATCATGCACCATTTTGATGCTAAGTATCTTAACGATATTTATATGCAAATATCTTTGGTGATGCTCATTGGACTATCAGCAAAGAATGCTATTTTGGTTGTGGAGTATGCGCATAGAAACTTCTTTGAGTTGAAGATGCCACTCGACGAGGCGGCTATTGAGGCGGCACGTGTACGTCTGCGCCCCATTCTTATGACTGCCTTTGCTTTTATCCTTGGTGTCACCCCTTTGGTCTTTGCCTCGGGGGTCTACTCTACGGCTCGAAATATTATGGGTGTGGCTCTTGTGGGTGGGATGTTGCTCTCTACCCTGATTGGGGTGTATATCTATCCGGCACTATTCTATATTGTTGGTCGAGTGGCTAAATTTAAAAATTAAATAGATTTTAAGTTATGAGGTCTCTATTTTTTTCTGTTATTCTATTATTTGTCGGTTGCGCATCTAAACTAGCGCAACCGGCAGTGCAGATCCCTGAGAGTTTTAAATATGGCAATGAGGTGGTTGTGGAGTCGGATAGTGTGGTTGTGTGGTGGCGTAATTTTGCCGATCCAACGCTTCAATCACTTATCAATGAGGCTATTGATGTCAATCGTTCGATTGGGGCAACTATTGCTGCTCTTAATGCTGCACGTCATAATCTTCGAGTTGCTAAGAGCAGCTATCTACCATCACTATCATTGGATGTCGATGCAGAGCGCTATCGAGAGGAGAGGATCTACGCCGCTGAGTACTCCGTAACACCAACCATTAGTTGGCAGATTCCGCTCTTTGGTGCATACCGCGCAACAAAGGATGAGTATAGCTCATTGGCAGTCTCAAAGGAGTGGGCTGCGCGTGGCGCGATGTTAACTTTAGCTAGCGATGTGGCTACAGCATACTACTCGCTATTGATGTATCGAGCAGCGTTAGAGGTCTCTCAGAGTAGTTGTCAACTACGCAGCGATGCAACTACTCTTATCGACTCGATGTATAGATATGGAATGAGTTCGAGAGTCGATCTAGAGCAGGCGCGTAGTCTGGTCTATGCGGCTCAAAATGAGGTGGATAGTTATATTGAGTCGATCCGTTTAACTGAGTTGTCACTATCTCTACTGCTCAATCGTGATGTCGATTTTAGTCTAATCACCCTCTCGCTCAATGAGCTACAGACGCCCGCTAAGGTGGCTAGTGGAGTGCCATCTGATCTGCTCTATAATCGTCCTGATCTGCGTGAGAGCTACTTTAAGATGATGAGTGCAATGGGTGCTGTTGGGGTGGCGAGAGCGGCGCAGTTCCCATCACTTGCACTCACTGTCGATGGAGGACTATTTAGCTCTTCGCTTAGTGGTTTGACACTTGCGAAGATGCTTACGTGGGAGTGGGCGGTAGATTTGGCGCAGCCGATATTTAATTTTGCTGCACTTAAAAGTAAACGTAAGGCTGCTGTAGCAGATTATGAGGCGGCTTTATTGAGTTATGAGCAGTCGATTCTCGATGCTCTTAAGGATGTTGAGTCGGCACTAGTTGAGATTGGCGCAACTCGCGAGAAGAGCCTCTCTCAGCGGAGGTATATGGATAGCTATGAGCAGATTGCCCGCTCAACATCAGCTCTCTATCGTGGAGGTATGAGCAGCTATCTTAATGTTGTCGATGCTGAGCGGGAGTACCTCTCCTCGCAGATTAGCTATATCGAACTGGTTGCTCAACAGCAGATCAACTATGTAAACCTCTTTACCGCTTTGGGGGGTAGGTTATAGCTTGATGTCATAGATCTGAATGACACCCACAAGTTGACTCTGCTCATCAGCGACCAGCAGTGAGTTGATCTTGCGCTGTGTCATGATCTTCTCAGCATCAATCAGCTTACTCTCAGCATCTATTGTGAGGGGACTTGCGGTGTATATATCGCTCGCTTTGAGAGAGAAGAACTCTTCGCGACGGCTCTCCATCGCTCGGCGTATATCGCCATCGGTGACCACTCCTATGATCTTATTATCATTACATACAACGATTAGACCTAGCCCCCCCTTGCTAATCGAGTGGATCATATCTGTCGCATTGCACCCCTCTGCTACAACTGGCAGATCGTTGCTTCTCATAACATTCTTAACCCTCATTAGCAGCCTACGTCCAAGACTTCCTCCCGGGTGTAGCCGTGCGAAATCCATGCTGGTAAATCTACGCGCATGCATCAATGCCACTGCCAGCGCGTCACCCATTGCCAACTGTGCTGTGGTTGAGGTTGTTGGGGCGAGCATTAAGATACACGCCTCTCGCTCAACTGTTACATCGAGGTGTATGTGTGAGTTCTTCGCTAGAGTAGAGTTGCTATTGCCTGTGATCGAGATTAGCCTATTGCCATTGCTCTGGATGAATGGGATTATCTTCAATACCTCATCGGTCTCGCCAGAGTAGGAGAGGGCGACAAGAGTATCATCGCTAGAGATCATACCTAGGTCTCCATGGAAAGCCTCTGTGGGGTGGAGAAAGAAGCTGGGTGTACCTGTCGAGGCGAGTGTTGCTGCGATCTTGCGCGCAATCAGCCCCGATTTGCCTACCCCTGTCATTATAACCTTTCCGTGGCTAGCGAGGATGGTCTCTACAGCAGCCACAAACTGCTCTCCCAACCGTGCGCTAAGTGCTTGTAGTGCTGCACATTCAGTCTCGATAGCATCCTGTGCTAGTCGTATAATCTCTTTGCTGTCAATCATCTATAGTAGGCTTTTGATAAGATCATTAAGGTCCTTGAGGTATAACATATTGGCTGCATCGCTCATCCCATTATCGGGGTCGGGGTGTACCTCAAAGAAGAAGCCATTTGCCCCAAAAGCCTTCGCTGCATGTGCCATCATCGGTACATACTCTCTATTGCCACCTGTCTTGCCACCTGCACCTCCGGGGCGCTGCACCGAGTGGGTGCAATCCATCATCACTGTGTCGGCAATCTGTAACATGTCGGGGATATTTCTGAAATCAACAACTAGATTATTATATCCAAAGCTATTACCCCTCTCAGTCAACCACACCTCACCTGCCCCAGACTCCATACATTTACGGTATGGATAGAGCATATCTTCACCCGAAAGGAACTGAGCCTTCTTAACATTTACTATCTTGCCACTCTTTGCCGCAGCAACCAACAGATCGGTCTGACGCGAGAGGAAGGCTGGAATCTGTATAACATCAACCACCTCACCTACAGCCTCAGCTTGATAGGACTCGTGAATATCTGTTACCAACCTCAGCCCCCACTTCGATTTTACATCTGCGAGCATCTGTAGCCCCCTCTCCATCCCCGGTCCACGAGGAGAGCTGAGTGAGGTGCGATTAGCCTTGTCGAATGAGGCTTTGAAGATAATATCTATCTCCAGCTCCCTATTGATTGCCACAATCTCGCGTGCAACCTCATCGAGTAGCTCTGCCGACTCGATGACGCATGGTCCCGCTATGAATTTTATATCTGACATAATATGTCTTTGTTTATATTGTCAATTCGATCTTTCGCTCAGCATGACAGAGTGATATGTTATTTCACTGTTAAAAACTCCTCTGCAGCGGCAAGATCCTCGGGGGTGTCGATACCTATCGTCTGTAGATCTGTCAACCCCACTCCAATGTTATACCCACTCTCAAGCCATCTCAACTGTTCCAACGACTCCGCAATCTCCAATGGGGTAGGGGCGATAGCTGTGATCTCTCCCAGCACCTCAGCCCTAAAACCATACATGCCGATATGTTTATAGTAGGTGTGTCGCGATAACCACTCTTCTCTGTCGCAACCTCTCAGATATGGGATCACCGATCGAGAGAAGTATAAAGCGCGCATATCGCTACTCACAACAACCTTGGGGCTATTGGCATTGAAGAGTGCCTCGACACCATCCTCTATCTCAAAGGGTTTAACTAGAGTAGCTATATCAATATTATCGCGCTTGAAACAGCCAACAAGCGCCTCAATCTGCTCAGGTTGAATAAATGGCTCGTCACCCTGAACATTGACAACAATATCAAACTGCTCTCCAACTTTTCTATACGCCTCAAAGCATCTATCTGTTCCGCTACGGTGATCTACAGAGGTCATAACTGCACGACCGCCAAAGCGCTCAACCTCTGCAAAGATCCGCTCATCATCAGTCGCCACAACAACGTCACAGAGAGCCTTCGACACCTGTCGATAGACTCTCTCTATAACTGTCAACCCTCCCAACTTCGCCAGTGGCTTAGCGGGGAATCGAGTTGAGGCGTAGCGTGCTGGTATTACACCTAGTACTCTCATTAGCTCTGTAGTGCTATCTTCAGCACATCATTATTATATTTCACATAGTGGAATGACAACCCCTCGGTGTAGTCGCTCTTAATATCCTCAATATCTTTGCGGTTATCCTCTGAGAGGATGATCGAGGTGATCCCAGCCCTCTTTGCAGCCAAAATCTTCTCCTTCACACCTCCTACTGGGGTTACACGTCCGCGGAGAGTTGTCTCGCCGGTCATAGCTATACGATCTGTAATCTTTCGCCCCGTGAGTGTAGAGACAATAGAGGTAATCATCGTTATTCCTGCCGATGGTCCATCTTTAGGTATCGCACCATCGGGAACGTGGATATTAATATCGTTGTTCTCAAAGATCGTCTTATCTATGCCCAACATCTGGTGGTTCGCCTTAACCCACTCAAAGGCTATCGTTGCCGACTCCTTCATCACTGTGCCGAGGTTTCCAGTCAATGTCAATTGACCCTTGCCCGGTGTCAAGACCGACTCTACATAGAGTATATCTCCACCAACCTCTGTCCATGCCAATCCAGTGACAACACCAACCATACCCGCAATATCGTAGACATCATTGCGATAGTGAGGTACACCGAGGATTTTACCCAGATCATCCATCAATATCTTGATATTGTACTCATTCTCAAAGGCAATATCCTTAGCTCGTGAGCGGGTGATCTTAGCTAGATTCTTATCTAGCCTACGTACACCAGCCTCGCGAGTGTAGTCTGAGATTATACGCTCAATAACCTTACGTGAGATTGAGATCTGCTCATTCTTCACTCCGTGCATCTCGCACTGTTTCGGTATGAGGTGTCTCTTGGCTATCTCAACCTTCTCCTCCAATAGATACCCCGCAATGTTAATCATCTCCATACGATCGCGTAGTGCAGGGTTGATATTTTGAATATTGTTTGCCGTAGCGATAAACAGAACCTTCGATAGATCGTAGTCAATATCGAGGTAGTTATCGTGGAACGAGGTGTTCTGCTCAGGGTCGAGAACCTCAAGCAGTGCGCTCGATGGGTCGCCATGGTTGCTCTTTGTAACCTTATCTATCTCATCGAGGATAATCACCGGGTTTGACGACTCACATCTTTTGATTGTCTGGATTATTCGTCCCGGCATAGCACCGATATAGGTGCGTCTATGTCCGCGTATCTCCGACTCATCGTGTAGACCGCCCAATGCTATACGTCCGAACTTACGTCCGATAGCTGCTGCAACCGACTTGCCTAGAGAGGTCTTTCCAACTCCCGGCGCACCATATAGACAGATGATTGGTGATTTGAGATCACCCCTCAGCTTCAATACTGCTAAATGCTCCAAGATACGCTCCTTAACCTCATCTAAGCCATAGTGATCTGAGTCCAGCTGCTCGCGGGCAGCCTTTAGGTTGAGGTTATCATCGGTGTACTCATTCCATGGTAGATCCAACATCAACTGTAGATAGTTCAACATCACAGAGTACTCAGCAACAGAGGGATTCAACCTCTCTAGTTTAGCCACCTCATTATCAAAGTGTTTACCCACTTCAGCACTCCAGCTCTTTGTCTCTGCGCGCTCGCGTAGGTTATTTATCTCGGCATCGGTTCCATCGCCCAACTCATCTTGAATTGTACGTAGGTGTTGTTGCAAGAAGTAGTCGCGCTGCTGCTGGTCGATCTCCATCTTCACCTTGTCTTGGATGTCGTTAATCATCTCAAGACGCTGCTGCTCGTGGATCAATATCTCCAACAATCGCTCAGCCCTAACCTTAATATTGGGGGTCTCCAATAGCATCTGTCTATTGCTATCCGAGAAGTCGAAGTTGATAGAGATAAAGTTAATTATCCCGCTATCAGAGTCGATATTTTTCAATGCAAATATTGCCTCCTTAGGGAGCATATTTGATGATTTGATGATTGATACCGCGACATCGCGGATTGTATCTATCATTGCACTAAAGTCACTTGTGCCATCCTCAATGGTTATATCATCCTCTATCGCTGTAACCTTAGCTTTGAGATATGGCTCAGTCGCGGTATACTCCACTACAGAGAACTTCTCTAATCCACTTAATAGAACGGTAAGTGAACCGTTAGGCATCTCTAGAACCTTGACTATTTGTGCTAGCGTACCAACACTATGCATATCCTCTGGCTGAGGATCATCAACATCGCTATCTTGCTGTAGTACAGCTCCCAGCAGTGCTTGGTCGATCTTCTCGATGTCGCGAATAAGTTTAATGCTCTTCTCTCGTCCAACTGAGATTGGGGTTATTGCCCCGGGGAATAGTACTGATGAGCGAAGTGTGAGGATAGGCACCTCGTCTGGTATATCTAACTTCTGCTCATTCTCTAACTCATTGGGCATAAGAGGTATGATGGTGTGCTTGCCATCAAGGAGATTGACCGATAGCCCTAACTCGCCAATATCCGAAACTACTATTTTTTTATTTCTGCTCATTCTTCTCTTCTCTTTCGATATAGATCACCATAAAGAGTGCCATACTATTGTGTGGTGGCACTCTTTACGATCTAATTATAAATTCTCTCTACGTTGTCTCTGGCTCGATGTAGATGTAGAAAATTATTGGTGTATATGGTTTGATGTTGACATTTGTTGTGCTGCCTGTCAATCCACTCGTGCTATAGGCATAGGTGGATGAGATAAGCACAACATTCCATGTTCCATACTTCAGCTTTGGGATCATGTGGTAGAACCCCTCAATATAGGTATCTCCATCATCTGTAGCGTTGTATGTTAATGCTGAATTTGTATCGTAGTCATTTAACATCAAACCCTTGATGCTGTCGATATTACTATCAAAGATAAAACCATCTAGCATTCGACCTATATACCATATCTTTGCATCGTCGGTACTGCCTATAACACCTTTGTTTGTTATATCTACTAGTTTGGTTGCATCATCGCTCTCTGTCTCTGCTCCATCTTCAATTGCATCCTCAATCTCCCCCTCTGTGAATGTTTGGAGTAGCGATTTAACCTTTGCATTTATATCATCAATGCCCCTGCGCAGAGTTAAATAGCTATATGGGTATGTGATTGGTAACACATCTAAGAAATCTAGATCTACATCATTTGGATTATCACTGCTGTAGTAGTATATCTCAATCTCTGATGTGCTATCATCTAGGTCGGTAGCCTTGTTCGTTAAGATACCAGCATCCGCTACAAATTCATCAATAACATTCTGCTCCCATGTCTCAATATCTCTAATCACCTCTTTGATCTCAATATTGCTATAGAATGACTCTCCTGCACTCAACGTAGCTGAGCCACCATATCCAGAGCCATTGACTAGACCGTAAGATAGTGATGATGGTGCATAGATTGTAATATAATCACCTGCATATGTTGCATTTGCACGCAAAATAAGATCGAGTGCGCTATCGTAGTCACTATCCGCCTCATCGAGTTCGTGGAGCGTAGGTACATAATGGGTGTAGTATGAGAAACTCTGCTGGTTAAGCGCAATATCCTCATATGTGGTGAGGTTCACACACTCATATGAGTCGCCAGTGAGGTTGCGTGAGGTGATGTCATAACGTACCCAGCACTCATCGCCGTTTGTCGTAGTTCCACCCCCTCCATTAGCATCTATCTTGTAGTAGTATGTGGCATCGTCACTCAATGTGAGACCTAGCTCTTTGTTGGTGTTCAACCACGCCATATATTTATCGAATAACTCCTGCTCTAGATCTTGATATGTAGTATCAGTCTCCACCTCATCTTCCGAATCGCTACAGGCAGAGATAGTTAGTGTAGCTACTAGCATCATCAACCTTAACCATCTCCAGTCACACGCTCTGTTAAAAAATAATCTTTTCATCTATATTGTTTAATCTGTACTCTAAAAATAAATTAATTTACACTCTCAATGTATAAAAACATCGTCATTGCTGACTCCTTGTCGATTAGTCCGACAACTACATTTTCATACCCCATTAAGTATGTTGTGTAGATCTCAACCACATCACCTTCGCGACAGCCAATAAAGGCATCTTGAAGAGCGGGGAATATCTCGCTACTCCCAACCGTAATAGATAACGGTGTAAAGCTCCAATATTGTGTGTTCAGCCCTACACTTTCATATGCATCTTTATATGCGGGGTCATTTGTGTATATCGGCAGATCGGAGGTGCTTACCGAGGTGCTAAACTGGTATATAGAGAGTGTAATCTCTATATTACTACCGCTTGTGATCTCTCTCCATGTATCGCGACCCTCCTCATAGTAGGTTGCAATATAGCGATATGCATAGTTGCCATAGCGGGTGTAGAACTCGGGGTTCTCCTCGATCTCAGATTGTGCCGCCAAATCACTTGATGATATAAGTGTAGGATCATGCGTACCCTCCAGATAGCTGACTATCGTAGATGCCTGATCTTCGTTCTCGGTATCCTCGCTACTACACGCCACTAGCAGTGCTGCCGCCACAATTAGTATGTAAATTTTTCTTATCCTCATTTTCCTGCAAAGATAGTAAATATATTGTATAACTACAAATAAACTCTTTTTATTTTGTTGGGCTTAGTAATACTGAGTAGAGGGTGACTAATATATCGAAAATATCTCTAAAGTCTGTCATGCTGAGCTTATTAGTTACCCTCTACAATCTTTTCAGTGCTACGCGGATAATCTCTTGAACACTTGCTGTGGGGGTCTCTTTGATAATTTGGTCGGCAACCTTCTGGCACGCTGCCTTTGAGTAGCCCAACATTTGAAGAGCCTCGATAGCCTCGTTGAACGCCTCGTTTTTGCTATCTACAGCGTGTAGCTTGGCGGTGAGATCAACTGTCTCGCCACTATCGATGATCGTCTTGCTGAAGATCTTGTCGCTTAGCTCAACGATGATCTTCTGGGCTGTCTTTACCCCCAGTCCCTTAACCGCTTTGAGTAGCTTTGTGTTTTCTGTGGCGATAATGCTCTTTAGCTCCTCGGGTGTGTATGTCGAGAGAACCGTGCGAGCGGTGTTGCCGCCAACTCCCGAGACGCTAATAAGGATGCGGAATAGTTCACGCTCTAGTTTAGTTGAGAAGCCATAGAGGATCTGTGCATCTTCGCGAACGATGAAGTGGATAAATAACTTCGTACTCTCCAAACCCTCGATCTGTGAGAAGGTGTGGAGAGAGATGTTGATATGGTAGCCTACACCCCCCGCATCGATTACAGCATTTGTTGGGGTCAACTCTTCTATACCTCCTTTAATATATTCGTACATATCGCTCCTTTTATAGGGGGTTCTAATCCCTTGTTTTAAACAAATCCTTAATGTTCAGCTGGTCGCTGAAAAGTATTTTAGGGGGAAAATAGAACTCCCCCTATGCAAAAGTAAATAAATTTTTCTATCTTTGTCTCATTAATTGATTGTAAAGCAAAAATAATGTGGTTTGTACCCTTCTCATTTAGAGATCTGATAGATATAGTCTTAGTGGCAATGTTGTTCTATTGGCTCTATAGATCGACTCGTGGCACCAATGTGATGCATATTATCACTGGTGTGGGGGTGATATATATTATATGGGTGGTGGTCCGTGCGCTAAATATGGATCTGCTCTCGAATATCTTGGGACAGATAATATCTATCGGAGGTATTGCCCTAGTTGTGCTTTTTCAACCTGAGATTAGGCGATTCCTTCAACATATAGGTTTGCGTAGTCGAAAGCTGCACTTCTTGCTTAGCTTCTTCGGGGTGAGAGCGGAGGAGGATCGGAGTGTGCTGGCGATAGTAGAGGCGGTAGAGTCGTTGAGTCGTAGTCGTCATGATGCAATTATTGTTGTGCAGCGAATGAGTGATCTCTCGCTTATCATTGATGGTGGGGTGTTGCTCGATGCTAACCTCTCGGCTCAGCTTCTGCGTAGTATCTTTCTCCCTGAGTCGCCTTTGCGTGATGGTGCAGTGGTGATCTCTGCTGGTAGGGTGGTGGCGGCACGAGCTATCTTGCCGGTTACGCAGATCGAGACACTAGAGTCGATAAGTGATAGCCATCGTGCAGCATTGGGACTCACTGAGATCTCTGATGCAGTGGTCGTTGTGGTGGCGGCGACGCAGATCTCAATAGCTCATTCAGGTTATATAAAGCGTAATATTACCACCGATGAGTTGGTGCGTGAGTTGCGAAAGAGGGTGTGATCTAAGTAATCTTTTTGTAATCAATATAAATTTTAGGAGTCTATAAGAGGCTCATAATTAGATATGAAGTTAAGAAATATAGCTATATTTGCAGCTCTGTTGATCGTTGCCGATCAATTGTTGAAGATTTGGATAAAGACCTCTATGGTGATTGGGGAGAGGATCGTGATCTTTGACGATTGGTTTCAGCTCTTCTTTCTTGAGAATAATGGTGCTGCTTTCGGTATGCAACTCAGCTCGGGCGGTGGCTTTGACTGGGGTAAATTGTTGCTGAGTGGGTTTAGAGTGGTGATGATTGCGCTATTGACGATATATATTATTCGTTTGGTTCGTCAGAAGGCTCCAGTGGGAGTTGTTGTTGCTTTGACGATGATCTGTGCCGGCGCATTTGGTAATATTATAGATAGTGCCTTTTATGGGTTGATCTTTAGTGAGTCGACTCCTTTCACTGTCGCCCATTGGGGTGATGGCTATGCACCTATAATGATGGGTAAGGTTGTGGATATGTTCTACTTCCCGCTTTTTCAGTGGAATAACGTACCGTCGTTCTTGTCGTTCTTGGTTGACTCAAATAACTACTTCTTTGGAGCGGTCTTTAACCTTGCTGATAGCTATATCTCCGTGGCGGTGGTCTACCTAATATTGTTTCAGCGTAAGTTTTTTAATGTTTAAAAGATGTTTAGGGTTAGGGCTAAGAGCAGATATGATGAGTTGTGGCGCTACAATCTGGTGATGAGCTGTGCCGGGATAGGGGTCGATGGTGAGGTGTTGTATGTAACTGGGAATAGTCGTGTCATTAGTGAGGAGTTCTATCCGCATCGAGAGGTTATGCCTCTTGTGCCTGCCGACTTTATTATTGGTGAGCCTCTTGATATAGATTGTGAACCAGCACCTCTTTTGCGTCTGTTATTATATGTGATTCCATATCTCTTCCCCGATGATATATTGATTGATAAACGTAAGCCATTTCAGTTTGTCGTAGAGGTATTCAGCGATGGTGAGTTGTTGTGTAGTAGAGAGTTTGATGTTAACTGCTGGAGCGGGGCATCGATTGATTTTACAATAGATATTGAAGATGAGAAGGTATCGAAGTGATAGGGTCTGTTTTGCAGATGTCTGCATGGGTGGCGGCGAGCAGGTTGTTGTTCAGTCGATGACCAACACGTTGACCAGCGATGTTGAGGCTAGTGTTGAGCAAATATTGAGGTTAGAGCGTGCGGGGTGTGAGGTGGTACGCCTCACTGTTCCAACTATGCGCGATGCTGAGGCGATGAGGGTTATTGCCGATAGGGTGCGTGAGTGTGGTTCAAAGGTGGCTCTGGTTGCCGATATTCACTTCACCGCTGAGGTAGCGATGGTCGCTGCGGAGGTGGTAGATAAGGTGAGAATCAACCCCGGAAATTTCTCCCTAAAGGATGGGAATCTACAGCGTCTTATAGCTATCTGTAAGGGGCGCGGTGTAGCGATCAGAGTGGGTGTTAACCACGGTTCATTGGCTAAACATATCTTTGCTGAGTGTGGTGATACACCTCAGGGGATGGTGGAGTCGGCTATTGAGTTTTTGAGTATCTGTCGCGAGGAGTCGTTTGATGATGTTGTTGTCTCGATGAAGTCGAGTAATACACGTGTGATGGTCTATGCCTATCGACTGCTGGTGGAGAGGATGGTTGAGCTAGATATGCACTATCCGCTGCATCTTGGGGTTACCGAGGCTGGTGGCGGCATTGAGGGGCGTGTTAAGAGTGCTGTGGGTATCGCCGCGCTCTTGGTTGATGGTATCGGAGATACTATTCGTGTCTCGTTGACTGAGGATCCTGTGAATGAGGTCCCTGTAGCTCATAAGATTATTGAGTATGTAAAGCCCTCATTGGGTTGTGATTATATCCTGCCAACTTCATATTCAAGACGCTGTCATAGTGTTCAAACCCCTATTATCCACTCTGAGATTGATGATCGATTTGTGGTTATTGAGTACAACACAATAGATCAGGTTCGTGACGCAATTGGGAGGTTGGATTCACCGATAGTTATTAAGAGTAGCTACTCAAGTAGCGACCCTACGGAGGTGGCAATCATGGCAGCCTCTGACCTTGGGGTACTCTTTTTGGATGGCTTGGTTGATGGGGTATGGATCGAGGCTCCCAATATTACTGCCGAGCAGGTGGAGCAGATTGAGCTGATGATCCTACAGGCATCGCGTGTTCGACAGTCGCAGACGGAGTATATAGCATGCCCTAGCTGTGGTCGTACCCTCTTCGATATTGAGAGTGCATTGGCGGAGATAAAATCTAAAACCTCGCACCTTAAGCACCTTAAGATTGGGGTGATGGGTTGTGTTGTTAATGGTCCGGGGGAGATGGCTGATGCCGACTACGGGTATGTTGGCGCAGGCAGGGGGCGAATATCTATATATAAGGGGCAGCAGGTTATAGAGCGAAATATCCCGCAGGAGGAGGCTCTAGAGCGCCTTATCGAGGTTATAAAACTAAATGGTGATTGGATATAATGGTTGTTCTTCCATCTGCATACCTACCATCGATTAGCTACTTCAGACATCTACTATCGGAGGAGGAGGTGGTTATCGATTGCGGTGAACACTTTGTCAAACGCTCGCTGCGTAATCGTACATCTATAATGACTGCTCAGGGGGCTATGCGTCTCACTGTGCCTATCTGCAATGCTAACCGTCCGCGGACGAGGATGGTTGATGTGATGATTGATAACTCTAAACGCTGGCAGCATCAACACTGGATTGCTATCGTCTCTGCCTATCGTTCATCGCCCTATTTCGACCACTATGCCCCCTATTTAGAGCCTCTATTTATGCGCGAGTGGGGGTCGTTGGTGGAGTTTAATCGAGCGCTGTTATCTGCAATAATCAAGCTATTCAATATGGGGCAGCGAGGAGTTCTCATTGCTGAACCGAGTTATAGTGATAGCTATATTGAGGTTGCAGAGGGTGTTATAGATCTACGCGATAAGGGGGCGGTGGAGCAGGGATTTGTTGCTACGCCATATATCCAAGTATTTAGCGATAGGGTAGAGTTTATCCCCAACCTGTCTGTACTTGATCTGCTCCTCTGTGAGGGTCCATCGTCACTCTCTTTGGTGGCTGAGAGTGGCAGATTCTAATATGCTAGTCCGATATTATCAATCCAAAATTTTGCCCCTTCAGCCCCTATATAGGCGCCTCCATAGCTCGAGGATAGTCTAGCGAAGATGTGTGTTGGGGTGGCATCTTTATCTGCCCAGCCTACCTCACGAACGTGAACCATATTACCCTTTGAATTGCGTGAATAGATAGGATCCTCTACCATCAGACCCATATAGCCTCGAAAGTACTCTGCCTTGGTAATATCTCCATAGTGGATAGGTATGCGGTGTCCATTCTGCCACTCGCTAACCACCTTATCAAAGCGCTCCCAGCCTGTAGCTATTCGCTCAGCGTAGATATTCCCTGCTGAGTCCTCCCAGCGGCGTTGTAGGATAACCATTGCCTCAGCAGCATTATCACCCTCCAAAACTAGATCTCGACCAATACCGCTATCATAGATGCGCTCTTTTGCTGGGTTTACCTTATAATCAAAGACTAGTGCTTTGGGGCGCTTTGTAAATGGGATACCGCTCGATAGCTTTGCTTGTGGATTTTTGGTGTCGGTGATGGGTTCGACCATCTCGCCAAGGAAGATTGTCCCTGTAGCCATCGCTGAGATATTGATTATCCCAAAGACCCGTACATTCTCAACAACACACTCCAAGCGTGTGCAATTACCTCCATCGCGTGGCTCGGGGAATACTGTTACGCTACCTTTGTTAATACCACTTACTCGTGCGTAGACACTCGATGTTGCCCATGGTGATGAGTATGATGTATATGGTATATTGGGTTCGTTGACATCTCTGCCATCTGCTAACTCATAGATACTCTTCTCCTCACCTCCGATAACTCTCGATTCGCGAACTTTGCGTATGATCCACCTATCCATATCTCCATACTCGAACATCTCAATCTGTGCCAACGATACATCTGTACAGATCACCGTAATTGCTAATATATAAAATAGTCTTTTCATCACTACAAGGTTTTTATGGTTACAAAGGTAACGGATAATTTCAAATTTAAATGTATATATGTAGGGATGATTCCCTACACTCTCTATTCTGCTACCGTCACTGCGAATTGAATAGTAGTCGAGGAAGTTGATCGATACTCTGTATTGTGACAACTTTAATCCCTTTTTGTTGGCGTTGTGACTCAGGGAGATAGCTCGATACGATTATGCGTTTGAACCCTAGGCGTGCTGCCTCGCTGATACGCTGCTCTGTGCGTGGTGCCGGGCGCACCTCTCCAGATAGTCCAACCTCGCCAGCACAGCAGATACCATCTTGGATAGGTTGGTCGTAGTATGAAGAGACTACGGCAGCTATGATCGAGAGATCTAACCCCGGATCAGAGACCTTGAATCCACCGGCAAAGTTAAGAAACAGATCTTTGGAGAACATCTTTAGACCTACACGCTTCTCCATGATCGCAACGAGCATATTCATGCGCTTATTGTCGTATCCTGTGGTGTTACGTTGAGGTGTTCCGTATGAGGCGTTGCTTGCTAGTGCTTGTACCTCAATGAGATATGGTCTAACGCCATCTATTGACGCTCCTACGGCAATACCGCTCAGAGGTAGGTCGTAGTGCGATAGTAGTATCTCCGAGGGGTTGGCGACTGAGCGTAATCCATCCGACTGCATCTCGAAGATCCCAATCTCGAAGGTCGCTCCAAAACGGTTCTTTATTCCGCGTAGAATCCTGTAGATATTATTACCATCACCCTCAAACTGTAGGACGACATCGACAATATGCTCTAGAACTTTTGGTCCAGCGATCGTTCCATCTTTGGTGATATGACCGATAATAATTATCGAGATCCCCTTACCTTTAGCCACCTTGAGTAGTGTTGCGGCACACTCGCGGATCTGTGATACGCTACCTGCTGAGGAGTCGATTAGCGATGTGTAGATGGTCTGGATAGAGTCTATCACCACCAAATGGGGTTTGATAGCATCTATCTGTGTCACGATACTCTCTAGAAGGGTCTCTGTGTATATAAGGCACTCGCTCTGCTCAACCCCAATCCTATTGGCGCGCATCTTAATCTGCTCTGCCGACTCCTCCCCAGATACATATAGGGTCTTTAATGAGGCGTTTTTAAGGGCTAGTTGTAGGCTGAGGGTCGACTTTCCGATACCGGGTTCGCCACCAAGTAGGATCAATGAGCCGGGGACGATACCCCCGCCCAGAACCCTATTCACCTCGCTATTACCGATGTCAATACGGTTGTAGTTGCTATCCTCAATCTCATCTACTCGTTGCGGTTTGGTCGGTGCAATATTGGCTATCGAGGCACTAACAGAACCCTTTGTCTCCTTAGCGATAATCTCTTCGGTGAATGTGTTCCACTCGCCGCAACCGTTGCATTTACCCATCCACTTTGGCGATTCAAAGCCGCAGTTAGAGCAGAAATATGCCTTCTTTACCTTTGCCACGTTAGTTTAGGATAAAGCGGAATAGATCATTTCCATTGGCATAGAGCATCAACATAAGGATCAAAATCAATCCAATATATTGAGTAATCTCTAGAAATTTATCGCTCGGTTTGCGTCCTGTCACTATCTCAAAGATGGCGAAGAGTGAGTGTGCGCCATCGAGTCCCGGGATAGGTAGGATATTCATCACTGCAAGGATAATTGAAAGAAAGGCTGTCGTTAACCAGAAGATCTCCCAGCTCCATGTCTGTGGGAACATATTGGCTATCGCAACAAAACCTCCTAGCTCGCGATACATCTCTGTCTTTGGCTGGAAGATCATCTTTATCTGATTCCAGTATGAGCTTACCGATGCTACGGCTCTGTTGAAACCTGCTGGTATCGACTGTAAGAATGTGTAGTGGCGTGTCTCTAGCTGGTAGGGGTTTTGTACCATTACGCCGATCTTTCCCTCGCTATTTACCGCTACATCGATCTCTGTCATCTCGCTATTGCGTAGTGCCATCAGGGTGATTGTCTCGCCCGAATGCTCCTTGAAGATACATGT
>JBCQTG010000014.1:0-39253 GCA_047178765.1 Rikenellaceae bacterium | reverse complement strand
AGCTACACCATCGAGCTAACCCCTGAGGGACAAGGGGCGTCAACCTTTGGTTTCAACAGAGGACAGCGTGGTGCATCACGAGGTGGCTCTTCCGAGCGAGGTAGCCAAAGACAGCAGAGCTACGGAGGGCAGCGGGGTAGTAGAGATCAGCAGAGTTATGGAACGAATCAAGATAGCCGTAATACAGGTGGCTATAACTCCAATACCCGACAGCGTTAAATTAACGCGAGTTCGATAGTTTGTGAAAATTTAGAGATCAGTTCTTTAGGCAAGTTTACTTGAACTAAAAAACTGATCTCTGAAATCTATTTGGGATCTAGAACAGGTTTTCCAACCACTTCAGGAGATGGAATATCTATTGGTCGAGCAAATGGGTTGCGGTATGCTGGCATCTGGTTCTTGAATCCGAAGTATGCCGAGACCATCTTAAGCATCTGCTCTGGGTTCTCATTCATTACATTCTTCTGCTCACCCATGTCTGCCTCTAGATCAAATAGATAGTGTTTATCATCCTCTATCAACATCTTCCACTTACCCATACGTACCGCTCCCATACGGTTAGCGTACCAGAAGAGGCTCTCATGTGGCGCCGTCTCGTAGTCACCGACAAAATATGGCATTAGGTTTCTACCATCTAGTTGAGTACTCTCGCTTATCGATACATCTGCTGCGGCACATAGTGTTGGATAGACATCAAGTGTACTGACAGGCTCATCGTAGACTACACCCGGCGTAAATACTTTGGGCTAAGATACAATATATGGAACACGTATTCCTGCCTCCCACATATTACCCTTAAAGCCATTCAATCCACCCCTCTGTCCTAGTACATGGTGAGGACAGCCATCGATCCACCACGACTGTAGACTTAGGTGGAATGGGTTTGCAGGACCATTGTCACTTAAGAAGATAATGATAGTGTCGTCACGCAGGTTATTCTTCTCCAGATAATCCATGATACGACCTACATTCTCATCAACACCCAACACCATTGCATAGTACGCCTGAGCAACCTCAGACTCGATATGTGCAACCTGTGGCTTAAATGATTTCTTTGCGTGTAGTGGGGTGTGTGGAGCTGTAAATGCTAGGTAGAAGAAGAATGGCTCATCCTTGTGCGCCTCGATAAACTCTATACACTGGCGTCCTGTGCGGTCGGTAATATGCTCATCCCCCTTGCGTTCTGGTCCCCACATAATATTTTTGTTCAAGACCTGCTTCTCCCCCGGAACAACATCCGCCCCGGCATACTTGCCCCTCTCATCGGGGAATGAGTTGACTCCATTAAACGATAGTGAGAAGTACTCGTCAAATGGTTGGTCATCTCTAAAGCCGATCTTTCCAGCCATCGCTGTAACATATCCAGCCTCTTTAAACGCTGTCTGCATTTGATGCTGCTCTAGTGGTAGCATTGGCTTGTCATTATCCAACCCCTTGACCTTATACTGGTCATGGTTCCACTGCATACCATACCTCTGTTGATAGCTTCCGGTAAGAAGTCCGACCCTACTCACTCCGCTCACTGGTGCAGAGACATATCCATTTGTACACTGGATACCAGACTTTGCCAAGCGGTCAATATTGGGGGTCTCGATTAACTTACCACCGTAACATGATGGGTCACCCCACGCTAGATCATCGGCGTTGAAGATGATAACGTTAGGTCGTTTTCTCTCAACTGTTGTGCTTTTTGCGCTCTTTGCCTGTAGTGTAAAGGGTGCTAGGGTTGCTATTCCGCATATGAGTACGCCCCCTAAAGTGTTAATTTTTGCCATTATAGTTGTTTTAAATTGGTTGTATAGTCTACTTAAAGCACAAGGGTTGCCCAATAAAGACAACCCCAGCACAATTCACGATCTATATTATTTACACTCAATGAAGATTGTCTCTCCCTTAAGTCCCTTTGATGTTGCGGTAACTTTGATCTTACCACTCTGCTCCTTTGAGTTTACTATCAACATACACATTCCGCTAAATGCTTTGCGATGTGGCTCGATGAATGACTCTAGTGTCGCTGCATTTCCATTTCCTACAGCTCTGAACTCTCCTGCTCCCGAAACTGCGAAGTTAACTAGGTTATCTGCATTTGGACAGAGATTACCATTTTTATCCTCCACACGAACGGTGATGTAGCTCAAATCCTTGCCATCAGCATCGATAGTTGAGCGGTCAGCAATGAGCTTTATTTTCGCTGGAGCACCTGCTGTAGTCATGCTCTTCTCGCAGATCATCTTACCCTTCTTATACGCCTTGACTGTTAGTGTTCCCGGCTCGAAGGGGACGTCCCATGATAGACGGTATGGGGTGTCGAAGAATTTACCATCGTAGTGGTTGAAGTCAACTAAGATACGTGTTAGATCTTTACCCTTCACCTTGCGTCCCAATGACTTGCCATTGAGGAATAGCTCAGCCTCATCACAGTTTGTATAGACGTAGACTGGAATATCCATCCCCTTCTCCCAGTTCCAGTGAGGAAGTAGGTGAACCATCGGAACATCGCTCCACTGGCTCTGGTAGAGGTAGAACCTATCCTTTGGCAATCCGCAGAGATCCACCGCACCGAAGTATGATGAGCGTGAGGGCCAATCGTCATTCCAATAACCATTTGTTGAGTTGTCGCGACCTCCATATGGCGTAGGCTCACCGAGGTAGTCAAATCCTGTCCACATAAACTCTCCCATGTTGTTGGGGTTCTCTGCAAGGAAGTGGAACTCAATATCGGGTGGGTATGCCCATGGAGGACCGATAAGGTCGTAGCTTGTCACCTGATTGTCGGTGAACTTCTTATACTTCTCAATTGGTAGGTGGTAGATGCCACGTGACGATGTACATGAAGCTGTCTCAGCACCATAGAGAAGGATGTTTGGATATAGCTCACTTGCCTCTTTGTAGACCGCAGGTTTGTAGTTCAAACCAACCACATCGATCTGTGCTGCCATGTTGTTTTTGAATGGTGCAGGGTAGTAGTTGAAGCCAATGGTGCTAGGACGCGTAGGGTCTGTGCGGCGACAGATGTCTGCTAGCCTCTTAGCCTCTAAGAATCCATCCGCCTTACGGTTCTGCTCCAAGATCTCATTTCCGGTACTCCACATAATCACCGATGGGTGGTTGTAGTCGCGGTGGATAAGATCAACTAGGTCGCGCTCACTCCACTCATCGTAGAAGTTACCGTAACCACCCTCGATCTTGAGTAGTCGCCACTCATCGAACGCCTCATTAAGAACCACTAGTCCCAACTCATCGCATAGATCAAGGAACTCAGGTGCTACGGGGTTGTGGGCTGTACGAATAGCATTCACACCCATATCCATCATTATCTGCAACTTCCTCTCGTCAGCACGGCGGTTGAATGCAGCCCCAATAGGTCCGTTATCGTGGTGGAGGCAGACTCCATTGAAGCGCATCTTCTCACCATTGATATAGAAACCATCCTTTAGGAATTCGATCTGGCGAATACCAAATTTGCTGTTGTAAATATCGCGAACCTCACCATTCACAACCACCTCTGATGTTACACCATATATATATGGGTTCTTAGGTCCCCATAGCTCTGGGTTTGCAACATCAACATATACTAGGTTCTCTCCTGTCGATCCCGCCTCGATTGTTAGCTTGCCACTCACTGTAGCTACACTCTCTCCCTCGCGGTTGAGGATTGTGTGGCGGATCTCCACATCTTCGCTCTTATCGGTTTTGTTGGCTATATGGCTCTCTAGCTGCACTACACCTAGGCGCTTGATTGCTGTTGGGGTAGATACCCTCACACCCCACTGCTCAACATGGATAGGATCATCCACACGCAGCCATGTGTTACGGTAGATTCCCGCTCCGGGATACCATCTTGATGATAGATCCTTTGGTGTTAGCTGAACGGCAACGATATTCTCCTCTCCGAGCTTAAGGAATGGCGTAGCATCAATCTCGAAGCTGATATATCCATATGGACGCTCACCGGCAAACTCTCCGTTGACCCACACCTTAGCATCGTTCATCGCACCATCAAAGGCGATGCGTATAACCTTTCCATCCCACTCCTTGGGTGCATCGAAACTCTTGCGATACCACCCCGTACCGTGGAATGGCAACCCTCCACAGCGGGCGTTGTATTTCGAGTCAAATGGACCCTCGATAGCCCAGTCGTGAGGTAGCGTGACCTCGCGCCATGAGCTGTCGTCAAATTTCGGCTGCTCCGCACCTTGTGCCACATCGTTGTAGAAACGCCAGTCGGAGTTGAATAATACTCCATCAGACGATGCTACAGCAACGCTGCACATTGATAGTGCGATCAGCGATAAAAATACTCTTTTGATCTGATTCATTTTGTTGTTTATTTGTTTGTCTGTTCTTGGTTAGCAAATGTACGAAATAATCTTCAAAAAAGCAAATAGGTGGTGATGTAGGGCAGGGCAAACGCATGAAAATACTCATTTGCAATATCCCCCCCCCGTCATCCTGAACTTGATTCAGGATCTCTTGTTGTGACAATGACAGCCTAGCAGATATTGCTAGGCTGTTCACTTAATAGCAGTTCTAATGTCTAGTTAGGATCGCTGCTCTCTTTTGCTAGGTAAATAGACATAGAGACACTACTCTGATTTCCTGAAGTATCTGTACAGTAGATCATTAGGTGGTACTCCTGTGTCCCAGTCTCATCCTCAATATACGCATTGTATGGGATGTGTAGATGCTTATGTAGGTTGTCGATATTACGAACACCCTCAAGATCATATGTCGCTATATCAATTTGATCTACATGGTCATCATCATGCTTAGCAAGGCTAGTAGTATGATTGCAATTTGTGTGTAGATCAACCTTTAGAGAGGCTAACCCCTCATTGTCTGATAGTACACCCTCGATACATAACTCACCCTCCTCGTCTGACTCACTATCAGGAATGACATAATACGTCCCACCTTCCACAGGGCTAGTGATGGTGATTGATGGCTTCTCTGTATCGCCATCCTCTTTGTCACACGCTACGAATCCTACGCTCAATAGAGCCAATAATAAATAGTACTTTTTCATTTTTTTTGTTTTTAATTGTTTGTTTTTAATTTTTAAAATGGAATTTTTAATGATAATTGAAAATTGCGCCCAGGTTCGGGGATCTCAACTGTTCGGTAGTAGCTCAGGTGGTTGAGATAGTAGGTGTTGAAGATATTATCAACGCTCAACATCACTGTCGCACCACGCAAAACCGATGGCAGTTTAAAAATCGCTTTAGCACCAAAGAGGTTTGCCCCTGGGGTGGGATCCTCATTGCGTCCTACACGCTCCTGATCCGCTATATATCGCCAGTTCAACGATAACTCAGTGATCCCCTTAGCCCAACTAATCTCACTGAGTAGAGTCGTTGGTGGTGTGAAGGTGAGTGGAATATGATCCTCCAAATTGCGCGTATAGGTGTACTCAAAGGCGGTATCAAACCCAAAACCATAAGGGAGATCAAAACCTAAGCTAAGCTCCGTCCCCATATAGATTGCTCGTGTCTGAGAGAACTCATAGATCTGCCCAGCATCGGGGAGCATCGACCACTCGATGGTGGGTTGTTGATAGATATAGTTGGTGTAGTAGCTAAGGTATGGTGAGAGTTCAATACGCATAAACTTACCGCTATAGCTATATCCCAAATCAGCCTGCCACCCCCGTTCGCTATCGAGAGTAGGGTCACCCTTCTCATGGCGGAACGAACCGTGATGAACACCGTTTGAGCAGAGTTCATTGGCGGTGGGTAGTCGAAAAGATCGCCCAACGTTGAATCTCAGCTCATGCTCTGCTGCTGCATACCACACTGCTCCCAGAGATAGCGAATAGTCGTTGAAGAGGCGATCGAGAGCGTAACTTCGCACCCTATACTCCTCCAGTTCATCGCCACTAAGCCCCTGCCCTTCAAGATATTCACACAGGTACTCATCCTCATACTGCTCAGTAATTATTCGCCCAACATCGTAGCGCACTCCACCGCGGATGCTCCACCTCTCATTTGGAGTGTAGGTGGTGACCCACGCTGCTCCTGCCGTCATTCGCTGATACTCGGGTAGCAGAAACGAGTAGCCTCCAATGGTGTTGTGCTGATAACTAAGATCTATATTGGCTGAGCTGCTGAACTTATTATTGTGCATGAGATCAGCTCGCCAAGTTGAGCTATAGGTATCAATCTGCATTACAATCTCCTTGTCGGGATCCTCCTCAGGGGGTAACTGTCCCGAGTAGTGGGTGTGAAATTCGCTCCACTCCTCGCGGTGGTTGCGTTGATAACCGAGATCCCAGCTGATAGAGTTGCGTCCAATCCACAACTTATTGTTGAGTATCGCCTTGAAGTTGTTGACCCAACTATATGGAAGATCTATATCTCGCGAATTGCCATCATCATCGGTGTTTGCCTCACTAGGAAGCCCGTGAGTACCAGGGTAGAAGCCGCTCTTCTGGTAGCTATTGCTCAGGGTTATTGCTGTCGAGAATCTCTCACCCCCATAACGTCCATATATATTTGTCGATCGCTCAAAACCTGCACTATTGCCAATCTCGCCATTGTGTAGCGGCATATAGTGCGAGAGATAATACGCCTCAGTAGCGGGGACTTTCAGGTCGCCAAAGTGCTGCTCGGAGTGGCGTGCGCGAACAAACCAGCGACCACTCTTATACCCCAGTAGCAACGACCCTCCATAGAGAGCATTCACCGTGCGAGTCAACAGATCAACCTCACCCATCACCCCCTCATCGAGAGGCACGGCAGGAGGTAGAATCTCAATCGCCCCACCCATAGCATCGCTACCAAAGAGTAGTGAAGAGGGTCCTTTGTGTATATTGATTCGCTCCATATTGAACGCATCAATCTCCAGCCCATGGTCTGCACCCCACTGCTGTCCCTCCTGCTTCACAGAGTTTTCAATCACACTCACTCGGTTGAATCCCATACCGCGGATCATAGGCTTAGCAAAGCCCGAACCTACGCTCATCGATTGAATACCAGGGATATGTTCAAGTGTCGCAACCATATTGCCCGAGAAGTTCTGAGCAATACTCTCCCTATCCACAACCTCTAGGGTCTGTGGGTTTTCACGCTTACTACGTTGTTGCGCATTGCCCTCTACAACCACATCATCAATCTCGATGACATCGTCATACAACGGCTCAGCATAACCATACCCAACTGCACAATAGAGCAGAAGAGATAGGCTTAGAGTCATTCTAAGCATTGAATAAAATATAAATTGGAATTTTGCTGCTACGCAGCCCTGACTACACTATACTATGTATTAGTAGTGTGGGAGGTGCGCGCGACGACTTAGAGAGAATCTCTAATGTCGAGAGATTATAATCCGCCGTTGCAACATATCCAGATAGAAGTGTGGTGCATAGTTGAGCTATGAGTTCGGAGCAGCCCAAGTGAGCCGCAAAACTATAGTCGCAAAGTGCGCAACTTAGGTTCTCGACACTAGCAATTTTCACAATGACCTCACCAGTAAACTCTGGTTTAGTCTCCTCAATTTGCTTATGTTTGCAGCCACAGCCGCATCCAGTTACAACTTCGCTCTTGTGAGAGTATAGGTGCAAAGAGTGAGCCGATAGCGGTAGTAACATCACTATCAGCAATAAAATAGATATTATCTCTCTGCTCTTTCTCATTATTTCGTGGCAAATGTAGATACTAATTTTTATATTTGCAATAGCTAAATGTAGTTACTTGTCAATAGATCAAAATAATATAATAAATATTTGCACATAAAAAAATAATATCATACCTTTGCAAAGTTCGCCATCGGAAGTAAATGTTGTTGGCAATAGGATAGGTTAGAAAAACAATCACATTAAATTAAATAATAATAATTATGTCAAAGATCAAAATTGGAATCAACGGATTCGGACGTATCGGACGTTTGGTTTTTCGTGCTGCATGCAACAATGCAAACGTTGAGGTTGTAGGAATCAACGACCTTATCACAGTAGATTACATGGCTTATATGCTTAAGTATGACTCTGTACACGGTCAGTTCAACGGAACAGTAGAGGTTAAAGATGGTGCTTTGGTTGTTAACGGAAACGCAATCCGTGTAACTGCTGAGCGTAACCCAGCTGATTTGAAGTGGGATGCAGTAGGTGCTGAGTACGTTGTTGAGTCTACAGGTTTGTTCCTTACAAAGGAGACAGCTCAGAATCACATCGCAGCAGGTGCTAAATATGTTGTAATGTCAGCTCCATCAAAGGATGACACTCCAATGTTCGTTTGTGGTGTTAACACTGATTCTTACAATGGTCAGACTATCGTTTCAAACGCATCATGTACAACAAACTGTTTGGCTCCACTTGCTAAGGTTATCAACGACAAGTTTGGTATCGTAGAGGGTCTTATGACAACAGTTCACGCTACAACAGCAACTCAGAAGACTGTAGACGGTCCATCTATGAAGGACTGGCGTGGTGGACGTGCGGCTGGTGGCAACATCATCCCATCGTCAACAGGTGCTGCTAAGGCTGTAGGTGTAGTTATCCCAGAGTTGAAGGGTAAGCTTACAGGTATGGCTTTCCGTGTTCCAACATTGGACGTATCTGTAGTTGACCTTACTTGCCGTTTGGAGAAGGGTGCTTCTTACGCTGATATCAAGGCTGCTATCAAGTCTGCATCAGAGAACGAGTTGGCAGGTATCTTGGGTTACACTGAGGATGCAGTTGTTTCAGCTGACTTCATCGGTGAGGCTCGCACTTCAGTATTCGATGCTGATGCTGGTATCGCATTGAACGACAACTTCGTTAAGTTGGTATCATGGTATGACAACGAGTGGGGTTACTCAAACAAGGTTGTTATGTTGATCGAGAAGATGAACGCATACAACAAGTAAGAGTTAACACTCTGATATTTGATAGGCAATCCTTCGGGTTTGCCTATTTTTTTCTGCATATTTAACTTTGGGTGGTAATGTGACTCTATATATGATATAACCTAATAAATGTGAAAATTATGAAGATTTTAAAATTTTGTTTTCTGTTACTCCTTGCAACAATCATCTCGTCTGCATCTGCCTACACTTTGGATAGTAGCAAGGTGCTGAATAATGCCGATATGTCGAGCTATAGGAGTTTTTCGTTAATCACTGTGAAGAGCGAAAAACTACCTCCTAGCTTTAATGTTGGTGATGCTCAGATGCTCAAACAAGCGGTAGCTAATGAGTTGAAAAGCCGAGGGTATGTAGAACTTCGACGAGGGGGTGATATGCAGATTGATATTACACTCTCGGCAGAGAAGAGTGTCGAACGTAGTCGTGAGACGGTTGGGTCGCGTTCAGTCACTACTGGAGGCAGGGTCGGTTCTGGAGTTGGTCCAGGTAGTGGGACTTATAGGAGTGGTTCGCTCTCGTTGAGTACTACGGGGACTGCTGAGGTTGTGACTGATGGTGTGATTTCGGTTGATATTAAGGAGAGTCGAGGAGGAAAATATCTCTTTAGTGCCAAGTTGAGTTCCATATCTGATCTTCAGGATCTAATTTTAAAAGATAACGTTGAGCTGAATAAGGCTATTGAGAAACTTTTTAAGAGATATCCAGTTAAGAAAAGGAAGTAGAGTAGTTGTATCATTAAATATTGTTGACCACTCTGATATTTGATAGGCAATCCTTCGGGGTTGCCTATTTTTTATTAATGATATCATGAAAATGCCTATTTTGTTTGGCTAAATTAAATTTGACACCAAAAAAATATTGCAATTAAATAAATTTTTACTATCTTGGTAAAGATACTGCACTTCGTTTGCTTAATTGGGTAATATTTATATGTGTAATATGTTCAATGGGTAAATACGGTGTTAATGATTATGAATTTACTAACCGTCAAAATCTAATATTATGGGTGGGTTTCGGCATAAAAACAATTAACATGAAAAAATTATTACTTTTGGTTGCATCACTTGCGGTTTGTGTTTCGGCAAATGCTAGTGAATGGGGAGTTAAGGCTGGTGCAAGTATCAGCACATCTACTATGGGAATCGATGCCGTTAGCGCAAAGATTAAACTTGGTTCGACTGTTGGCTACTATGTTGGTGCTACAAACAACATCTCTTTCAATGACAAGATCGGCTTGCAGACAGAACTTGTCTATCGTTCTGCTGGTTCTTCGGTAGGTGTATCAAGTGATATGTCGACTTTAGCTAATTTGGTGCTTTCTGATTATATGAGTGAATTTGATGATGATTTCCAGTTTGCATTAGATGATATGAAGGTGACATATCGTACTCACGAGGTTGATTTGCCAATCTTGTTTAAGTATAAACCAACTGAGAATCTTAGCCTCTTGGCTGGTCCATTCCTTTCGTATAGTGTCGCTAGTACGGTAAAGTTTAATGATGGAGTAGAGGATCTTATCTCAGGTCTTACGACTGAAGCCTATGTTGATCTTCTTACCGATACCGGTAAGAGTATTCTTGATGAGGTTGTAAAGCAGTTTGATATGGGTCTATCATTCGGTTTGGAGTACTCATTTGACTGTGGTTTATTTATCGATGCTCGCTATAGCGTTGGTCTTTTGAATCAGTTTAATAACGTGATTGACCTTGATAATATTGAGGTTCTTGGTGAGAGTATGGAGGGTGCTGGTACTTTCGATATCGAGGATACACTCGGTTTCAAAGGAACTCTTAGAACTCAGTTCTTCCAGGTCGGTGTTGGATTCCGTTTCTAGGATCGGGTAATATAAGCTAAGTCCCCGCTCGTCATCCTGAACTTGATTTAGGATCTCATGGTGCGGTAATATACGCGAGGCTGTCATGCTGAGCGAAGCGAAGTATCTCGCAAGGTCTACCTAAGATCTTGCGAGATACTTCGCTTCGTTCAGCATGACACTTATCTGAATATCATCGAGAGGAGATCTTTTGCCTTTCTGTATACGAGGGTGGTTTTACTGATTATCTCATAGGTCTCTTGAAATTGGCGTGCAGCATGATGTAGTCGTGGTCGTATGGTGGTGAAGTAGATGATGGTAGATATTGCCGCTGCTGCAACTCCCGTCACTAACAGTGCAAATAGTAGCGACCCCAGAACGTTCGCTAATAGATGCACTAAAGCCGCGGTGAGTAGCCACACCGCAGCAAAGGTGATGGCAGCAAAGATAATCGTGATTCCTAAAACACTCCCTGATCTTTCGACCCCACTCATCGATTCTCTATCTCTGCTGCCACTGCAACGACTACTCATTCTCACCCTCTAACTCACAGTTGCAGCCGTAGCTTTTCACCTGGTCCTGCAGCATGTTGAGTTTGCTCATCATCGCTTCCTGTAGATCTTCACGAAGCTCCTTCCCCGACTTTGGTGCTGTCAACAATGCAACTACCGATCCTACCAATGCTCCCCCAATAATCGATGAGAGAATTACACATGCCTTTTTCATATCTTAACAATTTTTAAAGATTAATATTCATCGAAAAGATTTGCAAATAGCGAGCCAAAATCATATCTTTACATGATGGTAGTATCTTTCACTGGACATAGGAAATTTGATTATGAAGCTAGCTATTCCACCCTTGTTGAGTGTGTGAAGAGGCTCTATAATGGTCGCTCAGAGCCATTGATATTCCTGTCGGGAATGGCTGATGGATTTGATTTGGCTGCTGCTGAGGCGGTGCTAGAGCTTCGTGAAGAGGTTGGTGGTGGGGTAGAGTTGCATGCTATAATACCCTATCGAGGACATATAAAGTCGATGAATGAGCAGGCACAAAGACGTTATCAACTGGTCGTTGATTGTGCCGATTGTGTGGTCTATCTGGAGGATCGCTACTCGCATGGGGTATTCTTTAGACGTAATGACTACCTCGTTGAGCATGCCAACAAGATGATAGCCTACTACGATAGAGTATCAAAGGGTGGTACAGGGTATACGGTTAAGAGGGCATTGCGAAAATCTATTGAGGTGGAGAATATCCACCCCGATCCGCAGCTCGATCTATTCCGTTAATTTGTTTTTCTGTATAATTATTGCTACATTTACATTGAAAATTTAGAGCTATGGATTTAAGGGGATTAACAGAGATAGAGCAGGAGCAGCTGGTCGCTAGAGGCTGCTATGCTGAGTCGTGGGATGGCATTGCTGTCTCAGATGATTTTAAACCATCACAACTCTTTGCTGCCCGCTTTAGTGGTCGGGTAGAGATAGGATCAGGGGTTAAGATTGTCAACTCCTATGTCGCCAACTACTCGATTGGTGAGGGGAGTGTAGTGGAGGATGTGACACGACTTGAGTGCTGTGGAACAACTACATTTGGCAATGGCGTAGATGTTGCTACGATCAATGAGAATGGTGGTCGAAG
Organism: Rikenellaceae bacterium; assembly: GCA_047178765.1. Lineage (GTDB taxonomy): Bacteria > Bacteroidota > Bacteroidia > Bacteroidales > Rikenellaceae > Alistipes. The sequence continues at coordinate 26,960 of JBCQTG010000014.1, read as the reverse complement.
TGTAACGTTGTATAGCGATATAACAGCTCAGGTAGCATATATGTGGGCGCTGTATCGCCACCGTACAAAGATGGTTGAGCGGTTTGAAACGATGGCTAAGGGCTACTGCAAAGAGTCAACGATGGGTATTGTTGGTCGCAGCTGTAGGATCATAGCATCGAATATTATACGCAACGTAGAGTTGCGCGATGAGGTAGTTATTGAGGGGGCGGCAAAATTAGAGTCGGCAACGCTGCTCGATCGTGCATATATTGGTGTTGGCGTTGTTGCAGAGGGTATTATCGCTGCGGAGGATTCAATAATCAATGGTGGTGCCTCGTTGAAGAGAGCTTTTGTCGGTGAGCGTGCTATTGTTGCCTCAGGGTTTAGCTGTGTCGACTCATTGATCTTCAGCTCGTCGCACCTTGAGAATGGTGAGGCGGCATCGATCTTTGCCGGTGCGCACACCGTTTCGCACCATAAGTCGTCGCTGCTCATTGCTGGTCTCTTCTCATTCTTTAATGCTGGTAGTGGATCCAATCAGAGCAACCACCTCTTTAAGAGTGGGGCTGTTCACCAAGCGATACACTCACGAGGGTGTAAATTTGCCAGCGGTGCATATGTTATGGCTCCGGCGCGTGAGGGGGCATTTACAATGGTTAAGGGTAGCCACTCGCGACATCATGATACGCGACTATTGCCATATTCATATCTAATTGACGATGGTGGTCGGTCGATGCTTATGCCGGCTGCAAACCTCATTAGTTATGGTACGGAGCGTGATGTGGCGAAGTGGGAGCAGCGAGACCGGCGCAGAGTGAGGCGCGATGTGGTGAGTTATGCAAAGTATAACCCATATAGTGCATGGTTGATGGTTCAGGGGTTAAATACATTGAATAGCCTGAGTGAGAGGAGTGGTGAGGCAGAGGAGTATATCTATGAGAGGGTTGTAATACGCTCGTCACAACTTCGACGAGGGGTGAATATATACAACAAGGCTATTGCCGCCTCTATTGGGGCGATGCTTAGCCGCGGAGAGTTGAGGGAGGAGTATTGCAGCTGCGGAGAGTGGTGTGATGTTGGTGGTGCCTATATTGTCTGTAGCGAGGTGGAGAGGATTATTGATATGGTAGAGAGGGGTGAGTATAGCTCATTTGAGCAGGTTGATAACCACTTTAAGGCATTTGCAAAGCAGTATGATGACTATGCGCATAGCTGGGCTTATGCGCTACTTGAGCAGCTGTTGGGCGAGAGGGCATCGGCGGAGCGGGTTCAGGAGATGGTTGATAGTGCCAAACAGGCAGAGGAGTATCTACTGCGTCAGATCGAGAGCGATCGTAAACGCGACTTTGCAGAGTCGATGGCTGTGGGGTATGGAGTAGATAATGAAGAGTGTAAATTGGAGGATTTTAATAAAGTAAGAGGTATATAATTATGGAGAGTGTAAAAGTTTTGATTATTGGTAGTGGTCCTGCGGGTTATACGGCAGCGATCTATCTTTCGCGAACATCGTTTCAACCGGTGTTGTATGAGGGGATAGAGCCGGGAGGTCAGTTAACCACAACAACTGAGGTGGAGAATTTCCCCGGTTATCCTAATGGGGTTACTGGTGTAGAGATGATGGAGGATCTGCGCAATCAGGCTAAGCGCTTGGGTGCCGATTTAAGAACAGGTGTTATCACATCAGTTGATTTCTCAACTCGCCCATTTAAGGTTGTCGCTGATGGTGGGCATGAGATTGAGGCTGATGCTGTGATTGTCTCTACGGGTGCTACAGCTAAGTACTTAGGGTTGCCATCTGAACAGCAGTATCGTGGTGCAGGTGTTAGTGCATGTGCTACCTGTGATGGATTTTTCTACCGTAAGAAGGATGTCGTTGTTGTTGGCGGTGGTGATACGGCTGCCGAGGAGGCTAGTTACCTTGCGTCGCTCTGTCGTAAGGTCTATTTGGTTATCCGTAAAGGTGCTATGAGGGCTTCGCATGCTATGCGTTCGAGGGTTGAGAATTGTGAGAATATCGAGGTTATCTACTACTCAAATGTCAAGGAGGTTTTGGGTGACTCATCGGGGGTTACAGCGGTGAAGATTGTAAATAATGATGGAGATGAGCGTACGTTGGATGTTGCGGGGATGTTCCTTGCTATCGGTCGCCACCCCAATGTTGAACTCTTTAATGGGCAGTTGACGCTGGATGAGAATAACTATATTGTCACTAGCCCCGACTCGTCACATACAAATATTGAGGGGGTCTTTGCTGCGGGAGATGTTCAGGATCCTCACTATCAGCAGGCGATTACTGCGGCAGCCTCTGGCTGTAAGGCGGCACTTGATTGCGAGAAGTACCTTGCTGTTTAGGGTATTCAGGTAGATAAAAAAAAGGATGCAAATATTTGCATCCTTTTTTTGTGGACCCAGAGGGGCATGATCCCGCGACCTTCGGATTATGAGTCCGCTGCTCTAACCAACTGAGCTATGGGTCCTGACGTCAAAGGTTACCCTTCGAGTAGCGCAAAGATATGAAAAAAAAATCAATCATACAAATATTTCTTTGTTTGACGAGTAATTTTTTATATCTTTGTGTTAATGCAATCAAACTAATACGAATTAATATGTCTAAATTTAACCTTTGTGGGGCAGCTGTAGCTGGCTCATTGGCTCTTGTGGCATCTATTGCACAGGCTCAGGAGCAGAAGCCAAACATCCTGTGGATAATCACAGATGACCATCGTGCCGATGCATTAGAGTGCTATAACCGCGCTAAGCGAGGATCGACAGAGAGTGAGTTGGGATATGTCTCATCTCCAAATCTCAATGCTCTTGCAGATGAGGGGACACTATTTGTAAACTCAATCTGTAATAGCCCCGCTAGTGCCCCCTCGCGTGGGTCGATGCATACGGGGCGTTATCCATTCCGAAATGGTATATATGGATTCTTGACTACACATAACGAGAATGATTGTTCGAGACCGGTGGTGCCTCAGGTGATGAGCGATGCTGGTTACCGTACATCGCTATTTGGAAAGTCGGGGTACTATATATTTAAACACTCAAACCCAATGAGGTATACTAGTGCTGACTACTATGATTTTGAGGTTGGTACAAAGAGCATTAGTCGTGCGGGTCTAGGAGATTGGAGTTCGGAGGGTGTCTATGCAAAGGATCAACCCAAGGGTAGTAAGGTCTATTGGAACTTCCCCGACAAAAGGGTGGAGTACTACTCTCAACGCAAGGAGGGGGAGTTGACCGCTGAGGATATTGCTAGTCGAGAGAAGATATATAGGGATCAGAAGATTATCACTGCACGTGCATCTAGTAATTTGATTGTTGCGGGTGAGAACACCATGCCAACCGAGCTTACTAATGATGGTGCGTTGACTACGGAGTTCTGTAAATATTTCGATAATGTAGGTCGGAGTTATAAGGGTGTAGATGGTAAGAGTGTGCAGGGGGCAGATCCATCACAACCTCAATTTGTTCACCTTGGATTCCATTTCCCCCACACTCCGGTTATGCCATCAAAGGAGTACCGAGATAGGTTCAAGGATCTTGACTATAATATCCCGCGACTATCGAAGAGTGAGTTTGAGAAGATGCCGGCACAGATTAAGCAGTGGGTGAATAAGACCTCTGTTGAGGGGCTGTCGGATGCGGAGATGCTACAGGCGATCCGTGACTACTACGCCTTTTGTGCTATGGGTGATGAGCTGATCGGTAGGTCGGTTGATAAATTCAAGGAGTATTGCAAGGTTCAGAATCAGCCATATTTAATATTGATTGCGTGTGGCGATCATGGCTGGCACTTGGGCGAGCAGGGTGTATATGCGAAATTCTCTAACTATATCAAGTCGAATGAGACGGCGGTGATTGTCCTCTCATCGGATAAAAAGGAGTTCCCAGCGGGTAAGGTGGTGAGCGACTATGTTGAGTTTGTAGACTTTGCCCCCACATTCTTTGCCGCTGCTGGAGTCGATATTAAGGATGAAAAGTTTGATTATCTCGATGGTTATGATCTTGTCGATGTTGCTGCGGGGAGAGGGTCACGAGACTATGTGTTGGGTGAGTTGAACCATGTTATGGGTCCTCGTGCATATATTCGCGGTAAGGAGTTTGCTTTTGCTATGCGTAGCCGCCCTGTGAATGGTAAGATCAGTGCAAAGAATCCCCCTTTGAAGGATATTAAGTGGGCGTTGGAGTGTGATCCGAAGAGTGCTGAGATGACCCTCTTCGACCTTCGTGTCGATCCTAACGAGACCAATAATGTCGCCTACGACCCAGCATATGTGGAGCTGGCGGATTGGTTCCGCAAGAAGTTGGGCAATATTGTTCTTGGCGATGGACGTATGGAGTGTAACTGGGATGTGTTGAACGACTATAAGATCAGTAACTTCGCTCAGGGTAGCGACGATAAAAAGTTGGATATACCTGCAAAGTTGATCTCTAAGGTTAAGCGTTAATTAAGAATCTGTTTAAGCAGAAAAACTTAAACAGATTCTAAACAAACAGATTTTTATTTAATCCTGCTCTTACGTGATAAGAGCAGGATTAATATTACCCCTAGTATAGCGGCAGCAAATGAGCTGAAGATGATCGCTATCTTTCCCTGATTGACATATGCCATATTGACGCTGAAGAAGGCGAGAGTATCGATAAAGATCGACATTGTAAATCCGATACCTCCTAGTGTAGCGACGGCAAATAACATTTTCCAGCTAGAGTTAGTGGGCATCTCAGCGAGTCCAAATCGTACCGCTAGCCAGCTCATTAGGGTGATGCCTATAGGCTTTCCAAATAGAAGTCCGAGCAGGATTCCTATCCCTATCGAACCCTCAGTGGCTGAATACTTCAATATATTAAGTTGTCCGAGATCGATCTCAACACCAGCATTAGCAAGGGCAAAAACAGGCATTACGATAAAGGTGACTATAGGTGCTAGAGCCAACTCTAGCTGTACGCTCATTGGTACAGCCCCTTTGGTTAGGCGTTGCATCTGTCGTAGATATTCGTGGTAGTGTTCTGAACATACGTCCGTCTCATTGCTCATCTTTGTGGCTAGTAGAGCGGTATTGCGGAAGAGATACTGCTTGCTGTAGCGGGCATTGCTAGGTATGAGCATAGCCATTGCAACTCCCGCGAGTGTGGCGTGAACACCTGAGTAGTAGAATAGTGACCATACTGCAACTGCGGGGACGACATAGAATATCTGGTGTCGCTCGCCAAGTTGATTCATCGCCAAAACGATCAACATAATGGCAAGAGCGATGGATAGGTATGTGAGGTTGATAGAGCCACCATAGAAGAGGGCGATGACGATTATTGCCCCTAGATCATCGGCTATAGCTAGTGCTGTGAGGAATATCTTTAGTGATATTGGTACTCTATTGCCTAGTAGTGTCAATATTCCAATAGCAAAGGCGATGTCGGTAGCCATGGGTATTCCCCAGCCTAGCTCAACTGAAGTGCCGTTATTTACAGCGTAGTAGATTATTGCTGGGACAACCATTCCACCGATGGCTGCCATTACTGGGAGTATCGCTTTGCGTGGTGATGATAGCTCTCCGTGCATCACCTCTCGTTTGATCTCCAGTCCGACGCAGAAGAAGAAGATAACCATCAACCCATCGTTTATTAACTTCTCTAGATTCATCTCTTTTGGGAAGATAATATCGATATTATCACTCGGGATGTGTATGAGAAGAGAGAGGTCGGTGGTAAGTAGCTGGTGGTAGATGTGTTTGCTCCACTCTAGGTTTGCTAACAGCATTGCTACAGCAACGCTAATTAGAAGGACTACTCCGCCAGCCCACGGTTTGTGCATAAAGTGGCGTGTTGACTCAACAACATTGTGATGGTATTTGATCCATGCAAATTTTGAAACGTGCATAAAATTTGAGTTATTAAATAATTTTAGCAATGTTACAAATAAATTGTGATATAAACAACATAAATTTGGTTTTTTTTTGTATCTTTGTACTTACCTAAATAAACCAAAATAATCTAAAATTATGAATCTGACACTAAGGCAGATGACCTGTTTGGGGGCTATAGCTCTCACTTCATCTATGATCTATGCAAATGAGAAGCAACCCAATATCTTGTGGGTAATTACCGATGACCACCGCGCCGATGCTTTGGAGTGTTGGAATAGAGCAACAACGGGCAAGAGTGAGAGTGAGTTGGGGTATGTATCATCGCCCAATCTGGATAGATTGGCATCTGAGGGTGTTTTGTTCACCAACTCGTGGTGTAACTCACCCGCTAGTGCGCCATCGCGAGCATCGATGCATACAGGTAAATATCCATTCCGAAGTGGAATATATAACTTTCAACTAACCCACAATACGAATGACTTTGCTAACCCGCTCATCCCTGATATGATGCGTGAGCAGGGGTATAGAGCAACATCGTTTGGAAAGACAGGGTACTATATCTTTACCTATAAGGAGAAGATGGGGTATAATGAGTATCCATTCTATAATGAGCGTGTGGGTATGGAGAATGACCTTCAGCGAGTAGGGATAACCGACTGGTGCAAAAAGGCGGTATATGGCAGTGGTGAGGATGTTGGACAGAAGGAGTTCTGGTACTATCCCGATGGCTCTGTCACCTCATATTATATATCTCGAAAGGGGAAGAAGCTAACCCCTGAGGATATTCAGACAGCGAATGACTTCTATGAGAAGCACGATGTGGTAAAGGCTAAGAAGGGTAGTACAATCTTTGGAGGTGTCAGCCCAATGCCTGCGGATAAGACGCTCGATGGGCGTATCACCGAGGAGTTAGGTCGCTATCTTGATAATGAGGGTAAGAATTACAAACTATTACAAGGACGTCAGGTTGAGGGTGTAGACCCTGCTAAGCCTCAATTTATACATCTGGGTTACCACTTCCCACATACCCCAGTAATGCCGTCAAAAGAGTATCGCGATAAGTTTGATGGTAAGAGATATAAGATACCAGAGTTCACCAAGGCGGAGTTCGACAAGATGCCACCTCAGCTACAGAAGATCAGCTCAAAGAACGAACTAGAGCAGTATACCCCTAAGCAGCATGAGCAGGCTATACGCGACTACTACGCCTTCTGCGCTCAGGGAGATCAGCAGATTGGCGATGCCGTGGCTAAATTTAAGGAGTACTGTGCAAAAAATAATCAGGAGTATATTGTAGTTATTGTCTGTGGAGACCATGGCTGGCATCTAGGTGAGCAGGGGCTGTTTGCTAAGTTTACCAACTATTTGAAGTCGAATCAGACGGCAGTGATCGCTATCTCGTCAGATAAAAAGCGGTTCCCTGCGGGAAAGGTTGTCAATCAGATTGTTGAGTATGTCGACTTTGCCCCAACATTCTTTGCTGCTGCGGGGTGTGACCTCGGTGGTGAGGAGTTCGACTATCTCGATGGTCGTGATTTGGCTCAGGTTGTTGCAGGAAAGGTCGATAGAGCCTATACTCTAGGTGAGGGAAATATGATCTTTGGACCACGAGCATATATGCGTTCTGATGAGTTTGCATTCTCAATGCGTAGTCGCAAGTCGGATGCTAATCCATCTGCTAAGTTGCTGCCAAATGTCGATATTAAGTGGGCTATGGAGTGTCCAGCAGAGGAGGCTGAGATGGCTCTCTTTGATCTTCGTGTTGACCCTAAGGAGGTTAATAATGTCGCAAATGATCCTAAGTACGCTGAGTTAGCGGCGTGGTTTAGGGCTAAATTGGGAAATATTGTTCTGGGCGATAGACGATTGGAGTGTGATTGGGATATTAAAAATTCATATAATATTAGCACCTTTGCTTTGGGCAGCGATGATAAAAAGTTGGATATTCCAGCTAAGATTATCCCAAAGGTGAAAAAGTAGTATTAATAATCTATAATTAGAGAATTTTTCTGTAATTTTGCTATCTAATTTTAAATAGTAATATTATGGTAAAATCAATGACAGGTTTTGGGCGTAGCGAGGTTGCGATGTCAGATAGAGTCGTTGCAATCGAACTACGCTCAGTAAACTCTAAGCAGCTTGATCTGTCGCTACGTGCGCCATCGATATATAGAGCCTTGGAGGCGGAGATACGTGCAATAATAACTAAGGGTGTGCAGCGTGGTAAGTGTGAACTATCTATCAATGTGAATAGTTCGGAGACAGAGACCTCAGCGAGTATCAATAGGGATGTGTTTGTCGAGTATTGTCGCCAATTGAGCGAGGCTCTGCGCGCGGCTGGTATAGACGAACCACTAACGCAGAGTAGTGCAGTGGCTGTTATGCGTATGCCCGATGTGGTTTCAACGCGTAGTGAGGGGATTAGTGATGGTGATAAGGCGTTGTTGATGGGTGGTGTAGAGAGTGCTGTTGAGATGTTTAACCTCTTTAGAGAGCAGGAGGGTGCAACGATGATTGCCGATCTTTTGGAGAGGGTGAATATTATCGAGTCGAAGTTAGAGGAGATAGGGCAATTTGACCAGCTGCGTATCGAGACTATCCGCCAGCGTATTCGCGATCATATTGAGCGTGAGCGTATCGATGTCGATAAGAATCGCTTTGAGGCGGAGATGATCTACTACGTTGAGAAGCTCGACATTACCGAGGAGAAGGTGCGATTGCGCAACCACTGCAACTACTTCCGTGAGGTGGTGGCAGAGGAGCAGAGCGTAGGTCGTAAACTTGGATTTATCGCTCAGGAGATGGGGCGTGAGATCAATACCCTCGGCTCGAAATCGAATGATAGCGCAATGCAGCGTATCGTTGTTCAGATGAAAGATGAGCTGGAGAAGATCAAGGAGCAGGTTCTGAACATTCTCTAATTAAATAGCATTAATTAAAATGGATAAATTAATTATTTTCTCTGCCCCTAGCGGCTCGGGTAAGAGTACTATTGTAGCTGCTTTGTTGGAGCGATTCACTCAGTTGGAGTTCTCAATCTCGGCTACTTCACGCGCCCCTAGAGGTGTGGAGTGTGATGGTGTGGAGTACTACTTTCTAACTCAGGAGGAGTTTGCTGCGCGTGTTGAGGCTGATGAGTTTGTCGAGTGGGAGGAGGTCTATAAGGGGACATGTTACGGCACTCTGAGGTCGGAGATGGAGCGTATCTGGAGCAAGGGTAATACAATTATATTTGATGTCGATGTCGTTGGTGGTCTGAGGCTTAAGGAGCTTTTTGGCGAGAGCGCATGTGCGATATTTATCATGCCGCCATCTGTTGAGGAGTTGGAGCAGAGGTTGATTAAGCGAGCTACCGACAGCGAGGAGACAATAGCTAAGAGGGTGGCTAAGGCTGCTCAGGAGATTGAGCGTGCTGAGGAGTTTGACCACTCGGTTGTCAATGACGATTTGCAGGTCGCTATCGAGCAGACGGCAACAATTATAGAGAACTTTTTGTCAAGATAATGAAGAGAGTATCGCTCTATTTCGGCTCCTATAATCCTATCCATAATGGGCATATTGCCATTGCGGAGTATGTTGTGGAGATGGGTTTTTGCGATGAGTTGATTATGGTTGTCTCACCTCAAAATCCGCTTAAAGATAGTGCTGATCTGGCGAATGAGATGGATCGATTCTCTATGGCTGAGATAGCGTGTGCGGAGTCGCAATACCCTGCGCGAATCAAGGCTTCATTGATTGAGTTTCTGCTACCCAAACCATCCTATACAATAGATACACTGCGCCATCTGAGCCGTGAGTATGGCTCTCAGATGAGCTTTTCACTGCTTATGGGTGGTGATATTGTTGAGCAGCTAGATAGGTGGCGCGACTATGAGCAGATACTTAGCGACTATCCAATTCTGTTGTACCCTCGACCGAATGAGAGTCTCGACAGATATAGTGATAGGATGACAATACTTAGCGATGCTCCGCAGTATAATATCAGCTCTACAGAGGTTCGGAGGGGGCTGATTTGTGGTGAGTCGGTAGATCATTTGCTCTCTTCGGGTGTGGCAAAATATATTGCCGATAATAGGTTGTGGAGCGAGCCAACTTCGGCAGATCAATTTGTCGTTCGTGGTCAGTGGCACTACCAGCACCAGCGTTGGGGCGATGCGCTCAACGACTTCAATAGGGCGATAGCTCTCAATGCTGAGCATACCGGGGCGGTGGAGCTTAAGCGTATGACGCAGCAGATCTTAGATTTTAGATATAAAGATATATATAATCCATAATGAATAGAAAGAATATAGCCCTAATGGCGGGCGGAGACTCCTCAGAGAGGGTGATCTCTTTGCGTAGTGCTAAGCAGGTTGCTGAGGCGATGAGTGCCGATCGATATAATATCTTTATGATCGAGGTTGAGGGGCGTTCATGGAGCTACACATCGGCTGATGGTGTTAGCTATCAGGTTGATAAGAATGACTTTTCGTTGAGCATTGATGAGCAGAGGATTATCTTTGACTATGCACTTATCATTATCCACGGAACACCGGGTGAGGATGGTAAGTTGCAGGGCTATCTGGAGATGATGGGTGTACCATTCTCTTCGGGGTCGATGACCTCATCGGTGATTACGTTTGATAAACACACAACAAAGAGGACACTTAGAACAACGAGTATCGCGATGGCTAAGGATCAGCTTTTGATTAGGGGTTGTGAGGTTGATGGTGAGGCTATTGTTGGGCAGCTTGGATTGCCACTCTTTGTTAAACCTAATGCTAGCGGGTCATCATTTGGAGTTAGTAAGGTTAAGAGGGTTGAGGAGCTTGCGGTGGCTGTTGAGGCTGCCTTTAGCGAGAGTGACACGGTGTTGATCGAGGAGGCTATTGTTGGTCGAGAGGTTAGCTGTGGGGTTATGATTACCCCCGATGGACGAGAGTTTCTACTTCCAGTCACCGAGATGGTGACTAAGCGAGAGTTCTTCGATTACGAGGCTAAGTATAGCGATGGTCTATGTGAGGAGATCACCCCGGCACATCTTGATGAGGATATTGTTAAGAAATTGAATACTAGCTGTTTGGAGGCGTATCGAGCGTGTAGATGTAGAGGTGTTGTGCGAATAGACTTTATCATTACCGAGGCGGGAGAGCCATATCTTATCGAGATAAACTCTATTCCCGGAATGAGTCAGAATAGTATCATTCCACAGCAGGTTCGCGCTATGGGAATGGAGGTCGGAGAGTTCTTTGATATTGTAATAGAGAGTACATTATGATGGTTGAGATTGACGATACGATAGTTAGCGAGGAGATCCTAACGAAGTGTTTTGCTTGTGATATTGCGCAGTGTAAGGGGATCTGCTGTGTCGAGGGTAATGCAGGTGCGCCATTGGAGTTGGAGGAGGTTGATCTGTTGGAGCAGTATTTCGATCTTTATAAGGAGTTTATGCCTGAGGAGGGTGTTAAAGCTGTTGAGCAACAGGGGTTTATGGTTGTTGATAGCGATGGTGATTACACCACTCCGCTGGTTAACGATGCCGAATGTGCCTACGCCTATACTCAGGATGGTATCACTCTTTGCGCTATCGAAAAGGGGTGGTTGGATGGACGATATGACTTTCGTAAACCAATCTCATGCCACCTCTATCCTATTCGCGAGGTGAAGTTCAAGAGTGGTGGGGTAGGTCTGAACTACCACCGTTGGAGCGTTTGCCACTCGGCGTGTGCCAATGGCAGGAGGCAGGGTATATACATCTATCAATCACTCAAAGAGCCTATAATCAGACGCTTTGGCGAGGAGTTTTATGAGGCTATGGATCAGGCGGCGCAGATGTTGCGTAAATAATTCGCTATATAATTTGCAGTCTAAGGTAAATTTAGTAAATTTGCTGTAATCAAAAGAAGAATAGATGGGAAAAGTAATAGCTCTAGCAAACCAAAAGGGCGGTGTTGGTAAGACCACCACAGCGATTAACCTCGCAGCATCGCTCGCAATCTTGGGTAGCAAGGTGCTGCTTGTTGATGCTGATCCACAGGCTAATGCCACCTCTGGATTGGGTTTCGACATCAATGAGATGGGTCTCTATGAGTCGTTGGTGGGGGGTATTGAGGCGCGTGAGACTATTATGCAGTCGAGCGATATTGAGAGCCTCTATCTACTTCCATCATCTATTAATCTGGTGGCAGCAGATGCGGAGTTACCATCGATGGAGAATCCACATATGGTGGCTAAAAAGGTGATCGATAGTGTTAAGGATGATTACGATTTTATCTTTATTGACTGCTCACCATCGTTGGGCTACTTGACGGTTAATATCTTAGCTGCCTCAGATACCGTTCTTGTACCTGTTCAGTGTGAGTACCTTGCTTTGGAGGGGCTGAGTAAGTTGTTGAGTACAATTCAGATTATTCAGAGCGGTTTGAATCCGATGTTGCAGATCGAGGGATTCCTACTTACAATGTTTATGCGCAATAGATTGAACTCTCAGGTCGTTATGGAGGTACGTAACCACTTCAAGCATCTGGCGTATGATACGATCATCCAGCGCAATGTGAGGCTTAGTGAGGCGCCATCACATGGCAAGCCAGCACTATTGTATGATGCAGCGGCGGCGGGTTCTCAGAGCTATTTGAATTTGGCTAAGGAGTTTTTAAGCAAACAGTAACATAATGAAAAACAAAGGATTAGGTCGTGGATTGGATGCGATCTTTAGTAGCGAGAAGCTAGAGGCAGCACGTACACCCGTTGAGGGTGTGGCGATGATTGCTGTAGATAAGATATTTCCAAATCCTACGCAGCCACGTCGTGAGTTCGATCAGGAGCAACTAGAGCTGTTGGCAGAGTCGATTAAGGAGCTGGGTATTATCCAACCAATTACTGTTAAGCGTAGCGGTGATGATGGGTATATGATTATTAGTGGTGAGCGTCGTTGGCGAGCAGCGATGATCGCTGGTATCGCTCAGTTGGCATCATATGTGCGTGAGGTTGATGATGAGCAGTTACATGCTATGGCTCTGGTGGAGAATTTGCAGCGTGAAGATCTTAACCCTATTGAAATCGCCTTTGGTATGCGTAGATTGATAGATGAGTGTGGATTGACTCAGGAGTCGCTATCTCAGCGGTTGTCGATGAAGCGACCATCGGTCTCTAACTATCTGCGATTGTTAAACCTCCCCGATGAGGTGCAGTTTGCACTTAAGAGTGGGTTGACAACCATGGGACATGCAAAGGCTATAGCCTCGTTGGATAGCGAGGAGGAGCAGTTAGAGCTGCTACGCTTTGCTATTGAGGAGGGTATCTCTGTGCGTGAGACTGAGGAGATGGTCAAGGGGATAAAGGCTAAGGGTAACGAGGTCGAGAGCAAGAGCGTTAATGATGATAAGGGGGTTAAGCTCCCAAGTGAGTATCTCCATTTGGAGAGTCATCTCTATAATATCTTTCCCAAGGGGGTTAGCATCAATCCCAATAAGAGGGGTGGTGGAAAGATTGTTATTAATTACACTAGCCCCAGTGAGGTGTTGCAACTTATTCAGGAGTTAGGAGTTAAGGGTGAGTAGTAATTTATATAGAGCCTTTTTATCTATAGCGGTGCTTTTAGCGTTGCTAGATGGATCGCATCTTATGGCGAATGAGATAACCACTCGTCCGCTGGTGATTAGGGGTGGACAGATGGTCCCGAGTAGTGAGCCGAGTAGTGAGGAGGTAGTTGTTAAGGGCGATTCGTTAGCGATGGTGGCAGCTGATAGTTTGCAGGTTATTGCAGCTGAACAGACTGCACCTAAAGAGGAGCATATCCTTAACGTTGATTCGTTGGCAAAGGTTAATGCTGCGGCAAATCTAATGGATGAGGGGAAGAAGAGGGGCTTTCTGAGCGATTCAATGTCGTTATCAGGTGTCTCGTGGGCATCGGCAGTACTGCCCGGATTTGGACAGGTCTATAACAAACAGTATTGGAAATTACCAATATTGTATGGTGCTTTGGCTGCTGGTATAACACTCTATGTTAAGGAGAATCAGCGCTATAAACCCCTGAAGAGTGAGTATGATGCCTACACCGAGGGATACTACCTACGTGACCCATATCTGGATGAGTTGCAGAGTAGCATGATACGCTCAAATACACGCCGTCAGTTATATTTGGGTGCAACGATTGGTACATATCTATACTCTATAGGTGATGCGGCAGTTAACTATGCGACCAATAATGTCTCAGGTGTTAAACGCGCCACAACACTCGCTACGATCTGCCCCGGTGCGGGTCAGATATATAATAAGAGCTACTGGAAGGTGCCATTTGTTGTGGGTGGATTTGCATCGTTGATATATGTTCTCGATTGGAATAATCGTGGTTATAAACGATTTAAAAAGGCGTATGTACTAACATATGAGTATGAGAATAGTGAGAATCAGGCGGAGGAGTATCCCTCTGGTTCGCTCGATGAGTTTGGTGGTAGGTACTCAGCAGACTATCTGAAGGATATTCGTGATAGCTATCGCCGTAACCGCGATTTGAGTATTATCTTCTTGGCTGGTCTATATATCTTCCAGATTATTGATGCCCATGTCGATGCTCACTTTAAGGATTTTGATGTCTCAGATGATCTGGCAATGACAATCGATCCGATGATTGATTATGCCTATTCTCCAATTAATTGCAGTGATAATGTAGTCTTTGGATTTAATATAGGCTTTAAGTTTTAATATATTTATTTTTCTTGATGATAAGAGTTCTTTTAATAGTTATTTCACTATCTATAACAACAGTTGCAACCATCTCAGCCTCAGAAGAGAGCCTCTCTTCGCGTCGTGAACGTAAGTTAGAGAGTTATATTGAGCGGTTAAACCGCTCGTTAGTTCAGTATGAGACGGAGCTTTCGGAGCTGCGTAGTGGTCGTCTGGTAGAGAGCGTAGAGTTGGATCAGATGGCGGACTCGGTGGTTATCGCACCCTCAGTTGAGGAGGAGCAGGTTGCACTCTCTGTGATCCTTGAGGATACGACAATCTCATTCAATCCATTAGTAATGGATTCATTGCTATGCCTCTGGCGCGAGAAATCGGGTGCTGATTACTATAATAACTTCTTTCAGCAATATATATCAAGTGATGAGGTCGGTGAGTTGCCGGTAACCTCGAAACGAAAGGAGGATATAGATATGGTAGACTCAATCTATCTCGCTAGATTAGCCAAATTAGCCTCTCCAATTAGGCTCTCATATAACTCGATTGTGAAGGGGTATATCAATAGATATGTAAACCCTAAGTATACACATATCGGACGTGTAATCTCTCGCTCAAGGTACTATTTCCCTAGTATTGAGGAGGAGTTGGTGAAGCGAAATCTACCTGTTGAGTTGAGAGCATTGGCTATCGTTGAGTCTGCCCTTTTGCCTAATGCGGTCTCTCATGCTGGTGCGGCGGGATTGTGGCAGTTTATGCCCTCAACGGGTAAGATGTATGACCTAGAGATCAACTCGTTGGTTGATGAGAGGCGCGATCCTGTGCGCTCTACTATCGCTGCGTGTGAGTTTATAAATGATCTGTACAATATGTATGGTGATTGGACCCTAGCAATTGCAGCGTATAACTGTGGTCCGGGGAATGTGAATAAGGCATTGGCGCGTTCGGGGTTGAAGAATGGAACGTTCTGGGATATTTATCACTTTCTCCCTAGTGAGACGAGGGGTTATGTCCCCGCTTTTATTGCAGCGAGCTACGCCTATGCCTACCATAAGGAGCATGGTATAGAGGTGGAGTCGACTGTGCTTCCGCTGGCTACAGATACAGTTGAGATTAATCGCATTATGCACTTTGGTCAGGTCTCAAAGGCGTTGGAGCTACCTATTGAGGTGATTAGGGAGTTGAATCCCCAGTATAGGCGCGATATTGTCCCTGCAACAACACGTACATACTCTTTGCGTCTGCCTCAGCGATTTATATCTCCATTTATAGAGAATGAGTCGGAGATACATAAGAGGGATACGCTCTTTCTAAAACAGTATATATACCCTGCAAATATTGAGAAGCTGCGCGCTACACCTGCTGGAACGATCTATGTCGTTAGGAGTGGCGATACACTGAGTGGTATAGCTAAGCGATACCGAGTGAGTACACGACAGTTGATGCAGTGGAATAATCTTAAGAGTGCGCATAGGCTCTCTATAGGGCAGAAACTCAAAGTTAGTAATAACTAACAATGCCATTAAAGAGCGTTGCGAGGTGACGAAATTTAAAAATGGCGTAGAGGGCATCTAACCGATGTGACCTCTACGCCATCTTCTTTGACATTTCGTTCTATTTTATAACAGCTTTATATGATCCGCTACCCCATAGTGAACACCAGAAGGTGTTTTTGTCGCTGATGTCTGGGCGGAAGTCGGTAATCTTATCTGGTTGACCTAGACCTCTGTTTGCCTTCACCCAGCTAGCACCACCATCACGTGTGATATATGCTCCCGGATTGAGTATGGCACTCTTCCTCACACCCATAGGGCGAAGTCCAGCTGAGACAACGCAGATGATATTGGGGTCGAGACGAGAACTCTCAACCTGCCATACATAGTCGGCATCAAAGAGTAGAGTCCAGCTCTTACCTCCATTCTTGCTCACCCATGCACCACCACGGCATGGCTCAGTAGCTGTACGCTCGCCACATGAGATGTATATATCTCCCGATTTAGGGTTAACAGATACATTATTAACGCTTCTTACTCCATTTGGGAGTGGGAGCGTTTTCCATGTGTTGCCCCTGTTCTCGGTGACATATAATGCCCCCTCCTGCTTCTTGAACCTGTTTGATGCTGCGTAGATCTTATTTGGATTCTTTGGGTCCATCGCTAGGCGAAGGATACTTGCATTAGCGGGGATTCCGGTGTTCTGGTGATCCCATGTATGACCGCCATCGTAGCTCTTATAGATACCGTAGTAGTCGCCCTCTGAGCGCACTCCGCCACCACCACCGACCTCGGTAATAGGGTTTAGATTGGCACAGAAGTAGATGTTATTTGGATCTTTGGGGTCAACCATTAACGATGCTTGATGCACATTCATCGCCGACTCGTTGGGGTGGCTATAGTCGATCGGTTTGGAGTAGTTCTCCCATGTCTTACCGCCATCCTTAGTAACGCGGAAGTGACCGCGGTGAGCCTGTCTAAACATCAAGATGTAGATCTCATCGGGGTTATTGGGGTGTACAGCAGCCGTAGCGATTGAGTGCGCACATGAGTGGTACTTACCATCGTCGTTTATCTGCCCCTCGATCTGGCGTACACCGATAGCCTCTTTATCTGGATATGAACCAATATCATCAGTCATCCACAACCCATGCTCGCCTGAACAGAGCAGCACACGTCCCTCAACACCTGTGTCGAGGATGATCTGTCGTCCGGGAAGGTCACTATCACCGCGAGAGATCCACACTCCGCTACCCGGCTCACTCTCGTAGTCATCGATCTGATTCCATGTCGCTCCGCCATCCTCTGAACGAACTGTCTGTTGGTCAAAAGCGCAATAGATGTTACCCTCACAGTCGATCTCCATATGGCGGTTACCCTGAATATAATCTTTATTGTATAGAGAGCCATGGAGGTGGGCGAATGTCATATTTGGATTTGTCGGGTTATTACGCGACTTCCAGTATATCATATCATTAACCTTGTTCTCAACCTCATTCCAATATGTTCCAACGCGTGTAACAGCGATCCAGCTCTCACCCCCATCGGTCGTTTTCCACACCTCAGAGGGGGCAAACGAGAAGTCGTGCTTTATGTTCTGAGTGACGTAGATCTCATTCACATTATTGGGGTTTACACGTATGCGGTTGAATACCGTAAGGGCGTTAGTTGGTTTGTTGGGAAACCTCTCTTTTGCTGCTTTAAACTGCTGTTTTAGATCTAGTCCAAACCAGTAGCTGATTGTTCGGTAGTAGCGGCTAAGTGTGTTGAAGCTGGTTATCTGCCTTAGATCGAGCGCTAGGTTTCCAGTGACACTGCTCCAGCTCTTTCCGCTATCGGTACTCTTGAATACTCCTCCCGATGAGTCTGTTCCCCCCTTACCATCGGCTGTGTATACTGTCTGCTCAACTAGATAGAGAGTCAACTTTTTGCTCTTACTATCGTAGTGTGAGGTGAGGTCGCGTGGGAGGTTGTTGGGCAGACCCTCGCCACCTTTATACCACTTCAAACCCTCGTTGTCACTGAGGTAGATTCCGTGTCCCGTAGCAGCTATTAGTCGCTTGGGGTTAGATGGGTCGACAATGATTTTTCCTATATCCACCTGATCGGGTAGCCCTGCGGTGATCTTCTTCCATGTCTTGCCTTTGTCCACACTCTTCCAGATAAATCCATACTCTGAGCGCGTCTGGATTGTTCCGTGGGGTGTAGCCTCAGAACGGTGTGTATCCTTTACATTGAAGAAGTCGCCAGCACCGATATACCACTTATTGTCATCGGTGGGGTCGACAGCTAGCTCTGAGTGGCACTTGCCGAGGTCTGTCGTTGCTGTCCATGTACGTCCTCTATCATTTGAGAAATTTACATATCCCTCGCGGTCGATAGCAATTGCAAAGTCTGGATCTTGACGAGAGAACTGCACCTCGATCACTCGCTCCATATCATATCCCGTGCCGTCACAATCTTTCACTGTCTGCCACGATGCACCGTAGTCCCACGATCCGTAGGTTACATGCATATCAGGTCCCATCAAGATGGTGTTCTTATCGGTTGGGTGGCACCATAGCTCCTCGTTGTAGCCCGCCATTCCCGGTCCAAACTGTCGCCAGTTGATCTCGGTTGTCGAGGTGATCTTCTCCTTGGGGAGCATCTTGAATAGCTCCTTTGAGGGGATTGTCTGGGCAGTAGCAGCTAGTGTTAATGTTGCTGCCGCCACTATAATTAGTTTTGTTTTCATATCTATTGGTTGTTTTTCCTATTTATCAATCACGCTGAGCAAAACGAAGCATCTCACAAGGTCTTTAGATGACATTATGAGATGCTTCGTTTTGCTCAGCATGACAGCAAAGTATTACTTCTTTTTGTAGTTAGGGTCTACCGCGTAGCTCCAACCACTTCCGTATGTCGATACGTAATACTGTCCCGGCATGTAGTAGTCGATAGCGATGTCATTTACTCTATCGCTCTGTCCATTACCGTAGTTCATCTTTGCCCATGACTTACCGCCATCGTATGAGATGTATGTTCCGGTATTGATCTGACCTACATTAGAGTTAGGAAGTGTAGAGAACATGATTAGATCCTCATCATACATCGCTGTCTCAATACGGTTAGCAAATGGGTGTGCAAAGATTCTTCTCCACTCTCCATTCTCCTCCCAATCTGTTGGGTTTGTTGGATCAACATCACATACCCACAATCCGCAGTATGGGTCATCAGCAACTGTTAGGTATGATCCTACGGTTACGTAAACCTTTGTTCCCGACTTGTTGAAGTGAATATCCTGCATTCCTGCACGAGAGATACCATCGACATTGTTGTTCGCATTATAGTATAGACTATACAACTCATTTGCAGAGCCATTGTCATCTGTTCCCGGAGTCATGAACTTAGTTGATTCAACCTCGATCCAGTTATCATCCTCATCCAGTCTCCATAGAGAACCGTTTCTACTCTCAGTAGTGATGTATATTCTTGACTTACCCGCTACATTTGCAGCTGCATGAGGGTTCAGTGTTAGATTTGATACAGATGCTGCGTCCAATGTGTTGGCATTGTAATATGCGTATGGTAGTGCGCTATTGATTACTGCCCATGATACACCACCATTTGTTGAGCGGTAAATACCTGTACATCCACCCGAATCACCTACGAATGCAAGTCCGTTATTACCAGATTTGTATGGCACACAGAAGTACATAGTGTTGCTATCCTCTGGGTCGATTGTTAGGTGTAGCTGGTGAACCGAGTTATCACCAGATGCATCGGGCCAATCAGCAGTTGCAATAGGTGTTCCAATTACTGTCCAGCCGTCAGAGACTCCATCTGAACCCAAGACGCCATTACCCTTGCTATCATTCCAGCGCATCAATTTTCCTTGATTGGTCTGTCTAAAGAAGAGTGCGTAGTGCTTACATGGGTCGTTTGGATCGATCGCGTAGCTACTGCTAGACATCTCATCCTCTGTAAATCGGTAGTTACGACCAGCTAGACCACCATAATAGTCGATCATATCTGTATACATAATCCATAAGCTATTCTCACCACCGCAGGTGAATAGTCTACCGTAGTAATCTGCATAATGCTCATCACCCGGCTCCAAGTAGTACTGGCAGAATCCGTGACCGGGAAGGTTACTATTTCCTGCTCCAATGATGATATAACTCTCCTCATCCTCATCATCGTAATAGTCGACAACATTATCATCAATATCTACCCATGTATCGCCGCCATCATAACTTGTAAGGGCGATCTTTGCCATCTGACCATAGACATTTGTTCCATCGCAGTTAAACTGAACAGTAGTAAATGACTTACGCTCATATACATCACGGTTCATCCACTCGTGGAGATAGATTAGGCTTACGTTATTACCCATTGGCTGACCTGTACGAGTCTCTGTCCAATACTTATAGGTGTTCTGAGCCTCTGAACTACCCTCGAATTCACCCCATGCTTTACCATTTCTAGCTCCGATAAACCATGTCTTACCACCATCATTTGTTCTCCACAACATACCCGGGATAAAGTTATTCTCCGATGCATTTGAGTAGTCGTTGTTCAACATGATGTTGTTAACGTCATTTGGGTCAACGACAATCCAGTGGAAACGCTGCATGATTGATGTTGGATAACCTTTTGAGGTACAGTATGATTTTGCCTCTGTAGGGGTAAGGTCGGTGAAGTAACCGTTGTCATCGTCTCCTCCAATACAGTTACAGAAACTACTTGTTGCAGTCGATGAGTTAAGTGCCTGTAGGTCGATAAAGAGTGAACTTGAACCGCCCTGCTCACCGTGAATAGCTGTCCATGTCTGACCACCATCGGTACTCTTATATATTCCACCACCCTCGTATTCCATTGGATTTGTACCGTCCATCTGCCATGTGACACTAGAGATAACAAAGAGAGTAACAACGTTAGTTGTCTTGTCGCGGTGCATAGCCATTGAGCGGATAGCCTCTAGACCATCACCAACCTCTGTTGAGGTCTTAGCATCTGGGCGAACATCAACCTGTGTCCAGTTCTCGCCCCTATCAGTACTGCGCCAGAAACCATAGTTTGTCGACATATAGATATTGCTTGGCGTAACTGGATCAACAATGATCGTCTCAACCTCCAACCGAGAATCCAAACCAACATTCTTCAAAGTCCATGTCTCACCTTTATCGTCACTTCGCCAAACTTTACAGCTACTAGCTCCCGTAGTGTCGATATACTCTCCGTGAGGATTCTCCTGAGTAAAGAATGCGTTATTTGTAAGATCGCGCAGACGACCTGCTCCTAGGTACCATATATTATCATCTGTTGGGTCAACCTCAATGCAAGAGAGGTAGACGCCATAGAACTGATCTAGTGATGATTGCTGAATAGTCCAGCTGCTACCCTTATCGTAGGTTCTAAACAATCCGCTATTACCATTGTCGGTAGCAAAACCGTAGTTCTCATCGGTGTATGAGAAATCAATACCGCAGAAACTCTCAATACCACGGTCACTACTTGCATTCTGGTATCCCGTAGCATCCCAGTTAAGAAGAGTCTGGAATGTCTTACCTCCATCGTAGCTAACATATGAGTTACCCATGTTAGGAGAGATAAAGAGTGTGTTGGGACATGTTGGGTGCCAATAAGAGATCTTATTATTACCACTCATTCCCGGTCCAAACTGTGACCATTGAATATTACTAACTGAGGTGATAGTCTCTGTATATACCTGCTCCATAGAGTCCTCAGACATTGCGAAGTGCTGGAATCCAGCTGAGAATCCACGTGAAGCCACCTCCTCAGTGCGAGTATATAGAGCGGTTCCGTGTGTGTTAACCAGCTCAACAACGAGGTCACAATTCTCGAACTCAGTAGGTAGGATCATTGCATAGGCGGTGATTGATCGATCATCTCCAATGTCGCTATCCTCTAGTCCCATGTGAAGAGTGATAGAGCTGCTTCTCTCTACAACCTCTGGGTCACTCTCACCAGTACAGTCGATGATCTGTTTAACAACGAAAGCATCCTCATTCTCGCTTCCATCTTCGTTGTATGCAGTCATGACGATCTTTGCAACATCTAGCGTTCTAGCCTCCTCAGGAAGGGTCATAATAAACTTCACCTGTCCCATATAGTGAGTCATGTAGATTGCTTCGTCGAGTGACTCTGTTGTTCCTGTCATGAACGTGAAGTCAGAGAGGTGATCGAGTGTGTTATTACCCACCTGAACCTGATTCTCAGTCATGTCAATAGTGACCTTCGAGAGGTCGGTAACGTCATCAAAGCGTGATGCAGGGTAGACAACTGTGTAAGGGTTGGTGTTTGCCGGTTTGGTTGCATCAGAGCGGAAACGGAAGTAACGATCATCCTCGCCATCATCAAGATCCTCATAGGCAAAGTCATAATAATCGTTGTTCTTGTCAAATATTCTCAGTACATCTCCATTTGCCCAGTCCAACTCTAGTCCATTATCCGAGAAGGAGAGACGAGACGAAATAGACTGTGTCATCTGCTGAATAGAGGTGGTCAGTACCGAGTAGTCATCAATGCTTGGGGTGACACTAGGTGTCGTAGAGGCGTTGTTGTCAACTTCGGGGTCACTTTCGCAACCAGCACACAGCATTGCTGCAGAGAATAATGAAAAAAAGAGTAATTTTAATTTCATTTTCATTAGTGTTTTAGTTAAAAAATTATTTTGGTAGCAGCAAAAGTACAAAATGATTTGCAGATTTGCAAATCATTTTGTACTTAATTCGTAGTTACCAGTTATTTATAACTTGAGTTTTGAGTAGGATTTTCTTATCCAAAAGGGTGATTAATAGTTAGGATCGTCGGCGTAGTACCAGCCACTTCCGTAGGTCGAGACGTAGTAGCGACCCTTAATCTGATAGTCGATAGCGATGTCGTTAACACGGTCACTCTGTCCATTGCCATAGTTGATCTTGCTCCACGCCTTTCCGCCATTATATGAGACATAAACACCCGGATTGTAGTAATCGGTATTGGTGCTGCCGAGTGTGCTGAGAAGGAGTAGATCCTCATCGTAGATTGCACTCTCGATGCGGTTAGGGAAGGGGTGACTAAAGATCTTCTTCCAGACCGAGGAGTCGGTCAACCACTTTCCCGCAGCATCAACATCGCAAACCCACAATCCGCAATAGGTGTCATCGGCACTAGCGTTATTTCCTCCAACGGTGATATAGGCTTTGTCACCACTCTTATTGAAGTGAATATCCATCATTCCAATTCGAGCGTATGAGTCGGGGTTGGCTGTGGCTGTGTAGTACCACGTTTCATTTGGCTGCGTCATAAATTGAGTTGAGGTCACCGCACTCCATGTTGCACCCCAATCTGTCGAGCGCCAAAGCGATGTGCTCTCTTCATTCATCAACTCCATAGTGATGTAGAGTGTTCCCTGAGGTTCATTAGGGTTAAGGGCTATATGGGTTACTGATGGTGCGCCAGTGTTAGCACCCGACACATCGTCATAACCTGCGTAGTTACTTGGATATTTATGCCATGATGTTGGTAATCCATTATTCAAACAACTCCACGTTGCTCCTGCATCTTTCGATCCGTAGACACCAACTCCCGACACAGATCCTCCTACAAGTTGTAGAACCTGACTAGTATCCCATGGTACACAGAAGTAGAGATCCTTGCAATATCCAAGTGATTGATCGTAGCTCTTCTCATCAATAGTCAAACATATCTGATGCACCTTATTGTTGTCACTCCCAGCCGACCAGTCGTAAGCGAAAATATCTGTACAATCTGCTAGTACTGACCAATTACCACTATTGTCATACGATATGCCACCATCTGTCGAGACCATTAAATCACCTGCATTGTGCTGTCTGAAGAAGAGCGCGTAGTGGCGATCGGTCTCGTAGGGATCAATTGCATAGGAACTTAGCGACATCTCATTTGAGGTGAACCTAACATTTTCGGCAGCTATATTGTCATACTCCTCCGTAGATTTGCTATAAGCAATCCATAAACTACCCTCTCCTGCGTTGCAGTATACCTTATCTCTGTAGCCTTCAGCATCGATCTGGAAGAAACCATGTCCCGGGAGGTTGCTATTTCCTGCTCCGATGATCGATCCATCAGTTGCCGTTGCTGAATTGGTAACAACCGTATCATCGACATCAATCCATGTCTCTGAGTCATCATAGCTCACCAATGCAATTTTCGCCATTTGACCATAGAAGATCGAACCATCGCAGTTGTACTTGACGACGGTGAATGCCTTCTGCTCATATATGTCACGCTCCATCCACTGTGATAAGTAGGTGAATGTTGTGTTTGTTCCCATTGGCTGGTATGCCCTTGCGTTTTGCCAGTAGTCTCGTCCATACTCTATTGCATTCCAATTGTTGTTACCAGTGTTATATGGATTTTCATAATCCAAATTCCACACATAACCATTACGCGCCGCGGCAAACCAGCTGTTACCGCCATCATAGGTACCCCACAACATTCCCGGTTTCATATTGTTCTCCGATAGGTTTGCATAGTTGTTGATTAGGAAGATCTTGTTTACATCCTTAGGGTCGACATCGATCAATGTGAATCGACTCATTATAGCCTCGGGGTAGCTTGTTACATTGGCTGTAAACTCACTGCTGCTCCAGTCGAAGTAGTTTACTGCTGTTGACTGGAATGTGCTATTTATATCATTGGTTGAGTTAAGCGCTACAAGATCAACCTCCAGCGACGCCCCCTTGACCGAACCGCTAATATCTGTCCAGCTAACTCCGCCATCGGTACTCTTGAATACTCCTCCGCCATCGGTGACTATTGTACCAACATCCTGTCTCCATGTAACATTCGAGATAAGCAACAGGGTGACTGCATTGGTCGATTTGTCATGGTGCAGAGTCATCGAGCGGATAACCTCATGCCCACTATCAATCTCTGTCGATGTGTCACAGTCGGGGCGCACTTTTACATGCGTCCAGCTATCGCCGCTATTAGTACTCCTATAGAAACCATAGTTTCCAGAGAGGTAGAGATTTGTAGGGTTTACAGGGTCTACTAAGATCGTCTCTATATCTATATTTTCGTGTAGACCACTATTTTTCAATGTCCATGTCTCTCCACGATCCTCACTTCGCCACACCTTGCAGTCGCTATTGCCTGTTGTGTCTAGGAACGTTCCATGCTTATCCGCCTGTGTGAAGAAGCAGTTGTTATTGATGTCACGCATACGACCTGCTGAGAGATACCAAATATTATCATTGGTAGGATCGACCTCCACACACGATAGGTAGATCTCATAGAAATCATCAAGCGACGACTCCTGAATAGCCCAAGTGCGCCCCTTATCATATGTTATAAAGATTCCGCTATTTCCAGTGTCGGTAGCAAAACCAAAGTTCTCATCGCTATATGAGAAGTCGACACTTGTGAATCCTTCGATTCCTCGCAGACCATCGCTATTCTTATAGCTCGGTGCATCGTAGTTGGTGAGTATGGTGTTGTAGGTAAGTCCTCCATCCTCACTAATGTACGAATTACCCATATTGGGCGATACATATAAAAATTTAGGGTCGGTGGGGTGCCAATATGCAACTTTGTTATTTCCACTCATTCCCGGTCCAAACTGTTTCCAACTAACATAGCAGTCAGACGTAGCAGACTCGCTGTAGAGATCTATGCTATCTTCAGCGAGTGCCGTATGTTGATAGCCAGCGGGGAATCCTCGTGAGGTACTCTCCTCTGTGCGAGTTTGCAAAGACCTACCATGTGTATCTAGAAGTTCAACCTTAATATCGCAATCATCGAACTCTGATGGGAGCAACATTGCATAGGCGGTGATGGTTCGGTCATCGCCAATGTCGCTATCCTCCAATCCTAAGTGGAGTGTAATAGAGCTACTACTCTCTATTGTTATTGGGTCATCTGCTCCGGTGCAGTCAATCGATTGTTTTGTTGCAAAAGCATCTTCATTTTCGCTTCCATCTTCATTGTAGACTGTCATGACAATTTTAGCGACATTGAAGGCTTGGCTATTATCGGGTAGGGTCATCTTGAACTTTATCTGTGCTGTTTGATAGGTCATCCAAATAGCATCATCAAGAGACTCTGTTGTTCCGGTCATGATGGTGAAATCTGATAGGTGGTCAAGATTGTTATTACCTAGCTGCACTTGGTCACTAGTCATATCGATAGTTACACTTGTTGGGTCATCAACCTCTTCAAATCGTGATGCGGGAAAAACAACTGTATATGGCTCTGTGTTCACAGGTTTGGTCGCGTCAGAACGGAACCTAAAGTAGCGACTATCCTCTCCATCATCTAGATCCTCGTAGGCAAAGTCGTAGAAATCATCATTCTTGTCAAAAATTCTTAATACATCGCCACTAGACCAGTCTAGCTCCAGTCCACTATCTGAATAGGCAACACGCGAAACAATAGCCTGATTGATCTGTTGGATAGTGGTGGTAAGTACCGAATAGTCGTCAATGCTAGGGGTAATGCCCGGTGTAGTTGGGTTATTATCAACATCGGGGTCACTCTCGCAGCTAGCGCATAGGAGTGCTGAGATGAGTAATAAAAATGAGAGTAGTTTAGTTTTCATCTTTACTATAGGTTTTAGTTTAAACTTTAGGATCTAACAAAGTTATAAAAAATATGTTAACTTTGTTAAGGATCTGTCTGAATTTTTCTAACTGAAGCTATTTTTGAGCATAAGAACTGTAACGTGTATATAGGCGGATAATCTATGTTTATAATTTTTGCCTCTTAATTAATCTCTATAATTTGGTTTTTATTATTTTTAGTCGTACCTTTGCATCGCTCAAAAGGCAGCAATATCAAATATTGCAATCGGATTGAGCTATGGTGTAATGGTAACACAGCTGATTTTGGTTCAGTCGTTCAAGGTTCGAATCCTTGTAGCTCAACAAAGTGGGTGCGAGAGAGGGTGCAGTGATAGAGATGAGAGGGTGCAAGAGGGTGCAAGAGGGTGCAAGAG
>JBCQTG010000013.1:0-39726 GCA_047178765.1 Rikenellaceae bacterium | reverse complement strand
GCTCATCATCCCCCCTTGTGCGGATCAACGATGGCAATGCTACATTCATCACCTCCCCCAGAGTCGAGAGGTAGTAGCGGGCAACCCACTCCCATACACTTTGCTGTCGATCGCTTAGCGTAGCACCAACATTAACCCTCCGATCTACACTCCTTATGCGTTTGTAGTCGGGTCTATCAAGGTCTGTCCGCCACACAATACCTGTGTAGTAGCGGGCGGTGTCGCTACTGCCCATTTGAGCAGCGACAAACTCACCCACTCGAAGATCCCCAACGCCATCCTCATAGGTGAGAAGTTCGAGTGCCAAAGGGAAGAGTATCTCTACATATCTAGCCATAATATTTACCCTGAAAACTCTCTCTGTTTAGCATCTCCCGCTCGAAGAGTTGCCACATAGTCTCGTTTCTAATTAACCCCCAGTTGGGACCGTAGTGGTATCGTGGTGGCGCCTCCGATGCAAATCGCTCCATAACAATCTCGGGGCGCATCCTCTCCACAATATCGATCACCAGTGAGATATACTCCTCGCGACTCCAGAAGTGGAATCTATCGGGGTGAGCATCCCACTCGTCAGCCATCTGTGTACCCTTAAATATCTGTAATTGGTGGAACTTTATTGTCTCTAGCGGAAGTGAATTGATCCGCTCTATCTGATCGATGAGCATCTGGTCGCCCTCTCCGGGTAGCCCGAGGATGAAGTGCGCACCTGTGTGTATAGCTCTGCTCGCGGTCTGCTCTATTGCCCACTGCGCCTGCTCAAAGCTATGACCGCGATTTATCTGCTCTAGGGTGTGGTTATATGTCGACTCAACACCATACTCTAGTGCAACATATCTCTTCTGTGCTAACTCTGCAAAGTAGTCCAACTTAGCCTCATCGACACAGTCGGGGCGTGTACCAACCACCACACCCACAACTTGAGGGTGCGACAGAGCCTCGTCGTATAGTCGGCGTAGCTCATCGAGTGGTGCGTAGGTGTTTGAGAATGATTGGAAGTAGGCTAGGTACTTTGATGATTTGCGATACCTATTTATATGGAAGGCTATACCCTCCTCAATCTGCTCTGTAACGGTGAGTCTCGGGGTGCAGTATGATGGGGTAAAAGCCTCATTATTACAGAATGTACACCCTCCGCGACCCACCGCACCATCGCGGTTGGGGCAGGTGAAGCCAGCGTTGATTGCCACCTTCTGAACCCTCTCGCCAAAGAGCCTACGGAAGTAGCCCGAGTAGGAGTTGTAACACCTTCCCGAGTAGAGTCCATTAACCAACTGTTCATATCTTGTCGACATCTTTTCGCCTCTCAATCTCAATAATTTCCATTTAACTACTATCTTTGTATATTCAGAAATAAAGATAGTGATGGCAGATAATAAAATTCAACAACCAAAGTCAAGTATAGAGCTAAAAGTGAGCGAGGAGATAGCAAAGGGGCAGTATGCAAATCTATCAGTTGTCTCGCATTCTCAGATGGAGTTTATCCTAGACTTCGCAGCGATACTCCCCGGAATGACCAACCCAAGCGTAAATAGTCGTATTGTTATGACACCTCAGCACGCTAAACAGCTCCTTAAGATGCTCCATGAGAATGTTGAACGTTATGAAACAGCCTTTGGTCAGATTGCTCAGCCTAACAATAGGCTACAACCTAATGATACGGCAAACAACGTGAGTTTTACCTCTAAACTAGGTGACGCCTAGCGCTAATAGAAGCGATATAGACACCAACCCCTATAGCTCCTTCCGGGACGCAATGTTGCGCTCTCGGGAACATTGCCATCTATATCTACCGACTGATGCTGTGTCTCTACACATACTCCGCCTCGATAGATTAGTGGGTTTCCACCTCGTCCAATAACCTTTCCATTGAGGAAGCTAGCTGCCGAGAGGTGTACCACCTCTTGAGATGTTGTGGTCTCCATCGTTATTCCGCTCTTTGGTGAGTGGAGTATAACTCTACCTAGTGACCCATCGCTATTGCGATTGAGCATCCATCCATGGTCAAATCCACCCTTTAGCTTTGTCTGCTCATGGTCGCTATCAATAACATCTCCGATCCTCGTTGCTACGCGTAGATCCATTGGTGTGCCAGCAACGGCACGGCGTGTACCATCATTAACCACCGCTATAGGGTCGACATAACAGACACTATCCGCCTCGATAACGATTATATTCTCCTCGTTGTTCACGGTGGGATCACCCGAGAGGTTAAAGAAGGTGTGGTTGGTTAGGTTGAGCTGAGTAGGGGCGGTTGTTGATGCCTCATACTCGATGAGTAGACCACCATCGCTATCCAACGAGTAGATCACATCAAGGGTGACCTCCCCCGGAAATCCAGACTCTCCATCGGGAGAGATATAGCGCATAGTTATAGACTCTGTAGTCACCTTAACAACCTTAAATGGGCGGTTGTGCCACTGCACCACTCCGCCATGCAGGGTGTTGCCTCCATCATTTATAGGAAGGGTATACTCCTTGTCATCTATAACAATATGACCACCCTTAATACGTCCGGCAACTCTACCCACAGTACCTCCGATAGCCATACGTCTCTCGATATAGTCATCTATATTATTAAACCCTAGAGTAACCTCACGCCAACTATCCTCTCTATCCTTAGCCATAATAGAGACAACACGTGCGCCCAGATTGGTCACGCAAACCTCCATACCCTCACTATTAGTAAGGGTATATAGTGCAACCGACTCACCATCGACTATCTTCTCAAATCGCGAAGCATCGAGACCCGACTTAGTCAAAGCACTTGGGGTGCAACAGCTATACGCTACAACACCCCAAATCATATATATAATTACGCGAATAGCTCTCATAATTACCTACTTAATAAAAACTCCTTAAACTCATCAAAGCTGCTGCTCATCTCAATACTCCTCTTCTCGCCTGACATAAAGCTCTTCAACTTCTCAGGTATCTCAAGGCTCTCACCTGTGATCGACTCAACTGTCTCAAGGAACTTAGCTGGGTGTGCAGTCTCTAGGAAGATTCCCATCTCGCCCGGTTGCAACTGCTCCTTCAATGCTCTGTAGCCACACGCTCCGTGAGGATCCAATTGATAGCCTGTGCGGCTCAATGTCTCTTTGATAGTCTCTGCAATCTGCTCATCGGTATAGGCGCAACCCGACACCTCAGCACATACAGCCTCATGAGAGTTGGCATAGAGATCCATCACACGTGCAAAGTTGCTAGGGTCACCAACATCCATAGCATTAGCGATTGTCGCTACCGATGGACGAGGATTGTACTCCCCCGTATTTAGATACTCTAAGAAAATATCATTGCTATTATTTGCTGCGATAAATCTCTTAACAGGTAGACCCATCCTCTTTGCAATGAGTCCAGCTGTGATATTTCCAAAGTTTCCACTAGGTACAGCAAAGACTATCTCGCGCTCTCTCTCCAACCTCTTCATCTGTGCATAGGCGTTGAGGTAGTAGAATGCCTGAGGTAGGAACCTAGCGACATTGATCGAGTTGGCGCTAGTGAGCTTCATCGATTGGTTCAGCTGAGCATCCATAAATGCCTGCTTTACCAGAGCCTGACAATCATCAAATGATCCATCAACCTCAATAGCTGTGATATTCTGCCCTAGAGTGGTAAACTGAACCTCTTGAATTTTACTCACCTTCCCCTTAGGGTAGAGTACAAATACATTGATCCCCTCAACACCCAAGAAGCCATTTGCTACGGC
The DNA here is from genome assembly GCA_047178765.1 of Rikenellaceae bacterium. GTDB lineage: Bacteria > Bacteroidota > Bacteroidia > Bacteroidales > Rikenellaceae > Alistipes. The sequence goes on along the minus strand of JBCQTG010000013.1, from coordinate 36,017 downwards.
GCTACCTGTATCACCCGATGTCGCTACCAACACATTGACAGTCTCATCCTTGCTATTCTGTGAGATGAAGTACCCCAACACTCTAGCCATAAACCTTGCTCCAACATCTTTAAATGCTAATGTTGGTCCATGGAAAAGCTCCAAAGAGTAGATATTTGGCTCAACCCTAACTATTGGTGTAGGGAAGTTAAGAGTATCGTTAACAATTCTCTTTAGGCTAGGTGTATCTATATCTCTTCCAAAGATCTGATTTGCAAAGATATAAGACATCTCTTGGAACGACATCTTATCCATATTGGCAAAGACCTCTGTTGGTAGTGGCTCAATCTCCTCGGGCATATACAACCCCTTGTCTGGTGCCAGACCCTTAACTACAGCCTCCTTCAATGAGGTTAGATTAGCCTTTTTATTTGTACTATAATAACGCATGTTTTATAATTTTTTTGTTTTTATCTCTATTTTGTAAAGAGCAGCTTGATAAACTCATCACCCTTTAACTCTCCGAAGGCTCCGCCCTTAGCCGACTCCTCATCATATACATTGACATCATCACCGCTCCACTCGGGGTCGTAGATCACAAATGGCACAGCATCGGATGTGTGTGTTCTCAGCTCACATGGTGTAGGGTGGTCGGGTAGCAGAGCTATTCGCAATCCCCCCTCGATGCTCTTCGCGGCATCCATAATAGGACGAACGATCCTCTCACTTAGGTTCTCTATCGTCTTGATCTTTAGTGCGCTATCCCCCTCGTGACCCGCCTCATCGCTCGCCTCGACATGGAGATAGACGAAATCTTGTGTGCGTAGAGCCTCTAGTGCAGCCTCCATCTTACCCTCGTAGTTGGTGTCGTAGAGTCCTGTAGCACCTTCTACATCAATTGGTTGCAGACCAGCATAGACTCCAATTCCCTTGATAAGGTCGACCGCAGAGATCACCGAACCGCTCTCGATTGGGTATATATCGCTTAACTTTGGCATCGCCGGTTTATACCCCGGAGACCACAACCAGATTGAGTTGGCGGGATCTTTACCCTCGGCAACTCTCTTTATATTAATGGGGTGGTTGTTCAGTAGCTCTTGAGAGCGTAGAGTCAACTCATTGAGTCTCTCAGCCGTCTCAACTGCTGAGTCATTCATCGCCTTTATCATCACCTCATCGAAGGGTGTTCCCGGAACATTGTGGGGTGGGGTACACTCCAGCTCTTTATTGCCACCCCTCATCTTCAATAGGTGGCGATATGATACACCTGTATAGAGGCTTATGCTCTCATCGCCCAACTCCTGCTGTAGATACTCAATCAACTCTCCAGCCTCCTCAGTGGAGATATGTCCCGCCGAGTGGTTCTTGATCTTTCCATCCTCGATGCAGATCAGATTGCACCTCATAGCCATCTCTCCCTCCTCGATCTCGACCCCCATGCTTGCCGCCTCCAAAGAGCCGCGACCCTCAAAGACCTCATCGAGATCGTAGCCCAGAACAGCTAGGTTTGCAATCTCACTTCCCGGTGCGTAACCCGCTGGAACAGTATTTAGCATACCACTCTGTCCGCGTGTTGCTAGCTCATCGATAGCGGGTTTGTTTGCCGCCTGCAATGTTGTACGTCCGCCTAGACTCTCAATAGGTAGTCCAGCCATTCCGTCACCTAAAATAACTATGTACTTCATCTTTTATCTAATGTTTGCTATACTAATAATATCTGCAAAAACTCCCGCAGCAGTCACTGCTGCTCCAGCACCATAACCTTTAATGACCATTGGCAACTCCTTATATCTCTCGGTTGTCAACATCACAGAATTATTACTTCCCGCCAACTCATAGAATGGGTGTTTTGCATCGACCATCTGCAAACCTACCGAACACTCACCACACTCCATCTTCGCTACAAAGCGGAAACGCAAACCATTAACCTCAGCATATTTTCTCTTCTTTTCAAACTCATCATCCAACTCCGGTAGCTTAGCCCAGAACTGCTCCTCGCTACCCTCAAATAGCTCAGCAGGGATAAATAGATCTTTCTTGACATCCTGCTGCTCAGTGTTGTATCCAGCCTCGCGTGAGAGGATAACGATCTTGCGAACAACATCCGATCCATTTAGATCGAGTCTAGGATCGGGTTCGCTATACCCCTCCTCCTTAGCCATCATCACCGCCTTTGAGATAGGTACCTCGGCGCTCATCACATTGAATAGATAGTTCAATGTTCCCGATACAACAGCCTCGATACGAGTGATCTTATCACCACTATTGATTAGCGAGTTGATGGTGTTGATAATTGGCAATCCAGCACCTACATTGGTCTCTATCAGGAACTTAACCCCTCTCTTGCGAGCGGTCTCCTTAAGTGCAACATAGTTTTCATAGCTCTCAGATGCTGCAACCTTATTCGCTGCAACAACAGAGACATTGTTGTCAAGTAGCTCACGATAGATAGAGGTGATTCCCGCATTTGCCGTACAGTCGACAAATACCGAGTTGATGCTATTGAGTGTAGTGATCTGCTCCAATATTGACTCTGGACTAGCGACAATCTCCGAACCAGCCAGCTGCTCCTTATAGTTGCTCAAGTCGAGACCCTCCTCATTGACAATAAGCCTCTTAGAGTTAGCCATTCCAACAACATTGATCTTCAACGCCTTCTCCTCCATAAGAGGTACCTGCTGAGCGCGGATCTGATCGATCAAGTTTGCACCTACCAAACCAACACCAGCGATAAAGAGGTTGATAACCTTATACTCCGACAGGAAGAATGAGTCGTGGATAACGCTCAACGCCTTGCGTAGCTGCTCCAATCTAATTACAAATGATATGTTTGTCTCGCTAGCACCCTGAGCGCAGGCAATAACATTTATTCCACTACGTCCCAATACATTGAACAGTCGTCCAGCCAATCCGGGGGTGAGACGCATATTGTCGCCCACAACAGCCACGGTAGCCAAACCACTCTCGATAGTTACGTGGTCCATCTCTCCGATCTCAATCTCGTGGGTGAACTCCTCATTGAGAAGTTTCGCCGCTGCATCGGCATCGGCATTACGTACACCGATCGAGGTGTTGTTCTCCGACGACGCCTGAGAGACCAAGAATACACTTATGCCACCCTTAGCTAACGCCTTGAAGATGCGATAGTTGACGCCTATCACACCCATCATTCCAAGACCACTAACGGTAATCAGTGTTGTGTCGTTGATCGATGAGATTCCCTTAATTAGTTTCCCCTCCTCCTTGCTCTTCTCCTTTGTGATGAGTGTTCCGGGGGCGGCGATATTGAATGTGTTCTTAACTACAATAGGGATATTCTTGTGGTAGACAGGGTAGATTGTCGGTGGGTAGATAACCTTAGCACCAAAGTTACACAGCTCCATCGCCTCGACAAACGAGAGGTGGTTGATAACATGGGTGTTGCTAATAACCCTAGGGTCAGCACTCATAAATCCATCTACATCGGTCCATATCTCCAACACATCAGCCTCTAGTGCCGATGCTAGTATCGCTGCCGTATAGTCCGAGCCTCCGCGACCAAGGTTTGTCACCTCGCCACTCTCAAGGTCAGCTGAGATAAATCCCGGTAGTAGGCTCACTCTTGTGTGGCTCTCGAAGCAGCAATTTATCAGGTTGTTGGTCACATCAAAGTCAACCACATGTTTGCCGAACTGTGGGATAGTCTTAATCAACTCGCGTGAGTCAATCAGCGTAACATCATCCAAGATATATGAGATGATGGTTGAGCTTAGCCTCTCGCCATAGCTCACGATGGTATCCATTGTCTTTGGCGAAAGATCTCTGATGAGGAAGATTCCGCGGTAGATATTTGAAAGGTCATCGAATAGTGGTGCTAGTCTTGTGTTAAGCTCCTCCCAATATTTAGCCTCTACAGTACCCTCGATCATCTCCTTGTGGCGTCCAACGATACGCTCCAAACCCTGCTCGAATGTGCTATCGCCACTCGTAGCAGTCTTAGCCGTGGCAATAAGTTGATCGGTAACACCTCCGAAGGCTGATACCACAACTACCATCTGCTCGCTAGAGCCATTTACTATCTGCTTAACATTCTCAAGGCTCGCCACCGAACCGACCGATGTTCCACCAAACTTTAATACTTTCATATATTTTATCGTTTTCTTCTCTTATTTGGGAGATTACCCCCGAATGGCAAAAATACAACTAATTATAGAGACTTCAAAATATTACCCTTAAATTTATTCTGTTTTGCTGAGTAATTCTGAGTAGGACGTTTTACCCTGCATCTTTATAGGGCATGTGATGACTAGAGATCTCATGTAGGCTGTCATGCTGAGCGAAGCGAAGTATCTAGCAAGGTCTTAAGCCTATATTGTTAGATACTTCGCTTCGCTCAGCATGACATAGTTAAAATGTTACTTCAGAATAAAGAGATCCTCCCCCTTGCGGCGCATGTAGTACCTTTCGCGGGCGTAGCGCGCTAGCTCATCATCATCTTTGAGTCGCTCGATAAGTGTGCTGTCGCGCCTTATCTCTTCGAGGTAGATATTACGCTCATGCTCCAACTCTGCAATCTGAGTAGAGATCACCACACCATGCCATGCATTACGCCCGATGGTGACAATCATCACCAACGAGATCACTAGCGTGAGGATAGTCCAGCGATTTGCACGTGTATAGTGCATCAACTTTATAAGATACTTAACCATTAGGGAATATTCATATGTTTATGCGTCTGGATAGATACCATCCAGCGCGGATTACTCTTTACATACTCCACAACGAGCGGCATCACGCGCTCCGATCCACTCCACTCAACCTGCATATAGAGCATACATCCATCGCCTACTCTAGCTGCACACTCCTCTGCCCATGCAAAATCTTGTTCCCCCTCAATGACCACCTTCAATTCGCTGGCTCTCAGCAAGGTGCTGTCAATCGGAGGCTTACGTCTCTTAGGCGAGATACATATCCAGTCGAACTCACCGTTAAGCTCCCTGCTTCCCGAACTCTCCAGAAAGATCTGCAACCCCGCCTCATGCAGCGCATGGGTCAACTCTCCGAGATCGTGCATCAGCGGCTCACCGCCAGTAACCACGACGCTCTTAGCTCCACTCGCCTTGACTCGATCAACAATCTGCTCAGAGCTAAGAACCTCATGCCCCTCAACCCTCCAGCTCTCCTTGGCGTCGCACCATGGGCATCGCACATCACACCCCGCCAGACGGACAAAGTGTGCCGCCACGCCAGAGTGAAACCCCTCACCCTGAATGGAGTAGAACTCCTCAACGATAGGGTAGCTACTCATCTGCAACAACTAAAATCTCCGATAATCCGCGACCACGCTCCATGTAGTCCATGCCATAGCCAACGATAAACTCATCCTCAATCTCAAAGCCGATATAGTCGATCGCTCGATTGCCTCTATATCGATTCTGTTTAAAGGTGAGTGTGCAGACGCTGATATTCTCAGCACCCTTCTCTCTCAGGTCGCAGTCGATAGAGTCGATGCTGATACCTGTCTCCACAATATCCTCAATGACAATTACATCGCGACCCTTTAGATCGGTATTGAGTCCGATAAGCCTCTTCGGACACCCTGTCGACTCTGTGCCGTTATAGGATGAGATCTTAACAAAGCTCAACTCAAACTCAAAATTCAACTCTCGAATAAGATCGCAACAAAATATTGCCGACCCATTGAGAACCGAGACAATCAGCGGTAGTCCGCTGAATTTTCCAGCGGCATAGTCACTATTGATCTGCTCAGCTATACTGCTCACCCTCTGGGCGATCTGCTCCGCTGAGATAAACTCCTTAAAACACTTATCGTCAATTCTATACATTACCTAATAAATCTATAATAAACACCCAACGGCAACTCCTTGCCGCCACTCTTATCTGCAAAGACTAACTCCCCTCGCTGCTCGCTACTTGGCTCACCAAAGCAACTTCTCATAGCTGTGCGGGCGAGTGTCGATGATAACCCCATTGAGTAGAGGTTGAGAACGACGAACGACCCCTTGTCACCGCTTAGCAGCTCGCTGCATAGCCTCAACATCTCATCTATATTCTCCTCTAAAATCCACCTCTCACCATCGGCACCACGACCATAGGCTGGTGGGTCGAGGATAATTGCGTTGTACTTATTGCCCCTGCGAACCTCTCGTCTGACAAACTTCATCGCATCCTCAACAACCCAGCGTATACCCCCCAGCCCCGAGTGTTCCATATTCTCCCTCGACCAGCTAACAACCTGTTTCACCGAGTCGACATGTGTCACCTGACTCCCCGCAGCTGCCGCTGCCAACGATGCCCCGCCAGTATAGGCGAAGAGGTTGAGTGTCTTTGGCTGCTCCATCGCCTTTAATCTATCGTAGATAAAGTTCCAGTTTGCCGCCTGCTCGGGGAAGATACCGAGGTGTTTAAAGGAGGTCATCGCCAGCCGCATAGTTAGCGACATCCCTTTATAACGATAGTTGATAAGCCATCTGTCGGGTGTACGTGGTTTTGTTCGCCACTCTCCGCGCTCCTCGTTTCTTGTCGCACCCTCGCGTTTAACGAATGAGGCATCGGCATAGCTGCGCCACTGCTCCTCGCTAAGTGTTGGAGACCAGATTGCCTGTGGCTCGGGGCGGCGTGTCACCAACTCTCCGAACCTCTCCAACTTCTCAAAACCGCCCGAGTCGATCAACTCATACCCCTCCCACTCGGGGGTTATATTCTCTATACTCATAATTTTACCAGTGCCATTCGGCACTCTTTGCAATCAAAATTTAATCTATATCTCACCCCACCACGCTCCAAAAAGAGTGGGTCGCGAAGTTTAGAACCTTTAACTAAACACTCCCCGATCTCGCCTCTAATGCAGTAGCTGCTTCTCATCACCTCCACACCCTCAAAATCATCGTAACACTCTACGCTCTTTGCAATCTGCTCCACTCCATGGTCGCTATAAAACTCCCTCGCTAGATGGTTGGTCACACCCACCTCAGCTGCTATAGCTGTTGAGGGGTATATCGCCTCTTTCCTCTCTCTGAATACCTTTTTAGGAGATTCGCTAGCCACTTCCAAACCCTTTAAGCGTAGTGTTTCAAGTAGTTCGCGACGCATTGAGGCTACCTGTGCCGAGGGGATAAACTCACCATCCCAACCGCTTAAATCAACCTGCGAGCATCTAAATATCGTCCCTCCACACTTTGCCAACTGCTCATTAAATTGAGACTCCATCCGCTCTCTATTCTTCGACTCTGTCAATGGCTGATCGTAGAGCAGCACGCTGCTCAATCCTCGCTCATCGATATACTCAATCTCAATGCCCTTTGGGGATCTGCGGACAGATGCCTTTACATCTATTACCCTTCGTGTAGTATCTCTATCAAGCTGTTGTTCAAAGAGCTTATTATAGTTTCTATATAGTTTGTCTCCTGTCGAGAGTTGCAGCTTAGAGCTGAGCGTAATTAGTTGACTCCCCCTGCCGAGCCTCTCAACATCATTGACAAAACCACCCGCAACACCGCTCTTGGTGACAAAACAGACTCCATCGCCATTGGAGAGCTTAGCCTCTGTTTTGCAGATGATCCTGTTCGCCCCCTCCTGAGTCACTACACTCCCCAGCTGCTCACCCATAGCCTTGGGACTATCCAGCGATGCCAACCCTCCCTGTACCCCATCGAAGAGATAGAGGCTCTCGCCACGAGAGAAGCTCTTTGCGGGGTTAGGTTCAAAATCTATCTTTGAGACACCGACCGATGATCTGCATAGCCCCTCTCTGTGAGCAATCGCGCGATCAAGCAGCTTGCGGTAGTGCGCCACAACATTCTTTATATAGTTAATATCCTTTAGTCGACCCTCAATCTTGAATGAGCTTACACCCATGTCGAGCAGCTCACCAACCCTATCAGAGAGGTTGAAATCCCTCACCGAGAGCAGATGTCTCTGCTCCACGATCCTCTCACCCTCGCCATTCACCAGATCATAACTCAACCTACACGGCTGGCTACACTCACCGCGGTTACCACTCCTCTCACTAAGCGATCGCGAGAGGTAGCAACGACCGCTATACCCCACACATATCGCCCCATGGATAAACGCCTCAATCTCCATCTGAGGCGCAGCGGCGACCACCTCTGCCATCTGAGCCGCAGAGAGGTTACGCTCAAGAACCACCCTGCTAAAGCCCACATCTTGGAGGAAACGAACCCCCTCGGCGGTCATATTACACATCTGTGTCGAGGCGTGAAACTCAGCCTCTAGCCCCATCCTAAGGTATGCCATATCTTGGATGATGAGTGCATCAACCCCGACATCGAGCAGCCTTTGTGCCACCTCGCGAGCTTGATCTATCTCATCATCATAGATAAGCGTATTGAGGGTGGCGTATAGTCGCACCCCAAATTGGTGTGCATACTCCACTGCCCGAGCCACATCCTCCACGGAGTTTGTCGCAGCACTACGCGCACCAAAACCCACACCACCCATATAGATGGCATCGGCGCCATGGTCGACGGCAGCCCGCGCAGAGTCAAAATCCTTTGCGGGGGCTAATAGCTCTATCTCTCTACTACTCACTCTGCAAAGTTACAACTTTTTGTCGATATATTCTATTATTGTGCGGGGATTATACTCCTCAAACCACTCAATCTGTTTGTCGGCTCTAAACCATGTCATCTGTCGCTTTGCGTAGCGACGGCTATTGCGCTGGATAAGCTCTATCGCTCGGTCGAGATCATACTCACCATCGAAGTGTGCAAAGAGTTCGCGATAGCCAACTGTCTGTAGTGAGTTGAGTGCGCGAAGAGGGTATACCGCCTGTGCCTCAGCAATCAAGCCCATCTCAACCATCTGATGCACTCGCCTATCGATACGCTCATATAGCTCGGGGCGCGGCAGGTCGAGACCAACTTTGATAATCTTAAATGGTCGCTCCTTAACCTCACCCTTGCGAACATCGGTGCAGCTACCTCCCGCTCGGCACACCTCCAATGCCCTGAGGACTCTAGAGTGGTTGGCTCTGTCGATGGTTGAATGCAGCTCTGGATCACTCCTCTCCAACTCCTTTAACAATGGCTCTAGACCATGCTCTGCATACTCCGCTCTGAGCTGTGAACGTAGCTGCTCACTAACCTCAGGCATGGCATCGAGACCCTCACAGAGAGCCTTGATATATAGCCCCGAACCACCAACGGCAACCACCACACTATGGTTCTCAAAGAGCTTGTCTAACAGCGATATAGCATCCTCTTCATAGCGACCAGCATTATACTCATCCGCCAGCTCTCGCGAGGCGATAAAGTGGTGTTTGATCTCCGCCAGCTCCTCCGCGCTAGGTTGAGCCGTTCCGATGGGTATACCCCTATAGATCTGTCTCGAATCGGTGGAGATAATGGGGCATGAGAGGTGGCGCGCCAGCTCCAAGCTCAGCGCACTCTTGCCCGAGGCGGTAGCCCCAACAACTACAATCAATACTCTATCTAAAGATTTTTCAGCTAACATATTAAAAACTCACTTAAATTCACTATCTTTGCGGTTTACAAAGGTATAAAAAATTATGAAGAATATTCGCAACTTTTGCATTATAGCACATATCGACCACGGAAAGAGTACCCTTGCCGACCGTCTGCTCGAAAAGACCAACACCCTTAGCCAGCGACAGATGCAGTCGCAGGTGCTTGACGATATGGATCTGGAGCGCGAGAAGGGTATCACCATCAAGAGCCACGCCATTCAGATGGAGTATAAATCGAAGAGCGGTGAGGAGTATGTTTTTAACCTTATCGATACCCCGGGACACGTTGACTTCTCCTATGAGGTGTCGCGTGCCATCGCCTCATGTGAAGGTGCGTTGCTGGTTGTTGATGCCACTCAGGGTATTCAGGCGCAGACAATATCTAACCTCTACCTCGCGGTGGGTAACGATCTGGAGATCATCCCCGTGATGAATAAAATCGATGTGGAGTCGGCGATGATTGATGAGGTGTCTGATCAGATTATCGACCTGATCGGTTGCGATAGGGAGGATATTCTACTCGCCTCGGGAAAGACGGGTCAGGGTGTAGAGGAGGTTTTAGAGGCTATCGTTGAGCGTATCCCAGCACCTAAGGGTGATGAGGATGCACCTCTGCAGGCGCTGATCTTCGACTCTGTGTTTAACCCCTTTAGGGGTGTGATCGCCTACTACCGTATCTTCAATGGAAAGATTCATAAGGGTGAGCATGTGAAGTTTTTCAATGCAAATAGCGACTATGAGGCTGGAGAGATCGGAGTGTTGAAGTTAGAGATGTCACCCCGCGATGTTGTCAAGGCGGGTGATGTGGGCTATATATGCTCGGGAATTAAGAACTCAAAAGATATTAAGGTGGGTGATACAATCACCTCGTTCGATAACCCATGTAGCGAGTCGATCGCCGGTTTCGAGGATGTTAAGCCGATGGTCTTTGCCGGAGTCTACCCCGTTGAGGCGGATCAGTACGAGGATCTACGCACCTCATTGGAGAAGTTGCAGCTCAATGATGCATCGTTGACATATGAGCCTGAGAGTTCGTTGGCTCTGGGATTTGGTTTCCGCTGCGGATTCCTCGGTTTGTTGCATATGGAGATCATCCAAGAGAGGCTCTATCGCGAGTTTAATATGGATGTTATCACCACCGTTCCCAACGTCTCTTACATGATAACTACCACCTCAGGTGAGACAATAGAGGTTCACAACCCTTCGGGACTCCCCGAGGTGACAAAGATAGCGAAGATCGAGGAGCCATATATCAAGGCTCAGGTGATTACTAAGGCGGAGTTTTTGGGTAATGTTCTAAGCCTCTGCATCGGCAAGCGCGGAACGATGACTAACCAGCAATATATCACTCAGGATCGTGTGGAGGTCAACTTTGAGATGCCACTTTCGGAGATCGTCTTTGATTTTTACGATAAGTTGAAGAGTTCATCGAAGGGTTACGCCTCGTTTGACTACCACCGTTGTGGATATAAGCAGAGTAAGCTAGCGAAGCTCGACATCCTGCTCAATAGTGAGCCTGTCGATGCCCTCTCGTCGCTGATCTATGCCGATAATGCATATGATTTTGGACGTAAGATGTGCGAGAAGCTAAAGGAGTTGATCCCTAGGCAGCAGTTTGACATCGCTATTCAGGCAGCTATCGGGGCGAAGATCATCGCTCGTGAGACTGTTAAGGCGGTGCGCAAGGATGTGACAGCGAAGTGTTATGGAGGAGATATATCGCGTAAGCGTAAGCTGCTAGAGAAGCAGAAGGCGGGAAAGAAGAGGATGAGACAGATAGGCTCCGTAGAGGTCCCCCAAACAGCGTTCCTAGCAGTACTAAAAATGGACTAGATTCCCGATAACGTTGCAAGGCGGCGAAATTTTGAAGATCCTACTTCGCGCTGTTTGGTCACGTACTGAAGTACGCTCCCGCGCATCGCGAAGTACGATCTTCAAAATTTCATCCACCTATCAACGTTATCTGCAGGGAGGCGGGTTTGGAACTTTACTCCCGCTCAGCATGACAGGCGGATGATAGAATAAAACAACTAAAACCAACCAATATGAAAAGAGTGTTAACTCTCTGTGCATTAGTGCTTTGTTTTACGGCAACGGCACAGAAAAATTACTTTAAAACACTACAATCAACACCAGTCAAATCGAGCGATATGGTGGAGTGGCGACTCGTAGGACCGGGAAACTCTGGCTACTGCGAGAAGTACTGGATCCACCCAACCGATGACAATGTGATGTTCCAGTCACCCGATATGTACAATAGCTACGGTACATGGGATGGCGGTGAAACATGGCAGACGATCAAGGATTGTGATGGTGATGGGGTGGATATGCGCCGTGTTCAGGCGATCACCTTCTCGCACCAAAACCCCAACTTCGGAATGGCGATCACCGTCACCGGTACACTCTATAAAACGAACGATATGGGGCGTAGCTGGCAGCTAGATAAAAACTTCGAGAGCAAGGGGCGCTGCTCAGTTCTTACTGTCGACCCAACAGACGATAAGGTCTGGTATATGGGTAGTGGCGACTTCTGGAATGTGAAGTTTAACCACCGAACCAAAGCATCGCTAGAGGATCCTACAAAGGGTGTTTTCGGTCTCTATGTACGCTACGGCTCTGTTCTTCGCTCGACCGATGGCGGTAAGAGTTGGAGAGAGATCACCAAGGGGCTACCCGAGATGAGCGTTAAGCAGTTGGGTGGAAACAAAAAGATGAATGTAGGTGTTGAGTTTGGCGAGATCATTGTCGACCCAACAAACAATAAGAATGTGATCGCAGTCACCAACTACGGAGTCTACCGCAGTCAGGATCAGGGTCTCAGCTGGGCGCCAAGTGGCAAGGGGCTACCAAATGACCGCCCACGTGATATGGACTACTACTACGATAAGAAGAGCGGTGAGTTCACACTATACCTTATAGATCAGACCAACTACTCGATCGAGGGTGGCGAGGTGAGCTGCACCGGAGGGGTATTTAAGAGTACCGACCATGGAGCATCGTGGAGTTCGATCACGGGTAACCTTGCGATCGATATGAGTAAGATCACCTTTGCACCTTATATTAATAAGTATATGAATGCAGTGAGCTTCTATTTGGGGATGAAGTCGAGTGACTTCGCTAAGGAGTATCGCAATAAACGACCTACGAGCATCATGCCTGTATGGAATAGAATCAGAGTCAACCCATCTAACCCCAATGAGATCTATGTTGCCGACAACCTCAAGCATGACAAGAGCTTCTCGGTGGGCGATGTATGGAAGAGCGAGGATGGCGGAGAGACATGGTTCGCAACATCTCGCGCAACAAAATATTGGCTAGATGAGAGGGATAAGGCTTACTGGGAGTCTCGCAACAACCCACTGGGTGTGAATGTGACGTTTGCCCACCTCCAACCCACCTTTGTGGAGGCTGAGGTGTTGGCAGGAAACCGTATTTTGGAGCTTAATAGCAATGGTGATGTATTTATAGGTATCGATCAGCAGACGCTACGTTCAAACGATGGCGGTAAGAGCTTTGAGCAGGTTGATGACTACGCCATTGCCGATGGCTATTGGGTCGGTCGCGGAGATAGCAACCTCCCCGGACGTAAGATCCTTCTCAATACAGGTGTCGAGGATCGTATTCTCCTCTGCTCGGGTGAGCATGGGTTGTGGATGAGTACCCCTCGTCCCGACCTCAAAGATCCACGCGATGTGGCGGTGAAGCAGATCGAGGGGCAGGTAAACCACCACGGTGCGCACTCGATTGCAGATGTAGCTGTAGACCCTAAGAATCCAAATACCATCTATACATTGCAGTTCCGACAGTCACACCGTGGGGCATTGCGCCGATCAACCGATGGCGGTGAGACGTGGGAGAATATCTCGCAACCACTGGTCTCAGAGTCTAATATCTCTGAGGGTATGTTATTCCAGAACTCACTCACCATCGATCCTGAGAATAGCGATAACATCTACTTTGCTGTTTTGTCTAATGCCGTTACCGATGTCTCATACACAAGGTTGGCAAATGACTTTAGCGACTTCGGAGTATACAAGAGTAGCGATGGCGGTCTAAACTTTAAGTTGATGAACAAGGGGCTGCCTGCAGGGGGCGGAGTACATCGAGTTGTTCTCGACCCTAAGAACTCAAAGAGGCTCTATGCTGCCCTCAATGGCGATATTAAACACACCATTAATGGTGGTCTCTATCTCTCTCAGGATGGTGCTGAGAGCTGGAAAAAGGTCACTATACCTGCGAGCATCAAGGCTGTTAACCATGTGAGTATCAATCCTAAGGATGGCGCGGTATACATCTCTTGCGGTACAGAGTACTCAACCATTGCAGAGGGTGGCGTATGGCGTAGTACAAACAACGGTAAGAGCTGGGAGAAGATATTCGATATGCCCTATGTGTGGATGTGCGAGAGTTCACCAATCGATCCAAATATCATCACCGTCTCAGTGCCTATCCAGCACCGCGTACGTGGATCGGTAACAGTCAACCCCGGAGCATACCTATCACTCGATGGCGGAAAGAGCTGGAACAAGATTAATAATAACCTTGGTCAGCCCGATAAAATAGTCGAGATTAGACCCGATAATAGAGATCCTAAAAGATTGTGGTGCGCACAGTTCGGTAGTGGCTGGGCTGTTGGGTATATTCGTTAGTAGGTCCGGGGGCTGCCCTGCGTGTGCTGGGGGCTGCCCTGCGCGGGCGGCGGCGGGGTGCTCCCCGCTGAGCTGTCGAGATGCTTTGCATCTCTTCTCTGTTGCGCTTTTGGGCTTATAACTTCGTTATAAGATTTTAGAGGTCATATTTTTTAGCTCAAGTAAACTTGGCTAAAAAATATGACCTCTAAAATTTCACAAACATCTTTCAGATGTTTGCACCCAAAAGCGATAGGTCATCTATAGCATTGGTCATTGTCTCTACAAATGTTGACTGTCGAGATTTTCGGTGGTAGATAATGTTTGCAGCGGTCCTTTCGCTTTGGACCAAACACCTTTAGGTGTTTGTAAGTTTTTCCCCCTAATTATTTTAGCCAAGTTTACTTGAGCTAAAATAATTAGGGGGAAAAACGTTAGAGCGAAGCTCGAAGTCCAAAGCGCAAGAGAGGGAGAAACGGAGTTTCTCCAGCCCAGCGGGTGGCAACCCGCCGCCGCCCGCGCAGGGCAGCCCTAGCCACTTGCAAGTTCCTTACTCCCCACCAGCAACAACGGTGACCATTGTTGACGTGTCGAGATATTTGTAGGCTATTTGTTGTAGTTGCGAGGCTGTGTAGTTCATTATGCTCTCGACATTCTTCTCTATCATGCTGTTGTCTAGTCCGCAGAGGATGGTCTCTATTGTGACATCGGCAACGCCGAATGGTCCATCTAGGATACGCATAATCTCTCCAACCATTATGCGGCGAACCATCTCAAGCTCATCCTCCTCCATTGGTTGGTGGCGTAGTATCTCGATCTGCTCTTTGATTAGCTCTATTGCCTCACTACTCGATTTAACATCTACTTGTGTTGCGACGGCAAAGTACCCTTCGTGGGCGAAGTTAACCATTGCAGACATCACTCCATAGGTCATGCCGCGCTCTTCGCGTAGGGTGCGCATTAGGCGTGACCCGAAGTACCCTCCTAGGGCAGTTGCTATGAGCTGCATAGCGAGAAAATCGGGGTGTAGGCGGGTGAATAGTCTGCGTCCGATGCGTATTGATGCTTGGACGGCTGAGGGCTGAGGGATATGTAGTTGCGATATTGTAACCACCTCGGGGAGTGGTGGGGTGGTGATGGTTTTGCCTGTCGGTAGTTGTGAGGCTACACTCTCGATCAGACTGCGTTCAACATCTGTTATCCGACCGCTGCTCACTACGATGCAGTTCTCGGCGGTGTAGAATCTATTATATATATCTACTACATCATCGCGGGTCAACAGGTCGTAATTATCTTGGTGATAGGAGATGCCGTAGGGGTGTTTCTCTCCAAAGAGTGCGCGTGCAAATGCCTCACGAGCCTTGGTCTCTACCTTCTCTCGCTCTATCGTTAGTCGTTGTTTGCGTTTTGCGCAGTATGACGACACTTCGTGTTCGGGGAAGGTGGGGTGGAGGAGGATCTGCTCAGCTATCTCAAGGGTCTGCTGTGCAAATTTCGAGAGGGTACATATATTAAAATAGGTGTAGTCGCGATCGATATTGACATCGTAGTGTGAGCCGTAGAAATCTAGCGACTCGGCGATCTGGTGTGCATCCATCTTTTCGCTACCCTCAGCAAGTAGATATGCTGTTGCAGAGGCTGTAAATGGTTTGGTCTGAATGATGGGTCCGGCACTAAAGACAAACGATACGCGTAGCACCTCAAACTCATTGCTTGGGAGGGTGTAGTGCTTGACACCGTTGCTCAATGTGTGGCACTCTGCCAGCTCTAATCGGACATCGTTAAGATCTATGCTATTGCTCATTTGCTCTGTATATTAGTGTGTTACTGCGCTCGTGTGTGAGTATGCGAGATGCAAACTCCTTTATTCTCTCGGTATCTATTGAGTTGAAAATATCTATCTCGCGGTTGATAAGCTCTAGGTCGCCCGTCATCTTGTAGAACCCCATGTTCATCGCTTTGTTCATCACGTTGATCTCTCCGAAGAGGGTGTTTGCTTCAAACTTATTGCGCACCTTCTGTAGCTCATACTCCCCGGCATCTTCGCTCTTTAGGCTCTCGATCTGCTCCCATAGAGCAGCCTCTGCCTGCTCGACAGTGGTGGTGGGGAGGAGCTGGGCTGTGAAGATAAATAGACCCGGATCGAGGTCGCCCGTGACATAGGCATTGACACTCGACAGGAGACGTTTGCCCTTGACTAGATGTTGGTGTAGTCGACCAGAGTCGCCACCCGCAAGTAGGTCTGAGATGACATCAGCAGTGAAGAAATCATCGCTGGTGCGTTCGCCTATATGGAATGCAATTACAATATATGTTGCTGGTACATCGCGGCTTACATCTACTCGTCGAGCCTCGCTCTGCTCTGGCTCGCTGGGGAGTGGTTGTGGGGTGTATCCGTTGCATGGTATCTCTCCGAAATACTCTTCGCAGAGGTCAAATAGCTGCTCCTCATCGAGGTCGGCAACGACCGAAAGGATAGCATTCGATGGGGTGTAGAAGCGGTTGTAGAATTGGTGGATCTGCTCTAGTGTGGCGCTCTCGATATGTTCTGGTTTGCGACCTATTGTAGCCCATTGGTAGGGGTGAACTTTATAGCACATCTCGCGTAGGATCATCATCAAGTCACCATAAGGCTGGTTGAGGTATCGCTGTTTAAACTCCTCAATGACAACACGTTTCTCCATCTCAACAACCTCTTCGGTGAGCTGAAGCCCGCGCATACGGTCAGCCTCTACAGCTAGGGCTAGTTCGAGGTTTGCCTTGGGTAGGGTGATGTAGTAATCTGTGTAGTCATTGTTGGTGAATGCGTTGTTCTCACCCGAGGCGCTCTGGACGACAATGTCGAACGATGGAAACTGCTCCGTCCCCTTGAACATCAGGTGTTCAAAGAGGTGGGCAAATCCCGTCTGCTCGGGATCTTCGTTGCGTGCGCCAACGCAGTAT
This sequence comes from Rikenellaceae bacterium, assembly GCA_047178765.1. GTDB lineage: Bacteria > Bacteroidota > Bacteroidia > Bacteroidales > Rikenellaceae > Alistipes. The sequence continues at coordinate 18,980 of JBCQTG010000013.1, read as the reverse complement.
AGTAGATTTACAGCTGCTAACTTTGAGACCTTGTCTCGACCAACGATCACATTTAATCCGTTGTTTAATCTCTTCTCTTTATATCTAATCATAGTGGCACAAAGTTACAATAAAAATGCGAAACAAACCTTTGCAATGAATCTTTTTGGCACTTTTTGTGCCGAAAATCAAAAACTTTTTACTACATTTGCAACGGTTCGTATATATAATGTAAAAAAGAGATTATAACTAAAATATAAAAAGAAAATGGCAGGAAAGAAATTTATTACTTGTGATGGTAATTATGCTGCTGCTCACGTAGCCTATATGTTCTCTGAGGTTGCAGCAATCTACCCAATCACACCATCATCGACGATGGCTGAGTATGTGGACGAGTGGGCTGCTCAAGGGCGCAAAAATATCTTCGGGGAGACCGTAGAGGTTGTTGAGATGCAGAGCGAGGCTGGTGCAGCGGGTGCGTTGCACGGATCTTTGCAGGCTGGTGCTATGACTACTACATTCACTGCATCGCAGGGTTTGTTGTTGATGGTTCCAAATATGTACAAGATCGCTGGTGAGTTGCTCCCCGGCGTTTTTCATGTTTCGGCACGTGCGTTGGCAGCTTCATCACTATCTATCTTCGGTGACCACCAAGATGTTATGGCTACTCGCCAGACTGGTTTCGCGATGTTGGCTACCTCTTCGGTTCAGGAGGTGATGGATTTGGCGGGTGTAGCGCACTTGGTGTCGCTAAAGTCTCGCATTCCATTCTTGCACTTCTTTGATGGTTTCCGTACTTCACATGAGATTCAGAAGGTTGAGGCGATGGATCAGGAGACAATGGCGTCAATGTTGGATAGAGATGCTTTGCAGGCGTTCCGCGACAATGCTCTTAACCCTAACCACCCAGTGACTCGTGGTACAGCTCAGAACCCTGACATCTACTTCCAGAGTCGCGAGGCTTGTAATAAGTTCTACGATGCAGTGCCTGATATGGTTGCTGAGACAATGGCTAAGATCTCTGAGGTTACAGGTCGTAGCTACCAGCCATTCACATACTACGGTGCTGAGGATGCTGAGGAGATCATTATCGCTATGGGATCTATCAACGATACTATCCGCGAGACAGTGGACTACCTTAACGCTCAGGGTCGCAAGGTTGGTCTTATGTGTGTTATCTTGTATCGTCCATTCTCTGCTAAATACTTCTTCGAGGCGTTGCCAAAGAGTGTTAAGAGGATATGTGTTCTCGACCGTACTAAGGAGCCGGGTGCTCATGCTGAGCCTCTCTTCTTGGATGTTGTTGAGATCTTTAACGAGGTTGATGATGCCCCAATGCTTATCTGTGGTCGCTACGGACTATCTTCAAAGGATACCACACCAGCACATATCCTAGCTGTATATGATAACTTGGCTGCTACAGAGCCTAAGAACCACTTCGTAGTTGGTATCGAGGATGATGTTACTAACTTGTCGTTGACAGTTGGTGAGCCAATCGCTTTGGGTAAAGAGGGTACTTTCGAGGGGCTATTCTTCGGTTTGGGTGCTGATGGTACTGTAGGTGCTAACAAGAACTCAATCAAGATCATTGGTGAGTCAACAGATAAATATTGTCAGGCTTACTTCTCGTACGACTCTAAGAAGTCGGGTGGTTATACATCATCGCACTTGCGCTTTGGTGACAACCCAATCACATCACCCTACTTGGTTACTACACCAGACTTCGTGGCGTGCCACGTACCATCATATGTTGATAAGTATGATGTTTTGAAGGGTCTTAAAAAGGGTGGTTCATTCCTTTTGAACTCTGTTCAGGATGCTGAGGGTACTTGCGCATCTTTGCCAGACCACATGAAGGCTTACATCGCTAAGAACGATATTAAATTCTATATTATCAACGCTACTAAGATCGCTACTGAGTTGGGATTGGGCAACCGTACCAACACAATCATGCAGTCGGCATTCTTCAAGATCGCTGAGGTTATTCCTTTCGAGGTTGCCGTAGAGCAGATGAAGAAGGCTATCGTGAAGTCTTATGGTAAGAAGGGTGAGGATATTGTCAATATGAACTACGCAGCGGTAGATGCTGGTGGTGATGCAGTTGTTAAGATCGATGTTCCTGCTGAGTGGGCAAATATCGAGGGTACAGCGATGGTATTGGAGACTCCAGAGGGTGCGACTGAGTTCGTTAAAAACGTAGTAGCACCAATCAACGCACTTAAGGGTGACGATCTAAAGGTATCAGCATTCAACGGTCGCGAGGATGGTACATGGGAGAATGGTACAGCAGCATTTGAGAAGCGCGGTATCGCAGTTAGCGTTCCTGAGTGGAGTGTTGAGAACTGTATCCAGTGTAACCAGTGTGCTTATGTCTGTCCTCACGCTGCTATCCGTCCATTCTTGGCTACCGAGGAGCAGGCTGCTGCATCGGGTCTAGAGTGGAAGAAGGGTCTTGGAGAGACTAAAACATTCCAGTTCCGTATCCAGCTTTCACCATTGGACTGTACAGGTTGTTCAAACTGTGTTGAGGTTTGCCCATCTAAGGTTAAGTCTTTGGTTATGAAACCTTTGGCAACACAGGTAGATCAGCAGAAGAATTGGGATTATGTAACTAAGACAATCGGTTATAACGAGTCGTTTGATGCTCGCAAGAGTGTTAAGAACTTGCAGTTCCAGCAGCCATTGTTGGAGTTCTCAGGAGCTTGTGCTGGTTGTGGTGAGACCCCATATATCAAGGCTATCACTCAGCTATTTGGTGATAAGATGATGGTTGCAAATGCTACTGGATGTAGCTCAATCTTCTCTGGTTCAGCACCTTCGACACCATACTGTACTAACTCTAAGGGAATGGGTCCTGCTTGGGCTAACTCACTCTTCGAGGATAATGCAGAGTTCGGAATGGGTATGCAGATGGGAGTTGAGAAGTTGCGCGATAGGTTGCAGATCACAATGGAGGATGCTATTGCAAACTGCTCTGATTGTAGCGACGAGTTGAAAGCTGCTATGGGTGAGTGGATCGCTGCTCGCGGATCATCTGTTGACTCTGAGGCTGCATCGGCTAAGTTGTTGCCATTGGTTGAGGCTTGTGGTTGCGAGGCTTGCCAGAAGATCCTTGAGTTGAAGGATTGGTTGGTTAAGAGGTCTCAGTGGATCATCGGTGGTGATGGTTGGGCTTATGACATCGGCTTCGGCGGTGTTGACCACGCTTTGGCATCTGGAATGGATATTAATATCTTGGTTCTCGATACTGAGGTGTACTCAAATACAGGTGGTCAGTCATCTAAGGCTACTCCAGTGGGCGCGATCGCTAAGTTCGCATCTAAGGGTAAGAGAATCCGTAAGAAAGATCTTGGCGCTATCGCAATGACTTATGGTTATGTTTATGTTGCTCAGGTATCTATCGGTGCTAATCAGGCGCAGTTGTTCAATGTACTTAAGGAGGCTGAGGCTTATCCCGGACCATCATTGGTTATCGCATATGCACCATGTATCAACCACGGTATCAAGGGCGGTATGACTCGTACACAGGGCGTAGGTAAGTTCGCAGTTGATTGCGGTTACTGGCACTTGTGGAGATATAACCCATCGTTGGAGGCTGAGGGTAAGAATCCATTTAAACTCGACTCTAAAGAGCCTGATTGGAGCAGATTCCAGTCGTTCCTCGATAAGGAGGTGCGCTACACTTCATTGAAGAAGGCGTTCCCAACAGAGGCTCAGGAGCTATTCACAGCAGCTGAGGAGAATGCTAAGTGGAGATATGACGGATATGTCCGTCGATCAAAGATGGAGTACTAGTAGTACTTTAATATAAATGATAGGGCGGTTGACTTTTGTCTGCCGCCCTATTTTTGCATGTACCGGGGGCTGCCTTCGGCGACCGGGGTGACCCCCGGGGGACTGTCGAGATGCTTTGCATCTCTTTTCTGTTGCGCTTTTGGGCTTATAACTTCGTTATAAGATTTTAGGAGTCATGTTTTTTTAGCTCAAGTGAACTTGGCTAAAAAAACATGACTCCTAAAATTGTACAAACATCTTTTAGATGTTTGCACCCAAAAGCGAGTTGGTAGATGTGGCAAAGTTATTTTCATCTGAGATGCAAATTGCAGAGAGTTTAGCAGTGTCGTCTGTCATGCTGAGCGTAGCGAAGTATCTCGCAAGGTCTTTTCTTTAATTGATCTTGCGAGATACTTCGCTTCGCTCAGCATGACAGGAAGAGGGGGCAATTTTTTGGGGGGATGCACTTCTGTAGATAATGTTTACGATAGACCTTTCGCTTTGGACTCAAACACCTTTAGGTGTTTGAGTCCAAAGTGCAACGAAAGAAGAGATGCGGAGCATCTCGCTAGCCCTTCGGGTGGCAACCCGACCGCCGGAGGCAGACCACGGTGCTTTCTCGCGGTATAGATACAAAAAAAGATCCGACTAAAAAGTCGGACTTTCTGTTGTTGAGCTACTAGGATTCGAACCTAGAATGACAGGACCAGAATCTGTAGTGTTACCATTACACCATAGCTCACTGTTTGCAGTTGCAAATATAGAATAAAAAAAACTTTTGTGCAACAAAATAGTGATAAAATTTGATAGAGGGGTAAAAAAGCCTCTATCTATCTCTCTGTTTGTTGTGTTTTGTGGGTTTATGGAAATAAGAGAGAGATAGCCTAAAAGACTATCTCTCTCTTATTTCATTTTTCTCAATGAGATTACTTTGATGCATCAACAGACGCTTTGCGGAACTCTTTCATTAGTTTAGTGATCTCCAAAGTTGCTTTTCTTGCCCTTGTTCCAGCAGCTTTGTTGTTCTTCTCAACCTGAGCCTCAGCGTTAGCAGTGAATACATCAATTTGCTCTTTGATCTGTGCTAGTAAATTTTCCATCTGGTTTGAAGTGTTTAATGTTGTTATTAATTATTATATGTTATTTGCATTGTTGGTTGTTTGGCTCACTGTCCACTAATGGCAAGCTAAACAAACGTAGTATAAAATTATGAAAAAAGCAAATTATTTGGTGTAATTAATGAGTAGAGATGTGACTTTTTTTGCGCTACGTGTATAATAGGGTGTGAATAGGGTAAAAAAAGCATTTTTTTTATTGATTTATTGCAAATTATACATACCTTTGTTTGAATGTTTTGTCTGATGCAAAGTGTGTCTGGACAGTTTTATTGTGAGTATAACAATACATAGAACAAAATAAAAAATAGAGATTTATGAAAGTATCACACATCGAACACCTAGGTGTTGCGGTAAACTCCTTGGAGGAGGCGATCCCATATTGGGAGAATGTTATTGGTTTGAAGTGCTACGCTATCGAGGAGGTTGCAGAGCAGAAGGTAAAGACAGCGTTCTTTATGCTTGGACAGACTAAGATCGAGCTTTTGGAGGCTACATCTCCCGACTCGGCAGTGGCTAAGTTTATTGATAGCAAGGGTCCCGGTGTTCACCATGTCGCTTTGGCATGTGAGAATCTTGAGGAGCAGTTGGCAGATGCTGAGGCTCAGGGTATCCGTTTGATCGACAAGACGCCTCGCAAGGGTGCTGAGGGTTTGACAATCGCATTCCTTCACCCAAAATCTACTCAAGGAATTTTGACCGAGTTGTGTGAAAACAAAGGATAATCAAATAAGTTAAAAAAATAATATGAGCGAAATTCAGAACAAGATCAAGCAATTGGTCGAGAATCGTGAGGCTGCACGCATGGGTGGCGGTCAGAAGCGAATTGATGCACAGCACCAGAAGGGTAAGTACACAGCGCGTGAGCGTATCGAGATGTTGCTCGATGATGGTAGCTTCGAGGAGTTTGACATGTTTGTCACTCACCGTTGTACAGACTTCGGAATGGATAAGAGCCACACCTTTGGTGATGGTGTAGTGACTGGTTATGGTACCATCGCTGGTCGTTTGGTCTATATCTTTGCACAGGACTTTACTGTATCTGCGGGATCGTTGTCAATCACTATGGCGGAGAAGATCTGCAAGGTGCAGGATATGGCGATGCGTAATGGCGCACCATGTATCGGTATCAACGACTCGGGTGGCGCGCGAATCCAAGAGGGTGTGAATGCATTGGCGGGATATGCAAATATCTTCCAGCGTAATGTAATGTCATCGGGTGTTATTCCTCAGATCTCTGCTATCTTTGGACCATGTGCAGGAGGTGCGGTATACTCACCAGCATTGACCGACTTCATCATCATGAAGAACTTGACATCGAACATGTTCCTTACTGGACCTAAGGTTGTTAAGACCGTTACTGGTGAGGATGTTACTCAGGAGCAGTTGGGTGGTGCAATGATGCACACTACACGTTCGGGAGTTGCTCAGTTCAATGTTGAGACTGAGGAGGAGGGTCTAGGACTTATCAAGAGCCTACTCTCTTATATGCCACAGAACAATATGGAGGATGCTCCATTGGCTGTATGTACAGATAAGATCTCTCGTTTGGAGGACTCTCTTAATGAGATTATCCCAGATAACGCTAACAAGCCATACGATATGTTCGATGTTATCAGCGCAATTGTTGATAATGGCGAGTATTTGGAGTCGGCAGGTGGATTTGCTAAGAATATCATCACATGTTTTGCTCGTTTCAACGGTCAGAGTGTAGGTATCGTAGCTAACCAGCCTAAGTTTATGGCGGGTGTATTGGATAGCAACGCTAGCCGTAAGGCGGCACGCTTCATCCGCTTCTGTGACGCCTTCAATATCCCAATCGTTTCGTTGGTTGATGTTCCCGGATTCTTGCCCGGTACCTCTCAGGAGTTCAATGGTGTAATTACACACGGTGCTAAGTTGTTGTTCGCATATTGCGAGGCTACTGTACCTAAGGTTACAGTTACATTGCGTAAGGCTTATGGTGGAGCATATATCGTTATGTCATCTAAGCATATCCGTGGTGATGTGAACTACGCGTGGCCCACAGCAGAGATCGCTGTAATGGGTGCTAGTGGAGCTGTAGAGGTGTTGCAGGCTAAGGCTTTGTCGGCATTCGAGAGTGCTGAGGAGAAGGCTGCATTTGTAGATGAGAAGATCAAGGAGTACAACGATAAGTTCTCTAATCCATACAATGCTGCTCGTTACGGCTATATTGATGACATCATCGAGCCACGAAATACACGTTTTAGAATTATCAGAGCTTTGCAGTCTTTGGCGACAAAGAGGTTGCAGAACCCTGCTAAGAAGCACTCTAATATACCTTTGTAGTTATGGTTGGACTATCACTACTAGCCTCTACAGCAGTTGCTAAGGGGGCTGATACGATTCTTGAAAAGGATCCTCATGGAGTAACAGTTACGGTTATCTCGGTTGCAGTGGTTATTGTTGCTCTAATCGGATTGGCACTGTTTATCTCACTATTCTCAAAGTTGATGGAGCGTGGTGCAAACATTAGTTTTCGTAAGCCTAAGGCTGGCGGAGCTAAGGGTGAGACTGTTGTTGCAAGCACCGATGAGAATGCAGAGATTATCGCCGCTATCTCGTTGGCTCTAAAACTCCACGAGGAGGATCTACACGATCGCGAGAGTGAGGTAATAACCCTCAACGCAGTGGCTAGAGCTTACTCACCATGGAGTTCAAAGATCCATGGATTGACGCAGATGCCACGCTAATGAATTTAATATTAAAACAAAGGAAAATTAGATATGAAAGAGTATAATTTGGTGGTCAATGGACACGACTACCTAGTAACAATCGAGGTTAAAGATGGTGACCGTGCCAAGGTAAAGGTTAACGGTACTAGCTACAATGTCGAGATGGAGCCACGCAAGGGTAAGCAGGTACGCTCGCAGGTTGCAGCTGTTCCAGCATCGCACCCAGTTCAGAGTGCTGCTACGCCAGTATCGGCTGCACCTAGCAAACCAGCTACAGTGTCTGGTGGTGGAAAATCGGTTCTTAGCCCACTTCCGGGTGTAGTCACAACAATCAATGTTAAGGTTGGTGATACCGTTGCTGTTGGTCAGACACTATTGATGCTTGAGGCTATGAAGATGGAGAATAATATCGATTCTCAGTTTGCAGGTGTTGTTAAGTCTGTAGAGGTTAGTAATGGCTCTTCAGTGATGGAGGGTGATGTACTTGTAACAATTGAGTAGTTATGATGCAGTATTTGAGTAGTAATTTCATGGAGGAGAGTCTCTCGAAGTTCTTTGCGACAACGGGATTCAATAACCTCATGGAGGTCGAGGGCGGCTGGCGTTATCTAGTGATGATCGCTATCGGCTGTTTCTTCCTCTACTTGGCTATCAAACATAAGTTTGAGCCAATGTTGCTGGTACCTATCGGATTTGGTATTATCATCGGTAATATCCCTTTGGATGCTGTTAACGACATCAGTATCTATAGCTCAGGATCGGTGCTTAATATCCTCTTTATGGGTGTTAAGAAGGTGATCTACCCACCGTTGATCTTCTTGGGTGTGGGTGCAATGACCGACTTTACTGCGCTGTTGTCTAACCCTAAGTTGATCTTGGTTGGTGCAGCTGCTCAGGTGGGAATCTTCGCTGCCTATATGGGTGCTATCGCGTTGGGCTTTGCCGCTAATGAGGCGGGATCAATCGCTATCATCGGTGGTGCTGATGGTCCTACATCGTTGTTCGTAACTTCGTTGCTAGCTCCTGAGTTGTTGGGTGCAATCGCTATCTGTGCATACTCATATATGGCGTTAGTTCCTGTGATTCAGCCACCTATCATGAAGCTGTTGACAACTAAGAATGAGCGTGTTATTAGGATGAAACCATCTCGCGTTGTCTCTCAGAACGAGAAGATCATCTTCCCTATTCTTGCGTTTGTTATCTGTGCGTTCTTCGTTCCTGCAGCTATTCCATTGTTGGGAATGTTGTTCCTCGGAAACTTGATGAAGGAGTGTGGTGTGGTTAAGAGGTTGGCAACTACTGCTGGCGCTCAGTTGATCGACATCATGACTATCCTTATCGGAGTAACTGTAGGAGCATCAACTCAGGCAGATCAGTTCCTTACTGCAAAGACAATCTATATCTTTGTCTTGGGAGCGTTGTCATTCATTGTCGCTACAGGATCGGGGGTGTTATTTGTTAAGTTGATGAACCTATTCTTGAAAGAGGGTAGCAAGATCAATCCATTGATCGGTAATGCAGGTGTGTCGGCTGTGCCAGCAGCTGCTCGTGTGAGCCAGAATGAGGGATTGAAGTATAATAATACAAACCACCTGTTGATGCACGCTATGGGATCAAATGTGGCTGGTGTCGTTGGTTCGGCAATCGCTGCAGGTATCCTTTTGTCATTCCTTGGTTAGTCTGTTTTTAAGTAGCGAGGGCTGCCTCCGGCGGTCGGGGTGACCCCCGAGGGACTAGCGAGATGCTTTGCATCTCTTTTCCGTTGCGCTTTTGGGCATATAACTTCGTTATATGATTTTAGAGGTCGGACTCTCTTAGCTCAAGTAAACTTGGCTATAAGAGTCCGACCTCTAAAATTTGCAAACATCTTTTAGATGTTTGCACCCAAAGGCGAATTAGCATCGATGATGAAGTCATTGCACACAATAATGTGTATTGTAGAGGTATTTACCTGCATGCTCACTCGCTTTTGGGTACAAACATCTGAAAGATGTTTGTTAAATTTTAAACCTCAGTAATTTAGACCAAATTTATTTGAGTCTAAATTACTGAGGTTTAAAATCTTATAACGAAGTTATAAGCCCAAAAGCGCAACAGAGAAGAGATGCAAAGCATCTCGACAGCCCCGCGGGTGGCAACCCGCCGCTGCCCGCGCAGGGCAGCCCCTGACGCTTGCTCTAAATTAAATTATTAACGAATAGACCTGCTCAACTCTCTCTGTTGATGGGGGGGTGACGCCATGTAGGGGGTAGTTGATACCGAGGTTCTCATACTTGGGTTCGCCCATTTGGTGGTAGGGTAGAATCTCTATCTTTTCGACTACTGGGTATCTATTACGAAGGTCGCGTAGTCGGAGAATTAGTTCATCATTATCTGTATATCCGGGTAGCAGGACGTAGCGTAGCCAGCACTTTATATTGCGCTGCTGTAGCTCATCGAGGAACCTTAGGGATGCATTGAGCTTATCGGCTTTGGTGATCTCTTTAAACTGTTGAGGGTCGGTCGATTTGATGTCGAGTAGAGCTAGCTCGGTCACCTCAAGAAGCCTCTCTACATCGTTATTCCATATAGTACCGGCAGTGTCGAGTGCTGTATGTATCCCTCTCTGCTTGCATATTGTAAAGAACTCAGCAGCCTCTTTCGCCTGAACGAGTGGGTCGCCACCCGAGAGTGTGACCCCCCCCTTTTTAATGTAGTTGCGATATTTCCACACCTCATCAAATAGCTGCTGGGGTGTCATCTCGCGCACCCCCTCTGCATTTAGCTCCCATGTATCGGGGTTGTGGCAGTAGAGACAGCGCAGGGGGCAACCCTGCAAAAAGGCTACAAAACGAACCCCCGGTCCATCGACCGTTCCGAAGCTCTCAAGTGAATTTATTCTCATGGCTTTGTCCTGTAAAATAGAGAAGAGCTGGCACAGTTGTATCAGCTCTTCTCGATTATTGTTACTCTATCTATGCTCTGCTTAGATCTTCGCGTTGATAGTTCTAGAGATCACATCTAGCTGCTGCTCGCGTGTTAGGCGGATGAAGTTAACTGCATAACCTGATACGCGGATTGTAAGCTGTGGATAGTTCTCTGGATGCTCCATTGCGTCGAGAAGAAGCTCCTTATCAAAGACATTGACATTAAGGTGCTGTCCTCCCTCGGGGGTGAAGTAACCATCGAGAAGTGTCACCATATTATCAATTCGCCCCTCATGATCCTTACCCAACGCCGCAGGAGTGATTCCAAAGGTGTATGAGATACCATCGTGTGAGTGGTGGAAAGGTAGCTTAGCCACTGAGTTCAACGCTGCCAACGCACCATTGCGATCACGTCCATTCATTGGGTTTGCTCCCGGTGCGAATGGTGTTCCGCCCTTACGTCCACAAGGTGTTGAGCCAGTCTTTTTACCATAGACAACATTTGATGTGATGGTTAGGATCGACTGTGTTGGGATCGCGTTACGGTATGTCTCGTGCTGGCGTAGGTAGTCCATAAACTTCTCGGTGATCTCGACAGCTATTCTATCTGTTGATTCGCAGTCGTTACCGAATGGAGTGTACTCACCCTCGATCTCGAAATCTACTGCGATACCCCTATCGTCACGGATAACCTTAACCTTTGCATCGCGGATAGCAGCCAATGAGTCAGCAACGATCGATAGACCAGCGATTCCCGTAGCGCGGATACGCTGAACATCCAAATCGTGTAGACCAAGCTCAAACGCCTCGTAACAATACTTATCGTGCATATAGTGGATGATCTTCAACGCATTGACATATACCTTAGCCAACCAACGCATCATCTGCTCGAAGCGAGCCATCACCTCATCATAATCGAGATACTCCGATGTGATTGGGATAAAGCATGGTGCCACCTGCACACCGCTCTTCTCATCGCGACCGCCATTGATAGCGTACAATAGACACTTAGCAAGGTTGGCACGTGCGCCAAAGAGCTGCATCTGCTTACCGATCTTCATCGGTGATACGCAACATGCGATTCCGTAGTCATCACCATAATCGGGACGCATCAAATCATCATTCTCATACTGCACCGATGATGTATTGATAGATACCTCAGCACAGAATCTCTTCCATGGCTCAGGAGAGTTAACCGACCAAAGGATGGTAAGGTTTGGCTCTGGAGCTGGTCCGAGGTTGTACAATGTGTGTAGGTAGCGGAATGAGTTCTGAGTAACCAACGTACGACCATCAACACCCTGACCACCCAAACTCTCTGTAACCCATACAGGGTCGCCTGAGAAGAGGTCATTATACTCTGGTGTGCGCAAGAAACGGATGATACGTAGCTTAATGATAAACTGATCGATCAACTCCTGAGCCTCAGCCTCTGTCAAGATTCCAGCATCAATATCGCGCTTGATGTAGATGTCGAGGAATGTTGATGTACGTCCGATAGACATAGCTGCACCATCCTGATCTTTAGTCGCTGCCAAGTATGCGAAGTAGACAAACTGCACCGCCTCCTTAGCATTTGTAGCTGGCTTAGAGACATCGAAACCGTACGATGCACACATCTTCTCAAACGCTTTCAATGCTGCGATCTGCTCGCTAACCTCCTCGCGCTGCTGAATGATGTCAACGTTGATCTCCTGAATGTCGAGACGATCGAGCTGGATATTCTTATCGGCAATCAAGATCTCAGTTCCATAGAGAGCCACACGACGGTAGTCTCCGATGATACGACCACGACCATATGCATCTGGTAGACCAGTGATGATTGCCGAGCGGCGTGCTGCCACCATCTCTGCTGTATAAGCTGAGAAAACACCCTCGTTATGAGTCTTACGATACTTAGTAAAGATCATCTTTGTCATAGGGTCCATCTCGTAGCCATACGCTTTAAGACCATTCTCAACCATTCTCCAACCTCCGCGAGGATAGATTCCGCGCTTCAAAGGGGCATCAGTCTGAAGTCCGAAGATCACCTCATTATCCTGATCGATATAGCCCGGTCCGTAGGCATCGATACTAGATGGGATCTTAGTCTCTGCATCATAAACGCCTTTTTCACGCTCCACTTTGAACATTTCGGTGAGCTTCTGCCAAACTTTACGTGTACGGTCAGTTGACTCTACTAGGAATGAGCCATCTCCCTCATAAGGGGTATAGTTGCTCTGGATAAAATTGCGGACATTAATGTGGTGACGCCAATCATCACCCTTGAACGATGTCCATGCTTGACTTGTGTACTCCATTTTTTTATAATATTAAAAGCTTGTTAACAATAAAATCTATGCCACAAATGTAAGTAAAATTTTATAGATAAAAGAGATATGCTCATTTTTTTTACTTATATTTGTATAGTTTATATTTATAACGATGTCTTTGTGTCGAATTGTAAGATGATAGCATCTGTGTTGTGAATTAGCTTCAATGTTTATGCGTTATATGAAATGGTGCCACTCCTCTTAATATATTGTTCATTAGACTCGTTGTGTAAAAGAAATTATGAAGATTGATCTGGTATATCTATGGATTGATGGCGATGACACTCAATTACGAGAGAGGAGGAGCCATTTCCTCCCTCCTGAGAGGTTACGTGATATTGAGAGCTTCTCTGCGGGGCGTTTTTCGCAGAGCGAGGAGTTGCGATACTCGTTGCGCTCGGTGGAGCTGTATGCCCCATGGGTCAACCATATATATATAGTTACAGATAACCAAATCCCGAGATGGCTCGATCTCAACTACCCAAAAGTGACTATAATTGACCAGTCACAGATTCTGCCTGAGTCAGCTCTACCTACATTCAACTCCACTGTTGTTGAGCTGGGGTTGGCGAATATTGAGGGGCTATCAGAGTATTTCCTCTACGCTAATGATGATATGCTCCTTTGCCGAGAGGTTAAGCCCGATACCTTTATTACGGCAGAGGGGTTGATGAGGGGTCGTTTTAAGACCTCAAAGGAGAGTGCGGAGCAGATCTCTAAATCGACCTATCTAACGACAATTGCGAGGGTCAATGAGGCTATATATAGAGACTTCAATGTGAAGATGGGCGGTGAGTTGCGCCATCTCTCTCCACACCATAATATCGATATTTACTCAAAGAGTGTAATTAAGGAGGCGCTAGAGTGCTACTCCGAGTGGGTTGATGAGTCGATGAAGAGTCGATTCCGCTCGCCAAATGATATGCAGCGACATCTATTCTCTCTCTACGCTTTGGCGACTGGTCGTGCTGAGGCTATTGATGTGCGTGAGGGGGTCTACTTAAAGGCTCTAAAACGGTTATTATGCCCCTCTACGGGTGTTGAATCAATGGTTGTGAACCTGCCTCTATCCTCCTTTGATAGGTTGCGATTGAGGCTCTATAACCCCGCAATGATATGTGTTAATGATAATGAGTTTGCGACATCTGATGACCGAGAGGTTGTTAGAGCCTTTCTAGAGGGGCTATACCCCAAAAGATCCGCCTTTGAATTACCTGCTCTGTCGACCCATAATATATAGCACCCTATCCGATAGCACCCCGTTTACATATATATCCACCGTGTCTCGAAGTATCTCTCCCGCCTCTAGCTGCTCTGGGCGGTCGTAGCCTAGGCTCATCGTGACGCTTTTGTTTGACTTTAGGTGTCGGCTATAATTGATTAGCAGATCCTCCCCTTTGCGTCGGGGGATAAACTCAATGTCAATATCTGAATTGGAGATATTGATATACTCAACGGCTGTCATTACACTCTCCCCCTTCTTAACCCCTCTGATCGTTGCGTGTAGAGTGCCAATCCTAACCTGCTCGCCAATCTTAAAGGGGTAGCGCTCCTCGATGCTCAACTCGCGCTCATTGACCACCCCCATAATCTTCAACTCTACAGGCTCCTCTCTGTCGGATAGGTAGACATAAATCTCCTTGACAAATCGTCCGGGTCGATAGAGGGGGTCAAATGTGATTGTGATCGTGCTTTTCTCGCCCCCCATGATTGGCTTGCGGCTATATGTAGGGACGGTACAGCCGCATGAAGCGCTCACCCCATGTATAACAACGGGCGTGTCGCTGCCATTTTCAATATCGAAGATGTGTGTAACCTTACCTCCGGTCTCTTCAATCGTTCCAAAATCCCATGTCAACTCTTTAAATTGCAGATATTGGTTGGCAGCGGCAATATTTACAGCTAATAAATTTATAATCAATAAAATAAATCTCATAATCGCATATGTGTATAGTTTAACATCAGGAGACAAAGTTAATTAATCTGCAAAAAAAATGCAAAAAAACACGAAAAAGTTTGCGTATTAATTTTTTTCGCCCTATATTTGCATCACCAAACAACAAGAGGCTGACCGAGAGGCTGACCATGAGGCTGACCAATGGGGTTAACTTAAGGGGAAAGGCAGGAGGTTGACAGATCGAGTTGGTGAGTAAGCCTGAATAGCTCAGTTGGTTAGAGCACATGACTGTTAATCATGGGGTCCTAGGTTCAAGTCCTTGTTCAGGCGCACATTTTGGGAGTTTAGCTCAGCTGGTTCAGAGCATCTGCCTTACAAGCAGAGGGTCGGGGGTTCGAATCCCTCAACTCCCACAGAGGGAAGCGAGTCTATCGAAAAGGTAGACTCGCTTTTTCGTATGCCCTCATGGGTCATTGTGCGTGTAGTTACAAAATTTAATCCTCAGTAATTTAGATCAAACTGCTTGAATCTAAATTACTGAGGATTAACTAACTCTCTCGCTAGCTCTGCGGGTTGGCAACTATACCCGTTGGAGATAGCTCTTGATGCTTGTTTGCCTATGTTAGAACATCAACTTAACACCTCCGCCCCAACGACGTGGGTTCATAGGTCCGTAGACGTAACCGGGGTCACGTGTTACACCAGAATCGAAGTCGTCTTGATATGAGTTGAATAGATTCTGAACAGTAGCATATACGCTCATTCTAACCGACTTTGCAACGGTGAAGTCATAGCTCAACTTAAGGTTAATATCAGCGAATGGATTTGACTCGATGATCTCGTTACCCTCAATTATATCTCCGTCATAGACAATCTCCTGAGCCTCATGAAGAACAAGCATCTTACCAGTGAATGTTCCTGTAACACCGAGGTTCCACCTCTTGCAGAATGGCACGTTCAATGTCATGTAACCATACATATCTGGTGAACGAAGGATAGTCTTCTCCATCAACACCTGATCCTCATCCTCATTTCCGTAGTCCTGAGCCTCATCGTACTCACTACGCTGAATAGTCATACCTGCTTGGAAGTCGAATACATTTGCAACCGCTGCACGAGCCTCGAATGTTCCTCCGAATACCTTAGCTCCAGATGAGTTTGTACGAACCCAAAGGTTAATGTCATCATCCTCAGTTGTTCTATCCTCTAATGAGAAGGCATCGAGCAATGTAGTGTGGAATCCCTCTACCAAGAAGTTAGTAGATAGCTTGCCGAAGTTCTTGTAGATGTCAGCTGAAATAGTGAAGCTACGAGACTTCTCCTCTGTAAGATCATCATCGTTAGTGATCTTTGTAGGTGTCTGGTTAACGATCTCGATGTGAAGGTCCTCATCGAAGATCTGTGGTGCGCGGAAACCTGTTGAGTATGTCGCACGTAGGTTAACACCCTTAGTTGGGTTATAGCGTAAGTTTACACGAGGTGAGAAGATCACATTGTCAACCAATGAGTGCTTATCTGCACGTACACCAGCCAATAGACCGAACTTGTCGTTCTTCCACTCTCCCTGAGCATATCCACTATAGATATTTATATCCTGATTTGTTGTAGCCTCACGATTGCCAACAAACTCTGCTTCGTCGTACAAAGTATCCTCCAATGCGTTATATGTATGCTCTAGACCAGCTACAAGCTCGAATGGCATAATAGGGAAGTTATTGAATGTCTGTGTGAACTGAGAACCAGTAACTACTGTAAGGTCTGTTGTTAGTCCCTGACCGCCGTATGAATCGAGAAGTTGAGTATAGTCAACATTTCCCTTGTCATCATAGTAATAATCAGCACCACCATAGTAGCTATCACGTTTAGTGTGCATAGCAGAGGTGTAGATGTTGAACTTACGATCGTAGTTGCGCGAGATCAAATCGTAGTTGATACCTCCTGAGTTGATAGTGTGGCTTGCAGACTCAGCAATCTCAGCGTACTGAAATGGCTCATCCAACAAGTTACCTCCACGGCGGTTGTCGTAGATACCATCGTAGTTGAGAGTCAACTTAGAGTAGTCATTGATCTTGAAGAATGTGCTAAGACCCATAACCTTAGTCTCCAACTCAGCGATTTCAGTGAAACCATCATCATTAGCATCCCAAGCATCACGCTTACGATTCTGAGCGTAAAGGATCATTCCTGCACGGTTGTTCTTCGATACCAACGAAACGTTTGCTGTAGTGTTGTTATCCAACGCTCCATCACCCATGCTTGTAAGAGAGTGTGCAATCTCACCAGAGTTTGCTGTTGGGGTCTTTGTGATAACGTTGATTGTACCACCAATTGCCGATGCACCGAACAATGCCGATCCACCACCACGTACAACCTCTACACGGTCGATCATACTTGCTGGCATAGCCTCAAGTCCATATACTCCTGTCAAGGCAGTAAACAATGGACGTGAGTTAATAAGAATTTGTGAGTATGGACCCTCCAAACCGTTGATACGAACCTGAGTAAATCCACAGTTCTGGCAGTTGTTGTCAACACGTACTCCCGACTGATATGTCAAACCATCAGCCAATGTAGGTGCGCCAACCTCCTCGAACAACTCGCTAGTCATTACCGATACTACGGTAGGGCTATTCATACGTGTTGTCTGAGTACGGTTACCCGATACGACAACCTGCTCCATTGCCAAAGCATCCTCCTCTAGTTTGAATGTCAAGTCAACACTACCGCTACCTGTAGCGACAGTTACATCCTGTGTCTGAGGTGCATAACCTACAAGTGATACCTTAAGTTGCTGCTTACCGGGCTGCATTCCGTTAAGTGTGAAGTGACCAGTAGCATCTGCTGCTGTTCCCTCCATTGTTCCTACAACCTGAACAGTTGCGAATGGAAGGTGGTCTCCATTTGTTGCGTTGACAACGTGTCCGCGAACATAGAACTCATTATTATCTGCTGCAACAGCTGAAGCCATCGCAACGAGAGTCATGAGCGAAAATAGAAAAAGTTTTTTCATTGTTTTATAAAAAATTTAATGTATATGCTTAATAACTAAATGCTGCGGCAAATATAAATTATTTTAATAAACGATGCAAGTTTTGGGTTCAATATACCTACTTTTAGGTAGTGTGAGATTTTGGTGTCATGCAGAGCGAAGCGAAGTATCTCGCAAGATCTACTATAGACCTTGCGAGATACTTCGCTTCGCTCTGCATGACAGATCGGAGGAGATCCCCCCGATCATCTAGCCTACTTAATCCTCTCGTAGTACTCGCGAGTACGTGTATCAACACGGATCTTATCGCCGATATTGATAAATAGAGGTACCTTAACTGTCGCTCCTGTATCTACTGTTGCTGGTTTCAATGAGCTTGACGATGCTGTGTCACCCTTGATTCCCGGCTCTGTGTAGGTAACCTCCATATCAACAATCGGAGGTAGCTCAGCAGATAGAACCATCTCCTTGTCGGTGTGGAACATAACCTCAACGATCTGTCCATCAGCCATCAAGTCGTAGTTGTTGATAAGATTCTTATCGATATTGATCTCCTCGAAGGTCTCGGTGTGCATGAAGTGCGCACCCAAATCATCCTCATAGGTGAACTGATAGGGACGACGCTCGATACGAACGATCTCAATCTTCGATCCTGCTGAGAAGGTGTTATCAACAACCCTAGCGTTCTCCAAATTCTTTAGCTTTGTACGTACGAAAGCGGGTCCTTTTCCGGGTTTAACGTGTTGAAACTCAACGATCTGATATGTTTTGCCATCTAGCTCGATGCACATACCGTTTTTAATGTCAGCTGTTGTAGCCATTTTTCTGTCTATTAATTATTATTTATGAATGTCTCTTTGTTAGCTCATCCTCTAGGTCGGCAATCGATTTGCCTGTCGCCTCAAGCAGAACTAGTAGGTGGTAGATCAGATCTGCCGCCTCGGGAACCATAGCGTCGTAGTTGCCTGCCGAAGCCTCGATGATTGTCTCAACCGCCTCTTCACCAACCTTTTGTGAGATCTTGCCTACACCCTTGTTGAACAGTTTGGTGGTGTATGAACCCTGTGGCATCTCTTTGTGGCGCTGCTGGATCACCGACTGCAATATGCGGATGAACCCCTCGGTAGTATCACCGCTCTGGTAGAAGCAGCTTCTTGCCCCTGTGTGGCATGTTGGACCGATTGGGATAACCCTTATTAATAAGGTATCGAAGTCGCAATCGGGTGCGATGCTTACTATATTTAGGTAGTGACCGCTGGTCTCACCCTTAGTCCAAAGCTGCTGGCGAGTGCGGCTGAAGAAGGTCACCTTA